>CBFGQM010000055.1:0-19736 GCA_965650905.1 uncultured Streptomyces sp. | reverse complement strand
TCGCCGACTTTGACTTCTCGGTCGGCGTGAACCCGAACACGAACACCCTGGTGGTAGATGTGTTCAGCGACAAAAAAGTGAAGCTGCCAGATCTGGGCTCCGACTTGAAATGGGAAAACCACTTAGGCGGCCAACTCAGTGATCAGGCAGGCGCCTCCGGCAGCGCAGAAAGCCAACGACAAATCGACCGAGGGCACGTGGGTAGGTGCACCATGGGCTTTGCGGTACGCATCAACAACAGCCCGAACGCACCCACCGGGTTCCTCACCAACGCCCACTGCTTCGACGAGACCAAGCCCGCCGCCAGCAACAAGTTCCGCATCAGGGCGGACAACGGCACCACTATCGACGGCGTGGGACACAAGTACGCGAACCGCCCTGCTGACGCTGATTGGGGAGTCGTCGCTCTCACAAAGGAAATTGTCCTCAATGAGGCGCTGGGGCAGGTGAAAGCCTTCGGCAACAAGACCTTTCCGGTAACCGGGGTGCGTGAGCCGTTTGTTGGCATGAAGGTGTGCAAGCACGGGCTACTCACACGAACCACGTGTGGGAAGGTGACAGCGGTGGGCGTGAAACGATCATTCAATAACATCATCTCGGACGACTTGATCCAAACCAGCGTGTGCACAGAAAAGGGTGACAGCGGGGGGCCGCTCTTCACCGACCCCACCCCGAACGCGACCACGGTTGAGGGGGTCGGCCTCGTCAAGGGGGGCACCACCTTTCGGGACCCGAAGAATCCGAACGGGCTAAAAGTCTGCGGCGAGAAAGTCGGGCGGCCGAACATGTCCTGGTTCGTGCCGTTGAGCCAGGCCCTGACACAAGCCAACGCCGTGCCCCCGCAAAACGACATCAGCCTGCTGACCCAGTGACAACCTGTCTCTGAACCCCGGCTTGCCGGACCGGGTAACCCTGCCCTGTGCTGACCTTGATGTTTGAAGCCGTTGTCGTACCGATCACCCACGGCAGCGTAGGTAGTGATCCGGTAGGTGTCTCTGCTGGTCGGTGGGGTGGGGCCAGCAAGCCCCGGGTACGAGGACGACCGCCGCGACCATGGCGAGGCGTGACCCGATATCAGGACCCGGCGGCTGCCGCGCCGACGACAGCACATCACCGGCACCGCGGGTTGTTCGAGGACCTGACGGGCGTTGTGGCCTGCACCTTTCCCCGCCGGGAGATCCGCTCTACCTTCCGGCAGTTGATCGAACACGGTCACCCCACGTAACGAAGATCACCAACCGGCACGAGGCTTTACCGAGTTACCGAGAAGGGTTCACTGCTCGCGTCCGGTATGGCGCCGAACCTTATCGCATGAACGCGTAACCGTCCCGAATTTTTCGCTATTCATGACGCGTCACCGACCGCGTGGAACTATCAGTTCCGCCGCCGTGATCGCTGTCGAATCGGGGGTGGCCGGCAACCATTCACTTTGCCAAGGATTTACCTGCCATTCTAATGCATTCAGCGGACACCGCGACAATCCGGACATCGAACAACGGAACAGACTGGAGATTGAAGTGAGCAAGCGAATGAAGCGTATTGCCATCGGTGCGGCTATAGGCGTCCTGGCGGCGCTGGGTATCGCGGCCACGGCGCAGGCGACACCCGGCGATGTGCTTGGCCCCTACACGATGACTACTTCCAACGACCCGACGCATGCCGCGGCGGCGGACTGCGCTGCACGTTCCGCCGCGCTGGGGACCGTCAACGCAATGGAGACGGCCGACGGCCGGGTCACAGTCATGTACACCTGCATCGCGCAGGGCTGACCCTCCAGCGTGAAGGGTGCGCGGTCGAACTGAGGTTGCCCCGTCACTCCGAGCCGGGACAGTAGCAGGTGCCGCGCCCGCCGCGTGGAAGCGCGCCAGCGCCTCCACGCGGCTGCAGGCCTGCGCACCCCCCGCCCCATACGAACGTGCTCCGGCCGCTACCGAGCGGCTCCTGAGCGAGCGTCGGCGCCGCGTCCGCGTCAGTACGGCGGCTGCCCGCGCGCTGCTACGCCACCGCATCCTTCGCCACCGCATCCTTCGCCACCGCGATCCCGGTCACGCCGGTCGCCGGGCCGCCGTGGGGCGTCTTCTCGAACTGTGTCCGGTAGAGCTCCGCGTACCGTCCCTCCGCCGCGAGCAGTTCCTCGTGCGTGCCGCGCTCCACGATGCGGCCCCCCTCGACCACGAGGATCGCGTCGGCGGCGCGTACGGTCGACAGCCGGTGCGCGATGACGACCGCGGTGCGCCCCTCCAGGGCTTCGGTGAGTGCCTCCTGGACAGCGGCTTCGGAGGTGTTGTCCAGGTGGGCGGTGGCCTCGTCGAGGATGACCACGCGCTGGCGGGCCAGCAGCAGCCGGGCGATGGTCATGCGCTGGCGCTCGCCACCGGAGAGCCGGTAGCCGCGCTCGCCGACCACCGTGTCGAGACCGTCGGGCAGGGAACGTACGAGGTCGTCGAGGCGGGCGCGGCGCAGGACGTCCCAGAGCTCGGCCTCGTCGGCGTCGGGGCGGGCGAGGAGCAGGTTGGCGCGGACCGAGTCGTGGAAGAGGTGCCCGTCCTGGGTGACCATGCCGAGCGTCGCCCGCATCGACTCCGCGCTCAGGTCGCGGACGTCGACGCCGCCGATGCGTACGGATCCCTCGTCGGTGTCGTACAGCCGCGGCAGCAGTTGCGCGATGGTCGACTTGCCGGCGCCGGAGGAGCCGACGAGTGCGACGGTCTGGCCGGGCTCGGCCCGGAACGAGACTCCGTGCAGGACCTCGGCGCCGCCCCGGGTGTCGAGAGAGGCGACCTCCTCGAGGGAGGCCAGGGAGACCTTGTCGGCGGACGGGTAGCCGAAGCGGACGTCGGTGAACTCGACGCAGGCCGGGCCGTCCGGCACCTGGCGGGCGTCCGGCCTCTCCTCGATCAGCGGCTTCAGGTCGAGTACCTCGAAGACCCGCTCGAAGCTCACGAGGGCGCTCATGACCTCGACCCGGGCGCCCGCCAGGGACGTCAGTGGCGCGTACAGGCGGGTGAGGAGGAGGGCCAGCGACACGATGGCGCCGGGCTCCAGGCTGCCGCGCAGCGCGAACCAGCCGCCGAGTCCGTAGACCAGGGCGAGCGCGAGCGCGGAGACGAGCGTGAGTGCCGTGATGAACGCCGTCTGCGCCATCGCCGTACGCACCCCGATGTCCCGCACCCGGCGGGCCCGTGCGGCGAACTCCCCGGACTCGTCGTGGGGCCGCCCGAAGAGCTTGACGAGCGTGGCTCCGGGCGCGGAGAAGCGCTCGGTCATCCGCGTGCCCATCGCCGCGTTCAGGTCGGCGGCCTCGCGCTGGAGTTTCGCCATGCGGCGGCCCATGCGGCGGGCGGGGACGACGAACACCGGGAGCAGTACCAGCGCGAGCAGCGTGATCTGCCAGGACAGGGTGAGCATCACGGCGAGCGTGAGCAGCAGCGTCACCAGGTTGCTCACCACTCCGGACAGTGTGTTGCTGAACGCCCGTTGTGCGCCGATCACGTCGTTGTTGAGACGACTGACGAGTGCTCCCGTACGAGTACGTGTGAAGAACGCGACCGGCATGCGCTGGACATGATCGAAAACCGCCGTCCGCAGATCGAGGATGAGTCCCTCACCGAGGGTCGACGAGAGCCAGCGGCCCGCCAGTCCGAAGGCCGCCTCGGCGAGCGCGATCAGGGCGATGAGCAGGGCCAGCCGTATGACCGTACCCTCGTCGCCGCCGGAGACGATCGCGTCCACGACGCGTCCGGCGAGGACCGGCGTCGCCACTGCGAGCAGTGCGGTCACCACGCTGAGCAGGATGAACTGCCCGATTCGGCGGCGGTGCGGACGGGCGAAGGCGGCGATGCGGCGCAGCGTCGCGCGGGCGAAGGGACGGCGTTCCCGCTGGGCGTTCATGACGCTGTGCAGTTGCATCCAGGCTGTGGTCTCCATGCTCATGGGGAACACGCTAGAACCTCGAGCGGGCTTGAGGTCAACGGGCGGTTCGCAGGTTGCGCCGGGGCGAACGGCCCAAGGACGTGCCCGCCGCGTCAACCGCCGTCCCCGCGACCGCAACCCCCGGTTGGTCCGGCGCGGATACCCTCCCCGAATGTGACGGACGTACGACTCCTCGGGCGCCTGCCCCGGGTCCTCCCCGGACGCCTTCCGGTCCGGCAGATCCTTTGCCTGCTCCCGATCGCGCTCGTGGCCGTGATCGCGGTACTCCACCGGTCCGTACTTCTGGAGGGCTTCGGCCGGCTGGGGACGGCCGAGTGGCCGTGGCTCCTGGCGGCCGGGGCGGCGACCTGCCTCACCTGGGTCGCGGCGGCCGTCACCCGGCAGGGCGCGCTCGTCGAACGGCTCCCCGGGCGCCGGCTGCTCGCCACGCAGTTCGCGGCGGCCGCCGCGAACCATCTGCTGCCGAACGGACTCGGCGCGACCGCCGTCAATCTGCGGTTCATGGCACTGTGCGGGGTTCCGCTCGCCCGCTCCTCGGCCGCGCTCGCGCTCTACACGCTGGCGGGGACCATCGCCAGGACCGGTCTGCTGCTGGCCCTGCTGATCGTCTTTCCCCACACGCTGCGGATCGGCACCCTCGTCCCGGACGGGGCGGTGGGTCCCCTGCTGATCACCGCCGGTGCGGCGGTGTGCGCGGCGGTGACGGTTGTGCTGCTCGTACGGCGGCTGCGTACCGTCGCCGTGTCCTTCCTTCGGACCGCGCTGGGCGAGGCCCGCCGCGTCCATGCGCGGCCTGCCCGCGCGCTCGCCCTCTGGTGCGGGGCGTTGTCGTTCCCGATCCTGCAGGCGGCCGGACTGGCCGCGGTCGGCCGGGCGCTGGGACTGCCGGTGCCACCGCTGTGCACAGCGGCCGCCTGTCTGACGGCGTCCGTCGCCGTCGCCCTCATCCCGACACCGGGCGGCATCGGCTCGATGGAAACCGCGCTGATCGTCGCGCTGGTGGCGGCGGGCGGTCCGGCGGTCGTGGCGACGGCGGTGGTACTCGCCTACCGCATCATCACGGTGTGGCTGCCGCTGCTGCCGCAGGCGCTGACGCTGGCCGCGCTCGTACGACTGAAGATGATCTGACGCGGCGTGTCCCGGCCGTCCCGGGCACGGCGCGGCGGGTTCGACGGCGGGCACGCTCCGCGTGACGTCGAAACCCGTGCCGCGGCCGCACCCGACATTCGGTGGTGCGGCCGCGGCGGCGCTCACGCCCGGGCAGTCACCGGCGGGCGCGCCTTTTCTGATCCGCTGTCAGCTCTACGCGCGGGACAGGCGGATCATGTTCCAGGAGCAGGGCTCGAGCTCGGCGCGCAGGACCCCGTCGACGACCGTGGTGCCGGCCGCCGAGTGCGGGGCGACGCGGTCGGGGTCGTCCAGGGTGTTACGGGCCTCGGGGTCGGCGTCGGACAGGACCAGATGCTCGACCACGGTACGGGCGTCGACCCCGCGCAGGTCGATCTCCAGCGGCAGGGCGGTGCTCTGGCCGCGGTTGACGGCGAAGACGGTGACGTCGCCGGTCTCGTCGTCGGTCACGGCGGTGGCGTGCAGCAGCGGCACCTCGCCGAACCTGGCGGTGGCGTACGTGGGGCTGTCCACCTCGACGCGCAGGACCCGGCCGCGCCCGTACCGGGCTGCCTGGGCGAAGGGGAAGAACGTGGTCTGCCGCCAGGCGGGGCCGCCGGGCTCGGTCATGATCGGCGCGATGACGTTGACGAGCTGGGCGAGCGAGGCGGCGGTGACCCGGTCGGCGTGCCGGAGCAGGGCGATGAGAAGGGAGCCGAAGACCACGGCGTCGGTGACCGAGTAGCTGTCCTCCAGCAGCCGGGGCGCCTTGTCCCAGTCCGGCGGGGTCTCGGCGTGGTAGCGGGCCTGGTACCAGACGTTCCACTCGTCGAAGGAGAGGTTGACGCGCTTCTTGGACTTGAGCCGGGCACGGACGTGGTCGCAGGTGGCGACGACGGAGTCGATGAAGTGCTCCATGTCGACGGCGGAGGCCAGGAAGGAGTCCCGGTCACCGTCGATCTCCTCGTAATAGGCGTGCAGCGAGACGTAGTCGACCAGTTCGTAGGCGGCCTCCAGGACCGTCGCCTCCCAGGAACCGAACGTCGGCATGGCGGAGGACGAGCTGCCGCAGGCGACCAGTTCCAGGCCGGGGTCGATCATCCGCATGGCGCGGGCGGTCTCGGCGGCGAGCCGCCCGTACTCCTCGGCCGTCTTGTGCCCGGTCTGCCAGGGGCCGTCCATCTCGTTGCCCAGGCACCACATCCGGATGTCGTACGGCTCCTTGGCACCGTGGGCGATGCGGAGGTCGGACAGCTCGGTGCCGCCCCGGTGGTTGGAGTACTCCAGCAGCCGCAGGGCGTCCTCCACCCCGCGGGTGCCGAGGTTGACTGCCATCATGGGCTCCATGCCGGTCTTGCGGCAGAGGTCCATGAACTCGTCGAGGCCGAACTCGTTGGTCTCGGTGGACCGCCAGGCGAGGTCCAGCCTGACCGGCCGCTGCTCGCGCGGTCCGACACTGTCCTCCCAGCGGTAGCCGGAGACGAAGTTGCCGCCCGGGTAGCGCACCGTGGTGACGCCCAACTCCCGTACCAGCGCCAGGACGTCCTGGCGCAGGCCGTCGGCGTCGGCTGCCGGGTGGCCCGGTTCGTACACGCCGGTGTAGACACAGCGGCCGAGGTGTTCGACGAACGATCCGTACAGCCGGGGGTTGACGGCACCGATACCGAAGGCCGTGTCGAGGGTGAACCGCGCGGGGTTCGTGGCTGGGTGGGACATGACTGCCTTTCACGCGTACGGCCTTCGTGCCGTACGCAAGTGGGTTGTGCGGGGAGTGACTTCCAGGAGGTTCCCGCGGGGCCGACGGCCGGAATCGTACGCCTCCCGTACGCCTCCCGTACCTGGTCCCGGCCGCGTACGGGCCGTGGCGCCGGGAACCGCGCTCGCCCACCGGCGGCTCGGCGAACGGGATGCCACGGAACACGGCCGGCAGGAGCAGACGGTGCGTGCCTTGGCTGGAGGAGGATCACCCGGCCTTCGCCGCACGGGCGAGAACGGAGAAAACGGTGGTTGCCTGGGCGGACCAGTGCGGGCCGGCAACGCGGCGAGCGTGCTTGCCACGCCCCGCGATCCCAGCCGGAAACTCAGAACAGGCCCTGCCCAGCAGCGGCGGGCAAGTCTGCGTCAAGGCTCGCCGCCCATCTCAGCCGCTCTGTGAGCGTGGACAATCGCCCATGTAACGCACCTTGACCGAGTCAAGGCGCGTTACATGGCCGTTTGCGTAGCGCTCGGTCCCCATCTGGGTCCCCAAAACAATCAAAAGGCCACCTCGGATTACCCCGAAATGGCCTCTGACCTGCTACGTCGCAAGTCGGGACGACAGGATTTGAACCTGCGACCCCTTGACCCCCAGTCAAGTGCGCTACCAAGCTGCGCCACGTCCCGATGTGCCTCACCGCAGAGTTCTGCGGGAACACGCAAATGAATCCTACCGTATGTTAGCGAAAGGACACTCGTGGAGGCACCCGTCGGCGTGCGGCGGCCAAGCCCCGCCCGATCGCCACCGCGACCGCGACCGCGACCGCGACCGCGACCGCGACGGCCGAGCCGAAACCGGCGCCCACCGTCGTCGTCCGGGCGACGAAGACCGTGAGGGCGACCGCCACCGCACAGCCGGCCGCGGGCAGCGGTTCCGGCAACGTCGCCGGTTCCGGCGAAGGCGGCGGCTCTGGCGAACGCGGCGATGTGTACTACGGCAACTGCGCCGAGGCGCGCGCTGCCGGCGCGGCCCCCGTCCATCGGGGTGAGCCCGGCTGTGCCTCGTATCTGGACCGCGGCGCAGACGGCGTCGGCGGCGACATCTGATCCCGGCCCCGAGGGCCACGCCGGGGTCTTGGCAGGCGGCGTGCCCTCGCTCGCCGCCGGGCCGGAACAGGCCCCGTCAAACCGGCTCAGTGCCTCGGGAGGCGCCCTGCCCGGTGAGGTCGACGCGCACGTCGACGACGCCTTCGACGGCGCGCGTGAGCCTGGCGAGGAGCGGTGCGAGCGACCGGTCGCGGAGTTCGCCGGTCAGGGTGACCACGCCGTCGTCCACTGAGGCGCGCAGCCTTGCGGCCGTGGTCAGCTGTGCCAGAACGGTGTTCCGTACCTCGTCGGCGATGTCCTCGTCCGTTCGCAGGAACACCCTCAGCAGGTCGCTGCGGCTGACGATGCCCTGCAGGATCCCATGATCGTCCGTTACGGGCAGCCGTTTGACGCCCCGCTGCGCCATGATCCGGGCGGCCTGGGCGACGGTGGCGTCCGCGTGCACCGTGACAGCCGGGCTCGTCATCAGCTCTCCGGCGGTGACGGCACCGGCCTTGGCCAGCGCGGCCAGGCGTCGTGGCCGGCCGACTGACGGGTCCCCGGCTGATGGCATCCGGGTCTGGGGCAGAGAGGGGTCCGCATCCCGGAACTCCTCCTTGGCCAGCAGATCCGCCTCCGACACCACACCGACGACCCGGCCCTCACCCTCCAGCACCGGGAGGGCGCTGACCCTCCACTGATCGATCAGCCCGACGATCTCCTTGAAGGACGCGTCACGGCCGACCGAGACGACCGTCTGCGTCATCACATCACTCACCGTGCTCGGGGATTCATTGATTTCGGGCATAACGAGCCTCCTGCTGCCATGGTGACGCCGGTGCCCGTGCCATTGCCAGTGCTGGCGCCGGTTCCGGTCCGTCAAGTGCTCCACCGCCGTGTCGCCCGAGGACGCCGAGACGACGCTGGTGCGCGAGTCGCGCAATGCGACGGCCCTGGTCACCGGCCGGCGCGGCCGGGGCCAGGTGGCGGACCTACTGCTCGGCTTTTTCCGTCAGTCTCGCCGTGGCGACCCGCGCCGACTGCCCGGTGATCGTGGTGCGCGGCACCGACTCCGGCGGTGCTCCGATGAGACGGAAACAGGCGGCGGCGTACCGCGGGAACAGCGCGTGCCGTTCGTCGACCGACACCCCGTCGGGGCAACGGAGTTCTCGCTGGTCGGGGAAGAACTCCCGGCAGAAGTACAGCGCGTTCTCAGTCAGATCGAGTCCCGCTCGACAGCGGCCACACCCGTCGTGGCCACCCTTGTTCGGCAACAGGCAGAACTTCGGAAGGAGGAACGCATCACGTCCCCGGCCGAGGGTGAACCCGCCCCCCTTTGGTACTCGGAGTTGCGGCGCCCGGAGAACGTGTTTGCGCTCTACAGCGGGCGAGCGCGATTCACTTCGCCGGTTGAGGCGGCATCGTCCAGGACCTCGCCATGCTCGATGTCCCGACAGGTTTGTCGGAGCAACACTTCAAACGTGACGGTCGAAGCTCGGCTGCACGCCAAGCGAGGCACCCCACCGCTCCACATCCCCACAGTTTCCACGAGCTGGACAACGAATCACACTGTCGTGAGACACAAACCCCGCCTGCAGTACGGAGGACTATCCGCCCTGGATCCTGACGCGGAACTTGCCTTCAAAGTCGATACGCGACAATGGCGTGAAAAAGGATTCGCACACCAACTTCCCTTGGGAGTCACGACTATTGTTCAAGGCTGCGTGTATACCAACTGCAGCGATAGAAAAAACATTTGTTCCCTCATCAAATTCAGAAAATACCGGAGCGCCGCTGTCGCCTTTCTCCGAGCAGTAGTTACTACGCGTCAGGTTCTCAACCAATCTGTACCTTCCGAAAGGGTCGTCTGGTTTTAGCAGCATAGAGACATCTACCTCACTGATCTCGCCGCAGGTCTGTTGGGTTTTCGCACCGTCCTTGCAGATGGCTGCACCCTTGACTGGTTCCTGAATCGCCTCGACAACATGTATCCCATCGATCATTTTCGTGTCGCCTCGGTGTCCGTTGCCCAACTCCAGGACACCGTAGTCCCCTTTCTTACCAAACTCGCGCAACACCTTGGTACCCTGGGTGTTACCCCCCGCTGCGGTATCTATATCGAATTTGGGCGTGAAGGGAAAGCTACCATCGAAGCAATGTGCAGCGGTCATCACGCCGTTTTTCGGAGTGCCACCATTCGGATCCGCGATATCCACCGCCCAGCCAGCCGTACACAGGTTGCCGTGGACATCTTTCATGGACGCCCCTGCAATCTGCACGTCCATCGAAGGGCGTATCTCACCCACCGCGGCGGTGGCCGTCACCAAGTCACCCAACTCGGTAGCGGCTTTCGGCACCGCACCACCGGATTTTTCGAAGAAATACCGAGCGATGACCTTTCCAGCGGATTCATCGATCCCGAACGTAGCGCTGGACAGCCCCTCCGGAGGATTTTTTTGCGCGTCCTCGGCCAAGGTATCCCGAGCCTTCTCCAAATCTCCGGAGGCGAGCGTGCTCAACACCGGCTTCGCTCCGAGAGCCTTCGCCTCCCTTTCACCGGCGTCGTCCAGAACCCGAACCATCAGCTTGCCGTCATCGTCGAGCCAGAGGGACCCCACATGACTCGGCACGCGCGTACGCAACTTGGCAGCGGCCTTCAACGCCACGTCCTGATTCGCCATCCGCTGCCGCGCCTTTCGCGGAGACATGCCCTGCTCGACCAGATACGACAGCATCGCCGCACGGGCGCTCTCCCCATCGATTTTTGGCACCGCGAACGAATCTCGTGGCGCGGGAGACTTCGTAACACCCGCGACAGCGACACCTGTTGCCGCGACCGCGATCACCGCCACCCCCGCGGCGAGCTTAACCCGCCGGAACCGCCTCTTCGCGTGAGTGATCCGGTGGACGGATCCGAACTTCGCCATGTCCTACCTTCCGCTGGGCACCGTGCCCGATAAGAGAGAACTCTGTCCCGGTGACCGAAGGTTGGGAAGAACCCACCATGCTGATCGCCGTGGAACTGCAACTACTCACGTCCTCCGTGGTGAAGCCGGTGTTGCTTCACTCCGGTAGACCGACGCCTCGGACGGCTGCGTCCAGTAGGACCGCATATGCCTCGTGACCTTCCTTGTTGGCATGGTAAAGATCACGGCCGGCACTGGCATCGGTCACCCAGGCGTCCTCACGAGGGGTTGTACACACGCCATGCCCCGAGAACACCTTCTCAGCCTCGACGAAGCGGAACCCATTCGACTTGGCCGTATCACGGATCGCCCGGTTGAGCTTTGAGGTCGCCTGGTTGATGGCCATTCGCTGGGGGCTTTTGAGGCCGAACAGGCCGCACTCCCCGGTCTCGAAGATGCGCGGGTATTCCAGAACGTACACATCGGCGTTCGGCGCCTTGTCCTTGATCTTCTTGTACAACGCATCGAGCCTCTTCGGCATCTGACGTTCCGCGAACACCCCGGCGGTGAAGGCAGAAGCGATACACGGGGCATCGTCGAACAGGTTGGTGATCAGGCACTGCGCAATGATCGGCGCGAATCCGACGTCGTTGCCGCCGATCGTCATCGTCACCATCGTGGTCTTTGCATTCAGTGCGCTGAGCTGCTTGGACTCGACATCGTTGGTTTTCGCACCGCTGCAGGCCACAAAATCGAAACGCCCCACCTTCTCCATCGAAAACTTCTTGACCCATTCCTGGGAATAGGCGTTGGCGCTGCGCTTGCACTCGGGATCCTTGGCGTCATAGTCACCGGCGCCCACACCGGAGGAGTACGAGTCGCCGAGCGCCACGTAGTTCACCTCCGCGGCCTGTGCCGAGTCGGCGCTGAACACGGCAAGCGATCCGGTGCCGACGACAAGGACCGACGCGAGAGCGGCGCGGACCCACAACCGCAGACTGCCTCTTGCGCCAGAGCGGGGCCCCCTCGAACGTCGGTTCAGGTCACGGGACTTCGACTTTCGTGAAGCGACCGACCTGTGACCTCGCGCACGTACTGACATGACTCCCCAACTGTCCCTTGCTGTGAAACCGACCATCCTCGGGACGGCGTAAGCCAACTCCCAAGGTCAGCCCCCAAAGTACGGAAAGTGGAGACCAGTCTTCCAGGGTCAAATGTCCCGAGTCTGCCCCGTGTTGAACCATGTGGTGAGCCGGCAGGTACTACAGACGGGGGCGTGTCTCACGACAGTGTGACTCGCTGTCACCCTTGTGAGTACCTTGGGTGATGTGGAGCGGTGGGCGGAGTAATTGAAGGAATTCTTCGCCTCGTTCGCGAGCTTGTCCCTGCCAGGTTGAACCGCGCCGAACGCGTGGGCGTACGTGAAGGCCGTGAAGGCGCTGTGAGGCCGGTGGAACGGAAGAACTCGTCGCAGCTCATTGCGTACATGGTGCGAGCGGGTTCCGTTAGGAATGCTTCCAGGCCGCCAAGAACGAGGGCGGCCCCGACCACTACCAGGTCCGCCAGTACCGGGCCTGGTATTTGGCACATCGCCCGGCCATGGGAGCCGCCGCCCAACTGACCGCCCTGAGAGCCGCGTTCACAGGCCGCGCGTCGGTGGCGAGCAATTTGTTCGCTTCCTTCTCCGCCCCGGCCAGTGGCTCGTTGCGGGCGGCCTCGAAGCCGGTGATCACGACGACGGGGTCGACGGGGTCGACGAGGTCGGAGTCCAGGCCGACGAAGCCGAGGTCGGCGATCGCGCCGATGCCGCCGAGGGCGACCCCGGCGCCTGCGAGAAGTTTCGAGGCCCAGGCTTCTCGTCGTCCGCTTTCGCCACTGCTAGCCTCTAGGAACCGGTTGCCATGGGCGTTTCCGCAGTTCCCGCGGCATTGGGTGGTCCGGGCGGCGGAAAAGGCGCTTGGGCACGGAACAAGACGGGGCGGGGATGACGAGGAAGAGTAATGGCGACATCGGGAGCCGTCGCACGATCCGGGACGTGGCGGCCCGCGCAGGAGTGTCCGCCTCGACGGTGTCGCGCGTGCTCGGCGGCGAGTACCCGGCGAGCGAGGCGACGCGTACTCGGGTGATGCGGGCCGTCCGCGAACTCGACTACGTCGCAGACGCCCGCGCCAAGGCGATCGCGGGTGTCGGTACGCCGACCCTCGCCTTTGTTCTGGACGACATCACCGGGCCGTCGTTCGCGCACATGGCCCACGGCGTGGAGCGCGAGGCGACTCGGCTCGGTCATCTGTGCCTGGTGTGCAGCACGGACGGCGACACCGAGCACCAGCTGGAGTTCATCGAGATGATGCGCGCGCAGCGTGCCGCCGCCGTGATCCTGGTCGGCGGCGCGGCGGACACCGCCGAGTACCGCGCGAGCATGGCCCGCATCGCCGACTCCCTGGCATCGGTGGGCTCACGACTGGTGCTGTGCGGGCGGCCGCCACTGGACCCCGGCACACCGGTGACGGTCATCGAGTACGACAACGAGAGCGGCGCGTACGCCCTGTGCGCGCACCTCCTCGCCCGGGGACACCGGCGCATCCTCTTCCTCGGGGGCAGGCCGGAGAACACCACGGCCCAGGGCCGCGAGCGGGGCTACCTGGATGCCCACCGGGCACACGGGATCGACCCGGACCCGGGGCTGCGCATGTCCGCCGACTTCACCCGCGCATCGGGGCATCGTCTGATGGGCCAGGCCCTGTCGCGGGGACTGGAGTTCACAGCGGTGATGGCCTCCACGGACATGGTCGCGGCGGGGGCGTTGACCGCGCTCCACGAGGCGGGTCTGAGCGTGCCGGGCGACGTCTCCCTGGTCGGCTACGACGACATCCCCTTCGCCCGCGACCTGCACCCGGCCCTGACGACGGTCCACGTCCCGTACGAGGAGCTGGGCCGCCTCGCCGTCCGTACGGCCCTCAGCAGGACCTCGGACTCCCCCGAGGAACACCTGCTGCTGGGCACGCACGTGGTGGTGCGGGACTCGGTGGCGGCGATACAAGATCACTCTGGAGGACTTACATGACGACGACGAACACCGACCCGACCGGTGGGAGTGGGACTGGTGGGACCGGGCCGGTGGGTCCCATCCGGCTCACCGATGGTTCGCACACGGCGCTGCGCCCGGCGGCGGACGCCCGGATCACCGGCGGTTTCTGGGCGGCCAGGCGGCGCACCAACGCCGAGGTGAGCATCCCGCAGGGCCCGTCGAAGCTGGAGGAGGCCGGAAACCTGGCCAACCTGCGTGCGGCCGCCGACGGCGAGGGCGGCTTCACCGGTGATTTCCAGTTCCAGGACTCGGATGTGTACAAGTGGCTGGAGGCGGCGTCCTGGCAGCTGGCGGACACCCCGCAGAACACCGGACTGGCCACGCACCTGGAGAAGTTGACGTCTTTGCTGGCGGCTGCCCAGGACGCGGACGGCTATCTGCAGACGTTCTACCAGGTCGCCCACCCGGAACTGCGCTGGCAGGAACTGGGCTGGGGCCACGAGCTGTACTGCGCGGGCCATCTCATCCAGGCGGCGGTGGCCCACCACCGGGCGACCGGTCGGCGTGAGCTCCTCGCCGTGGCCGAGCGGTTCGCGGCCCACATCGACGCGACCTTCGGCCCGGACAGGGCGATCGACGGTGTGTGCGGGCATCCCGAGATCGAGACGGCGCTGGTGGAGCTGTACCGGGAGACCGGGGAGCGCCGCTGGCTGGACCTCGCCGCCTACTTCGTCGACCGGCGCGGTTACGGCGTGCTGAGCGCGGGCGTCGACCGCGGCCACGACCGTGACCCGGGCCCGGCCTACTGGCAGGACCACAGGCCGGTGCGCGAGGCGGACACGGTCGCGGGACATGCCGTACGGCAGCTGTATCTGCTGGCGGGCGCCACCGACCTGGCGACGGAGACCGGTGAGCCGAAGCTGCGCGCCGCGCTGGAGCGCATGTGGGACGCCATGGTGGCGACGAAGACGTATCCGACGGGCGGGCTCGGCTCACGTCACGAGGGCGAGGCCTTCGGAGACCCGTTCGAGCTGCCGCCGGACCGCGCGTACGCCGAGACGTGCGCGGCGATCGCGTCCGTGCAGTGGTCGTGGCGGATGGCCCTGCTGACGGGTGAGGCGAAGTACTCCGACCTCGTCGAGCGCACGCTCTTCAACGGCTTCCTGTCCGGCGTGGGCCTCGACGGTGACAGCTGGCTCTACGTCAACCCGCTCCAGGTCCGCGAGGAGTACGCCGACAGGGGTGGCGACCAGACGGCCCGCCGCACCCCCTGGTTCCGCTGCGCGTGCTGCCCGCCGAACGTGATGCGGCTGCTCGCCTCGCTCCCGCACTATGTGGCCACCGGTGACGCGGGGGGTCTGCAGCTGCACCAGTACGCGACGGGCGTGTACGCCGCCGGTGAGGGCGTCGTCCGCGTGGAGACCGAGTATCCGTGGGACGGCCGGATCACCGTCACCGTCGAGGAGGCCCCGGCGGACCGCGACTGGTCGCTTTCGGTGCGTGTCCCCTCCTGGTGCACGGAGTTCACGGCCACGGCCTCTGACGGGAGCGCCCCCACCGAGGCGGGCCCGGGCTGGCTGCGCGTGCGCCGCCGTTGGTCCCCGGGCGACACCCTGACGCTCCACCTCGGTCTGACGGCCCGGCTGACCCGTCCCGATCCGCGCGTCGACGCGGTCCGCGGCTGCGTGGCCGTCGAGCGGGGCCCCCTGGTGCACTGCCTGGAGGGCGTCGACCAGCGGCCGGGCGTCCGTCTCGACGACGTCACGCTGCCGTACGGCTCGGACCTGGCGGTCGTCCAGGAGCCGGGTCTGCTCGGCGGGGTCGCCGTCGTCACGGCCGAGGGGCACCGCCGGAGCGACGGAAGCGGCGTACGGCTGACAGCGGTGCCGTACTACGCCTGGGCGAACCGGGAGGAAGGGGCGATGCGGGTCTGGATTCCGGAAGCGTGACGGGCTCGGCGGCCCACAGGGCGAGTTCCCTGTCACGCGGCCCACACGCCACCGGTGGCCCGTCCGTGCCGAAGACACGCACCGGGTGCGAGGCATCCCAGGCGGGCCAGCCCGGGTCGCCCTCGACGGCGAACCGCACCCATGCCGAGTGCATGGCGTCGGCCAGTTCCCGTGGCGCGCCCTCTCCCGCGAGTCTGGCCGACTCGGGGAGGTCGCCGGTGTCGAAGACGAAGCCGAGTTCCAGGCCGTGGCAGGAGCCGAGGTCCGGACGGTTCGAGGGCCAGGCGAACTCGTACAGGTAGGACGAGGCGGCGCGGGCGTCGGCCAGCCGGTGCAGCGGGATGCGCAGCAGGTGGTCGGTGACCACCTGGCCGACGATCTCCGCGGTGGAGGCGTCCGGGCGCAGGGCGCGGTAGCCGCGCGGGATATCGGGGCCGCAGTGGCAGCGGGCCATCGCGCCGGCCACGGCGACGGGGCCGAGCCGGTCGAGGCGCTCGAGGAGACCGCCGGGCACCAGCCACAGTCGGTACTCCTCGCTGGTCCAGCCCATGAGCAGGTCGACGCCGGGCGCCGCACCGCCCTCGATCAGGGCCTCCAGGGGGTCGCGCGGGACCAGGTCGCCGTCGACGACGATGCCGAAGGCGGGTCCGCCGAGGACCGGGCTGCTGAGCTTGCCCACCTCGGCCTGTGTGCGCAGCAGCAGGTCACGGTCGACGCCCGCGAACGCCTCCGCCGTCGCGGGGATCTTCAGTCGGGTGGCCATCCGGCGCACCATCCGCCGTACCTTGTCGCGGTCGAGGGCCTCGGGTGGCCCGCTCTGCAGGACGGCCCGGTGGAACAAACCCGCGGCCCGCGGGGAGGCCAGCAGCGCGCCGATGCTGATGGCGCCGGCCGACTGGCCGAAGACGGTCACGCGGTCGGAGTCGCCGCCGAAGGCGGTGATCGAGTCGCGTACCCACTCCAGCGCGGCGAGCTGGTCGCGCAGCCCCGGGTTGGCGGGCGCGTCCGGGAACAGGCCGTAACCCTCCACACCCAGGCGGTAGTTGAAGGAGACCATGACGACGCCGTCGCGTGCGAAGGGCCGTCCGTCGTACACGGGCACGGCCGACGAGCCACGGGTCAGCGCCCCGCCGTGCACCCACACCATGACCGGAAGCCGGGCCCCAGGACCCGGCTCCGGCGTCCACACGTTGAGGTTGAGGCAGTCGTCACCCGGTACGACCGGGTCGGACAGGAGCCGGGCGAACGCCTCCGAGTACGGCGGCTTGGGCGGGGTCGGCCCGAAGCCGCCCGCGTCACGCACGCCGTCCCAGGGGTCGGGCGGCACGGGCGGCCGGAACCGGTGGGTGCCGAGGGGCGGTGCCGCGTAGGGGATGCCGCGGAAGACGGCGATCCCGTACTCGTACCTGCCTCTCACGGCCCCGTACGGCGTGCTGACCACGGGTCCTGTCCGCTCTGCCGTCATCCGCCCACCCGTCCTCGCGCTCGTGAACCGTCGTTCACATCAGAGCATCCCCTCGCCTCCGGTTCCAGTCGGTATCGGTGACGGTTACTTGAGTCCGGAGGTGGACATCCCGGCGACGAAGCCGCGCTGGGCGATGAGGAAGATCAACAGGATCGGCACGACGTACATCACGGAGGCCGCGGCCTGCAGTGTGCCACTGGAAGACGTCGGGCAGCCAGTGCACGGGCGAGGCGGCCAGTTCGCCCTGGGTCTTCAGGCCGGAGAGGATCACCCAGCCGAAGGGGCCGAGGAACAGCCCGGTGACGGAGACGAGGACCGTGTAGAGGGCGAGGCGCTTGGCGCGTACCCGCACACGGACGTCGGTCGCGGCGGACACCGCTGGCGCGGAGGACACGGTGGGTTTCGGGGACAGGCTGGTGGCGGTCACTTCTTCGCCTCCGGGTCGACGGGTCGGCGCACTCGGTGGCGCGGCCCTCGTCCTCAGCGAGACCCCGAACCTCGCCGCGGCCCTCAACCGGGTCCCGCCGCCGAGCGGGGACACGGCATGACGGGCGTGGCGGAACGGGTCTCTTCGAGGGGTTCCGCCGCGTTCTCGGGCACCCCGGCTCCGACACGTACCGCACGACTCACGGCGGCCAGATGCGTGAGGTACCACTCCCCCTCCGGTGTCTCGACCAGCTCGCCGTGCCCCGCCTTCTGCAACGGCCAGTCCGGGGTGTCCCGGGTGGTCAGGAGCGAGCCCCGCGGGTCGAGTTCGTACGGTCCCGTCATCTCACGCGAGCGGGCCATCAGGATGCCGTGGTTCCAGCCGGTGCCGCCTCGGCGTCTTCTTCGGCACCATCAACGTCGAGGTCGACACCGAGCTCGCCAAGCTCGACCCGGCCGGCTACCGGCCCCTGCGGGCCCGACGCCGACAACGGGCCCGGCGTCGCTGTGATATGCAGCGGCCGGTGCCCGGGTCTCGTCGCGTTGGGCGGCCGGATCAGGGCTGGTGAGGTGGTGTCCTGGGCGGACGGGGACACTCGCCCGTGCCGACCTGCGGGGCGCGCACCTGGCTCACGCTGACCTGCAGGGCGCGCACCTTGCCCGCTCGGTGCTCCAGTATCAGCCCTTGACCGCGGAGCTGGCGACGCCTTGGACGAACCAGCGTTGGAAGAAGGCGAAGACGACCAGGACGGGGAGGACGAGGAGGACGCCGAAGGCGAGAATCTGGCCCCACTCAGGGGGCCTTTGGCCCTGGAAGACGCTTATTTCCAGGGGGAGGGGGCGGACCGCGGGGTCGGAGACCATCAGGACCGGCCACAGGAAGGAGCCCCACTGGATGAGGAACGTGAGGATCGCGACTGAGGCGAAGGCCGGCTTCGACATGGGCACGATGATCGCGAAGAAGGTGCGCCAAGGGCCCGCGCCGTCGATCCGGGCCGCTTCCTCGATGCTCGGCGGAATCGAGCGGAAGAACGTCTGGAACTGGTAGACCGAGAAGGCATTGGCGATGAAGGGGATCACCTGGATGTAGATGGTGTTGCGCTGATCGTTGAACAAGTAGAAAAGCGGCACCGCCACCGACTCGAAGGGCACCAGCATCAGAAGCAGTACCAGCGTGAAGACGGCTTCCCGGCCGCGCCACTTCAGCCGTGAGAGCCCGTAGGCGGCCATCGAGTTGACGAACAGGCCGCCGGTCACCACCACAAACGCGACCAGCACTGATATGCCCATGAAGCGCCAGAAGTAGCCGGTGCTGTCGGAGTTGAGGCTGTCGAGGACGGCGGAGTAGTTCGCGAAGGACAGGTTGGTGGGCAGGAAGCCGGACAGACCGTTCAGGACCTCGTCCGACGGCTTGAGGCTGCCCAGGAACAGGTAGATCACGGGCAGTACGAAGACGAACGCCAGCACGCTGAGTACGGCGTAGTCCAGGAAGCGGCGCAGGGGCGTGCGGGTGGAGCGGGTCGCGTGGGTCGTGGCCATGGGTCAGTCCTCGTTTTCGGGCCGGACAACGCGGCGCTGGATGAGCGTCAAGGCGACGACGATCAGGAAGAAGACGACAGTGATCGCGGACGCCTGGCCGATGTTGTTCTGGTCGAAGGCGGTGGTGACGGCCTGGTACATCACGGTGCGGGCGGCGTCCTCGTCGAGGCCTCCGCCGCGGATGAGGACGTACACCTGGTCGAAGACCCGGAAGGACAGCACCGAGGTGAGCATGACGACGAACACGAGGGTGCCGCGGATGCCGGGCAGGGTGACGTGGCGGAACTGCTGCCTGCGCGTGGCGCGGTCGAGTCGGGCGGCCTCGTAGAGCTCGTTGGGGATCTGCTGGAGGCCGGCCAGCAGGATGACCATCTGGAAGCCGACGCCCTGCCAGATCGAGAGAACGATGATCGAGGCCATGGCGGTGGCGCTGTCGCCGAGCCAGTCGAAGGCTCCCCAGTTGCCGAAACTCACCGCGTCCAGCAAGGAGTTGAGCATGCCCTGGTCGCTGCGGGCAAGGATCAGCCGCCAGATCACGGCGACCAGCGCCATGGGGAACACGACCGGCATGAAGAAGAAGGACCGGAAGAAGCCGATGGCCT
>CBFGQM010000054.1:0-19815 GCA_965650905.1 uncultured Streptomyces sp. | reverse complement strand
CGTCCACTTCGGTCACCAGACCCGTCGCTGGAACCCGAAGATGAAGCGCTTCATCTTCACCGAGCGTAACGGTATCTACATCATCGACCTGCTCCAGTCGCTGTCGTACATCGACCGCGCCTACGAGTTCGTCAAGGAGACCGTCGCCCACGGCGGCACGGTCATGTTCGTCGGCACGAAGAAGCAGGCGCAGGAGGCCATCGCCGAGCAGGCCACCCGCGTCGGCATGCCCTACGTCAACCAGCGCTGGCTGGGCGGCATGCTCACCAACTTCTCGACCGTCTACAAGCGCCTGCAGCGCCTGAAGGAGCTCGAGCAGATCGACTTCGAGGACGTGGCCGCCTCCGGCCTCACCAAGAAGGAGCTGCTGGTCCTCTCCCGCGAGAAGGCCAAGCTCGAGAAGACCCTCGGCGGTATCCGCGAGATGCAGAAGGTGCCCAGCGCCGTCTGGATCGTGGACACCAAGAAGGAGCACATCGCGGTCGGCGAGGCCCGGAAGCTCAACATCCCGGTCGTCGCCATCCTCGACACCAACTGCGACCCCGACGAGGTCGACTACAAGATCCCGGGCAACGACGACGCGATCCGCTCCGTCACCCTGCTCACCCGCGTGATCGCCGACGCCGTCGCCGAGGGCCTCATCGCCCGCTCCGGTGCCGGCGCCGCGGCGAAGGGTGAGAAGGCCGCCGGCGAGCCCCTCGCGGAGTGGGAGCGTGACCTGCTCGAGGGCGGCGAGAAGAAGGCCGAGGAGGCCCCCGCCGCCGCTGAGGCTCCGGCTGCTGCCGAGGCTGAGGCCCCCGCTGCTGAGGCCGAGAAGCCGGCCGAGACGGAGAAGCCGGCCGAGACCGAGCAGGCCTGACCCAGCGTCGCGGATGACTGACGGCGGGCGGCGCGGACCGCGCCGCCCGCCGTTCACCCGTAGACCGTAGATCTTCGGTGGACGCCCGCCCGATCAGCGGCGGACGCCGACTTCGAGACTTCGAACTCCGAGAAGAGATCACAGATCATGGCGAACTACACCGCCGCCGACGTCAAGAAGCTCCGCGAGCTCACCGGCGCCGGCATGATGGACTGCAAGAAGGCGCTCGACGAGGCCGAGGGCAGCGTCGACAAGGCCGTCGAACTGCTGCGCGTCAAGGGCCAGAAGGGCGTCGCCAAGCGCGAGGGCCGCTCCGCCGAGAACGGCGCCGTCGTCTCCCTGATTGCCGACGACAACACCTCCGGTGTCATCCTCGAGCTGAAGTGCGAGACGGACTTCGTGGCCAAGGGAGACAAGTTCCAGGCCGTCGCGAACGCGCTCGCCGCGCACGTCGCCGCCACCTCCCCGGTCGGCATCGAGGCGTTGCTGGCCTCCGAGATCGAGCCCGGCAAGACGGTTCAGGCGTACGTCGACGAGGCCAACGCCAACCTGGGCGAGAAGATCGTCCTGGACCGCTACGCCCAGTTCTCCGGCGCCTACGTCACCGCCTACATGCACCGCACCATGCCCGACCTGCCGCCGCAGATCGGTGTCCTGGTCGAGCTGGACAAGGCGGACGCCGAGACCGCCAAGGGTGTCGCCCAGCACATCGCCGCCTTCGCGCCGAAGTACCTCTCCCGCGAGGACGTCCCGGCCGAGGTCGTCGAGACAGAGCGCCGCGTCGCCGAGGAGACCACGCGCGCCGAGGGCAAGCCCGAGGCCGCTTTGCCGAAGATCGTCGAGGGCCGCGTCAACGCCTTCTTCAAGGAGGCCACCCTTCTCGGTCAGCCGTACGCGCTCGACCAGAAGAAGTCCGTCCAGAAGGTCCTGGACGAGGCCGGAGTCACCCTGAAGCGCTTCGCCCGCATCAAAGTCGGCATCTGAGTCCGTACCGCGATCGACGCGAGACCCCGATAGGGTCGACAGCAGTCCGTCCGCGTACGTCGCCACGCGCGCGTGCGTGACGGACGGCAGCAGATCTGACGAGGAGGCCATTGCCGCGCACGGGATGCAACAACCCACCGGCAATGGCCTCCTTCGTATGTGCGACACGTAAAAGAGGCGGGATCTCCATGACCACCACCAAGGCCGACAAGGACGAGAAGAGCGATCACGGCAAAGGCGCGGGGCGCTTTCTGCTGAAGCTTTCCGGTGAGGCGTTCGCCGGTGGCGGCGGCCTGGGTGTCGACCCTGATGTGGTGCACGCCATCGCCCGGGAGATCGCCGCGGTGGTCCGCGGTGGTGCCCAGATCGCCGTCGTCATCGGCGGCGGCAATTTCTTCCGGGGTGCGGAACTGCAGCAGCGCGGCATGGACAGGGCCCGCTCCGACTACATGGGCATGCTCGGCACGGTCATGAACTGCCTCGCCCTCCAGGACTTCCTGGAGAAGGAGGGCATTGACTCGCGCGTGCAGACCGCCATCACCATGGGGCAGGTCGCCGAGCCGTACATCCCGCTGCGTGCCGTACGCCACCTGGAGAAGGGCCGTGTGGTGATCTTCGGCGCCGGTATGGGCATGCCGTACTTCTCCACCGACACCACAGCCGCTCAGCGGGCCCTGGAGATCGACGCCGAGGCCCTGCTGATGGGCAAGAACGGAGTGGACGGGGTCTACGACTCCGACCCCAAGGCCAACCCGGAGGCCGTCAGGTTCGACTCGCTCAGCTATGGCGAAGTCATCACGCGTGACCTGAAGGTCGCCGACATGACCGCCATCACGCTGTGCCGGGACAACAAGCTGCCCATCCTCGTCTTCGAGCTTCTCGCGGAGGGCAATATCGCACGGGCCGTCAAGGGTGAGAAGATCGGCACTCTCGTGGGGGACCAGGGCAGCCGGGCCTGACCGGGGGCCTTCCCTGCGCGGGGGACGGACCCTGACCGGGGGATGGACAATGTCCTGCAGGTCGGGAACCGTGCACGAATAAGACGCGACGCAGCCGGCCGCCGACTCCGACCAGGAACAGCTGCCGGGCCTACTCAAGACACGCAGGAGCAAGTGGTGATCGAAGAGACCCTCCTCGAAGCCGAGGAGAAGATGGAAAAGGCCGTCGTGGTCGCCAAGGAGGACTTCGCCGCGATTCGCACCGGTCGTGCGCACCCGGCGATGTTCAACAAGATCGTGGCCGACTACTACGGCGCGCTGACCCCGATCAACCAGCTGGCCTCGTTCTCGGTGCCGGAGCCGCGCATGGCCGTGGTGACCCCGTTCGACAAGAGCGCGCTGCGCAACATCGAGCAGGCGATCCGTGACTCCGACCTCGGCGTCAACCCGAGCAACGACGGCAACATCATCCGGGTGGTGTTCCCCGAACTCACCGAGGAGCGCCGCAGAGACTACATCAAGGTCGCCAAGACCAAGGGCGAGGACGCCAAGGTCTCGATCCGCTCCGTGCGCCGCAAGGCCAAGGACGCCATCGACAAGCTGATCAAGGACGGCGAGGTCGGCGAGGACGAGGGCCGCCGTGCGGAGAAGGAGCTCGACGATACCACCGCGAAGTACGTCGCCCAGGTGGACGAGCTGCTCAAGCACAAGGAAGCAGAGCTGCTCGAGGTCTGATGAACGACTCTTCCTGGGGGCCGCCACAAGCCGGGTACTGGGGGCCGTCCGACCGTGGGCCCGTCCAGCAGGCAGCCCCGGCGGGTCCCGCATACAATGCGCAGGACGCCCAACAGATGTACCCCATGCCCTTGGTGCCCGACGTACCCGCGCATGGCGGAGACCAGGATGACGACCGGGGGGCCGCTCGGACGGGTGGCCCCCTGTTCCATGACGAGACACCGTCGGCGCAGCAGCACCGGGCCCCGTCGTGGAATCAGCAGAAGCCGCAGGAGCCCATGCCCAGCGCCCCACAGCCAACGCCCGCGCCGCAGAAGAAGAACGCGGGCCGCGATCTGGGTGCTGCCATAGGCGTCGGCGTCGGGCTCGGTGCGGTGATCATCGCGTCGTTGTTCGTCGTCAAGGCCGTCTTCGTCGGCGTCATAGCTGCCGCCGTCGTGGTGGGCCTGTGGGAGCTCACCTCGCGGCTCGGGGAGCGCAAGGGCATCAAGGCGCCCCTCGTTCCGCTCGCGGTCGGTGGTGCATCGATGGTCATCGCCGGATACGTCCGCGGCGCCGAGGGCGCCTGGGTGGCAATGGCGCTCACCGCCCTCGCGGTGCTGGCCTGGCGTATGACGGAACCGCCCGAGGGTTACCTCAAGGACGTCACGGCAGGTGTTTTCGCGGCCTTCTACATCCCTTTCCTCGCCACGTTCGTGGCGATGATGCTGGCCGAGGACGACGGTGCGCGGCGGGTTCTCACCTTCCTCCTGCTCGCCGTGGTGAGCGACACGGGCGCGTACGCCATCGGCTGGCGCTTCGGCAAGCACAAGCTCGCCCCGCGCATCAGCCCCGGCAAGACCCGCGAGGGCCTGCTCGGCGCGGTCGCCTTCGCCATGGCGGCGGGCGCCCTGTGCATGCAGTTCCTGATCGACGACGGCACCTGGTGGCAGGGCCTGCTCCTCGGGCTCGCGGTTGCGGCCAGCGCCACGCTCGGCGACCTCGGCGAGTCCATGATCAAGCGCGACCTGGGCATCAAGGACATGGGGACGCTGCTTCCGGGGCATGGCGGGATCATGGACCGGTTGGACTCGCTGCTGCCTACCGCGCCGGTGGTGTGGCTCTTGCTCGTTTTTTTCGTTGGGGCGGGGTGAGTCAGGGGCATGGCGCCATGCGGCGGTAGCCGTGCATCGTCACAGCATGGACCGGTTGGACTCGCTGCTGCCTACTACCGTGCCGGTGGTGTGGCTGCTGCCGGTGATCTCCGTCGACTCCGGCTGAGCTTGGTGGAGTGCGGGTGAAGTACAGCTGACCTGCAGGTTTGTACGTGAGGGGCTCGTTGTCCACAGGTGGCGAGCCCCTGTTCGTATTTCTGCCACACTGGTACAGCCATGCCTAAGCCAGGAGAACTCACTTTCGTCGCCCCCCGCGGAGCCAAGAAGCCGCCGCGGCACCTTGCCGATCTCTCGCCCGCAGAGCGCAAGGAAGCCGTCGCCGCGATCGGAGAGAAGCCGTTTCGCGCCAAACAGTTGTCGCAGCACTACTTCGCGCGGTACACGCACCAGCCGGAGCACTGGACCGACATCCCCGCCGGTTCGCGTGCCAAGCTCCAGGAGGCGCTGCTTCCCGAGCTGATGACGGTCGTGCGGTATCTGTCCACCGACCAGGACACGACCCGCAAGACCCTGTGGCAGCTGTTCGACGGGACACTCGTCGAGTCCGTGCTGATGCGCTACCCGGACCGGGTCACCATGTGCATCAGCTCGCAGGCGGGCTGCGGCATGAACTGCCCCTTCTGCGCCACCGGACAGGCCGGGCTCGACCGGAACCTGTCGACCGCCGAGATCGTGCACCAGATCGTGGACGGGATGCGGGCCCTGCGGGACGGGGAGATCCCCGGTGGTCCGGCGCGACTCTCCAACATCGTGTTCATGGGCATGGGAGAGCCCCTCGCCAACTACAAGCGCGTCGTCGCAGCGATACGTGCGCTAACCGACCCGCAGCCGGACGGGCTCGGGCTGTCGCAGCGGGGCATCACCGTGTCGACCGTCGGGCTCGTCCCCGCCATCCACCGGTTCGCCGACGAGGGCTTCACGTGCCGGCTCGCCATCTCGCTGCATGCGCCGGACGACGAGCTGCGCGACACCCTCGTACCCGTCAACACGCGGTGGAAGGTGCGGGAGGTTCTCGACGCCGGGTGGGAGTACGCGTCCAGGTCGGGGCGTCGGCTCTCCATCGAGTACGCGCTGATCCGGGACATCAACGACCAGGCGTGGCGCGGTGACCGGCTCGGGCGGTTGCTCAAGGGCAGGCCGGTGCACGTCAACCTGATCCCGCTGAACCCGACGCCCGGCTCGAAGTGGACCGCCTCGCGCCCTGAGGACGAGAAGGCGTTCGTCGAGGCGATCGCTGCGCACGGGGTGCCGGTCACCGTCCGGGACACACGGGGCCAGGAGATCGACGGGGCATGCGGGCAGCTCGCGGCGACCGAGCGGTAGCCACCGAGCGTTTACCGCCGAGCGTTGGCCGCCGAGCGGCAGCGCTGCCGCTCGGCGGCCGCGGGAGCCGGCGCTGTAGTCTGATTCTCGTACGTACACCTTCATATTCCGACAGGGGAGCGCCACAGCGCTGAGAGTGCGGTAGCGGACCGCAGACCCTCTGAACCTCGCCCAGGTCATTCTGGGTAGGAAGTTCGGTCTCCACTCAAGCTGTTGCGCCCTGTCCGGGAACTGTCAGAGGTTCCCGGGCAGGGCCGCGTCTCTTCCTGGTCAAACCCAGGAGGAATCCGGTGAGCACCACCAAGAAGTTCACGGCCGTGGTCGTGGGGCTGGGACTCGTCACGCTGTCTGCGTGCGGGGCGTCCGAGTCCGGCTCCGGCGACGGGGCCGCCGGCTCCAAGGCCGTGACGCTCGTCAGCCATGACTCCTTCGCCTATTCCAAGGACGTGCTGAAGGCGTTCGAGAAGCAGTCCGGATACCAGGTCGAGATCCTCAAGGACGGCGACGCCGGGCAGGCCGTCAACAAGGCGATCCTCACCAAGGACAACCCACAGGGCGACGTCTTCTTCGGCGTCGACAACACGCTGCTCTCCAGAGCGCTCGACAACGGGCTGTTCCAGTCGTACGAGGCCAAGGGCCTGTCGGAGGTCGCCGACGACGTCCAGCTCGACAAGGACGAGCACCGCGTGACGCCCGTCGACACCGGCGACATCTGCGTCAACTACGACAAGGCCTACTTCACCGAGCGCAAGCTGGACCCGCCGACGTCGTTCGACGACCTGATCAAGCCCGAGTACAAGAACCTGCTCGTCACGGAGAACGCGTCCACGTCCTCGCCCGGCCTCGGCTTCCTGCTCGGGACCGCCGCCAGGTACGGCGACGACGGCTGGCCGGACTACTGGAAGAAGCTCAAGGCCAACGGAGTGAAGGTCGTCGACGGCTGGGAGCAGGCGTACAACGAGGAGTTCTCCGGATCGGCCGGCGGCAAGAAGGCCAAGGCCGACCGGCCCCTCGTCGTCTCGTACGCCTCGTCGCCGCCCGCCGAGGTGATCTTCGCCGACCCGAGGCCGAAGACCGCGCCGACCGGCGTCGCGACCGGCACCTGCTTCCGGCAGATCGAGTTCGCGGGGCTGCTGAGCCACGCAGGCAACGAGAAGGGCGGCAAGGCGCTCATCGACTTCCTGGTCTCGAAGGAGTTCCAGGAGGACATGCCGCTGAACATGTTCGTGTACCCGGTGGTCAAGGGCGCTCGGGTGCCGGCCGAGTTCACGGAGTACGGTCCGGCGGTTGAGGACCCCGAGACCATGGCCCCCGCCAAGATCGCCGACAACCGTGACCAGTGGGTCAAGTCGTGGACCTCGCTCGTACTGAAGTAAGCGGCCGAAAGGCGGCTCGCTGGAACGCGGCTCGCCCGAACGCGGCGCGGCTCGGGCTGATGGCCCTGCCCGTCGCGTTCTTCGCGGTCTTCTTCGCCTATCCGGTCGCCGCGATCGTGGCCCGCGGCCTCGAGGTCGAAGGCGTCTGGCAGTTGGGGCGGATCGGCGAGGCGCTCGCCCGGTCGGACATCCGGCACGTCCTGTGGTTCACAACCTGGCAGGCGCTCGCCTCGACCACGCTCACGCTGCTGCTCGCGCTCCCGGGCGCGTATGTCTTCGCGCGCTTCGATTTCAGGGGCAAGCAGGTGCTGCGGGCGGTCGTCACCGTTCCGTTCGTGCTCCCGACGGTCGTCGTCGGGACCGCCTTCCTGGCGCTGGTCGGGCGCGGTGGACTGCTGGACGAGCTGTGGGGCGTACGTCTCGACACCACCGTCTGGGCCATCCTGCTCGCGCATGTCTTCTTCAACTACGCGGTCGTCGTACGCACCGTCGGGGGCCTCTGGTCCCAGCTCGACCCCCGTCAGGAGGAGGCCGCGCGGGTACTCGGCGCCTCGCGGTTCGCGGCCTGGCGCAGGGTGACCCTCCCGGCACTCGCCCCCGCGGTCGCCGCCGCCGCACTCATGGTCTTCCTCTTCACCTTCACCTCCTTCGGCGTGGTGCAGATCCTGGGCGGCCCCACCTTCTCGACCCTCGAAGTCGAGATCTACCGGCAGACCTCGGAGATCTTCGATCTCTCGACGGCCGCCGTGCTCACCATGATCCAGTTTGTGGCGGTGGGGGCGATTCTCGCCGTCCACGCGTGGACGGTACGTCGCCGGGAGACGGCCCTGCGTCTGGTGGACGCCTCCGTGACCGCGCGAGCGCCGCGCGGGGCCGGGCAGGGGTCGCTGCTCGCCTCCGTCCTCGGCACCGTCGCCGTACTGCTTCTGCTGCCGCTGGCCGTGCTGGTCCAACGCTCTCTGGACGCCCCCGGATTCGCGTACTACAAGGCGCTGACCGATGACGACAGCGGCGTCTTCCTGGTGCCGCCGATCGAAGCTGTCGGCACTTCACTGGAGTACGCCTTCACCGCCGCCGCCCTCGCCCTGCTGATCGGCGGGCTCGCGGCCGCCGCGCTCACCCGTGGCGCCCCCGGCCCTCTCGCACGCGGCTTCGACGCCCTGCTCATGCTGCCGCTCGGCGTCTCCGCCGTGACCGTCGGCTTCGGCTTCCTCATCGCGCTCGACAAGCCGCCGCTGGATCTCAGAAGCAGTTGGATCCTGGTGCCGCTGGCCCAGGCGCTGGTCGGCGTCCCCTTCGTCGTACGGACCATGCTGCCCGTACTGCGAGCGGTGGACGCGCGGCTGCGCGAGGCGGCGGCCGTGCTCGGGGCTTCACCGTGGCGGGTGTGGCGCGAGGTCGATCTGCCGATGGTGCGGCGGGCGCTGCTGATCGCGGCCGGTTTCGCTTTCGCCGTGTCGCTCGGCGAGTTCGGCGCGACCGTCTTCATCGCACGTCCCGACAACCCGACCCTGCCGGTCGCCGTGGCCCGGCTACTCGGGCGCGCGGGCGAGCTCAACTACGGTCAGGCGATGGCACTTTCGACCATCTTGATGGTGGTGTGCGCGGTGGCGCTGCTCCTCCTGGAACGCGTCCGCGCCGACCGGACGGGGGAGTTCTGACGATGCTCAAGCTGGATGAGGCGACCGTACGGTTCGGGGCGCGGGCCGCGCTCGACGCCGTCGGCCTCGACGTCGCCGAACACGAGATCGTATGCGTGCTCGGGCCCAGTGGCAGTGGCAAGTCGACGCTGCTGAGGGCGGTGGCGGGGCTGCAGCCGCTCGACTCCGGGCGGGTGTTCCTGGACGGCCGTGACCTCGGAGGGGTGCCCGCGCACAAGCGGGGCGTCGGCCTGATGTTCCAGGACCACCAGCTGTTCCCGCAGCGCGACGTCGGCGGCAACGTGGCCTTCGGGCTGCGGATGCACGGCGCGTCGAAGGTCGAACGGAACGTACAGGTAACGGATTTGCTGGAGCTGGTCGGCTTGCCGGGAGCCGCGTCCAGGGCCATCGCCTCCCTCTCCGGAGGCGAACAGCAGCGCGTCGCACTCGCCCGCGCGCTCGCCCCGCGTCCCCGCCTGCTCATGCTTGACGAACCGCTGGGTCAGCTCGACCGGTCCCTGCGCGAGCGGCTCGTCGTCGAACTCCGGGAGCTCTTCGCTGCGTTGGGCACCACCGTGCTCGCGGTCACCCACGATCAGGGCGAGGCGTTCGCGCTCGCCGACCGGGTCGTGGTGATGCGCGGCGGACGGATCGCCCAGTCCGGTACGCCACTTGAGGTGTGGCAGCGGCCGCAGGACGAGTTCGTGGCCCGCTTCCTCGGCTTCGAGAACGTGGTCGGAGCGAACGTGAGCGGGGAGGTCGCGGACACGCCGTGGGGGAAGGTTCCGGTGCCCGCCGGTGCCCCGCAGGGCGAGGGCACACTGCTCATCAGGCCCGCGGGGGTACGGATCGTGCCCGTCGCGGAGGGGCTGCGCTGCACGGTCGCGGCGCGCACGTTCCGGGGCACCCATGTTGCCGTACAACTGCAGCCGGAGGGCGCACCACGCCTGGAGGCGGCGTGTGCTCTGCGGGAGGCCCCGGAGCCGGGGGACGAGGTCTCAGTGGCGTTCGACGCGGCCGAAATCGTCGTGCTCGCACATCGTGCGGACATGAGCCACTGAGGAGGTTCCCGAACGCAGGTGCCCGGCTTCGAGGGACTGCAGAGCGACGCTGCCCCCGATCCTGCCGGGCTCGACGCCCGGCAGGCAAAGGGCGCCGCGCCGGCCGCCGGGACGCTGCGGGGTCCCAGGCCGTGGCCTGGACCTGGTCCTGGGAGCGGACGGTCGGTGACAGCCGAGGCCCGCCCCAGCACCGGGGGCCTTCACGGGACGCATTCCAGGGGGTGCTGTTCAGGGGCGGGCCACAACTGGGCGGTACTCAGCCGTCGTTCGACGTGCCACGGCGGCGCAGTGCGAACACCAGCCCACCGCCGGCCACCACGAGCGCGGCCGCGATACCGGCGATCGTACCGGTGTTGGAGCTCGCACCCGTCTCGGCGAGGTCGGGGTTCTTGGCCGCAGGTGACGGAGCGTTGTCCCCCGCGGGCGCGGGCGGGGTCTTCTCCGGCTTCGACGGGTTCGGCTCCTCCGAGGGAATGTCCGCCGGTTTCCGGGGCGGGTTCGGGGTCGGGCGCGCCGGATGCGTCGGAGCCTCGGGCGCCTTGCACGCCTCGGACGGCGTGGTCAGGTCCGGCTTGATGTCCTCGTCGACCCGGTTCCCGGCCTTGATGTGGATGCGGTACGTGGCGTTCGGCTGCCAGTCCTCGACGAATGCGATGGTCACGCCCTCGCGGGAGCCCTTGACCTCCTGGCTGCCGACGAGCTTCTCGTCCGCGCCGCCGTTCGACTTGAGGTAGACGGTGACGGTGGCCGGGACACCGCTGGGGTCCTTGTCGGTCACGCTGATGACGCCCTTGGCGCCGTCGCATTTGGCGAACGCCGAGAACTCACTGATGTCGCAGGCGAGCGCGTTACCCGCGGCGCCGAGCGCGAGCGCGGCCGAGGCGGAGGCGACACCGAGAACGCGCAGGGCACGCGGGGAACCCACGGCGAGCACGGTACGACGAGGTCGACAGGGTCTACGAGATATGGACACGATTGCCCTTCACAGAATGCACAACTAAGGGGGGTGGAGTGTACGGGGGGCACTGTAACCACAGCAACTCCGCACGCCTCAAAGGTTTATTGGGCACCGTCACTTCTTGTCAATCCGCGTGTCCGTGTTGATCCTTGGCTTTAGCAGACGTTTGCCATAGGTGTCAGCCGGCGTCCGTCAGAGCCATCAGCCGACGTTTCGCCGGAGTACGTCAGCCGGCGTTCCGGACGCCTTCAGCCCTGGACCGCCGCCGGGTCCATCCACACGATCTCCCAGGTGTGGCCGTCCGGGTCGTCGAAGGCGCGGCCGTACATGAAGCCGTGGTCCTGCGTCTCGCCGGTCGCCGAGCCGCCCGCCGCGATCGCCCTGCCGACGAGTTCGTCCACCTTCTCGCGGCTCTCGGCGCTCAGACACAGCAGCACCTCGCTCGTCTTCGTCGAGTCCGCGATCTCCTTCTTCGTGAAGTCGGCGTAGCGCTGCTTAGTCATGATCATCGCGATGATCGTGTCGCTGATGACGATGCTCGCGCCGTGCTCGTCGGAGAACTGCGGGTTGATCGCGTAGCCGAGTTCCGTGAAGAACTTCTTCGAGGCGTCGAGGTTGTTCACGGCCAGGTTCACGAAGATCATCTGCTGGTACATGTGAGGTCTCTCCCTAAAGCGATGTGCCGTTCGTGGGGTAGACCCGGGGCTCGCGGAAAACTCATCTGCTGCGGCGAAGTTTTCCGTACGTGCTCAGCCGGTCAGGGGCAGCGCCGTGAGCTCCCCTACCGCCCAGGTCAGCGGGCCGAGGACGGCGAGCAGCGCTCCGGCACGCAGTGCGGCCGCGCTGCGCAGCGTCGCGGCGGGTGCGCCGAGCCGCTCCAGTGCCGCAGTGATGTCGGCACGGGCCTGCCTGGCCTCGACCGCGGCTGTCAGAAGCGTCGCGACGGAGCATCCCGCGACGAGCAGCGCGCCGAGCGCGGTGAGCGGCCCGATGTCGGGGTGCGCGCGGGTGTAGAGGGTCGCCATGGCGTACGCGCCCGACGCCACCGCGCACACCAAGCCGAGTGGCCGGCCGATGCGCCCTGCCTCCTCCATGAGCACACGCCCGGCGAGCAGCCGCAGCGCCCCCGGGCGTACCGCCTGCAGCAGCCGGCCGCACAGATGGGTGGCCCCTGGCCCGGCAAGCGCCAGCCCGAGAGCGGTGAGCCCCCAGCCGATGAGCACTCCGACGGGGCCGCCCGCCAGGCCTTCGGGCAGGGTGAGCCCGGGTGCGGGGCCGAGAACGGGGCCGGTGCGGCTCGCGTACGCCTCGATGGCGAGCCCGGCCGCGAGCAGCGCCGTGCCCCAGGGAAGCCCACCGGGTGCGGGGCGGGGGGCGGAGAGCGCCTCGTACGGGTCGAGCGGCCGGCCCCCCTCGTCCGGGGTACCGGGGCGATGGGCGGTGTTCGTCTCGCCCAGCTCACCGAAGCCGCCCGCTACGCCGGTCGCGCTCCCGCGGTGTGTGCCGACGCTGTCCTGCCCACCGAGGGCGCTGTGCGAGCCGGGAACGTCGTGCGCGACGGATGCGCCGTGCGGGTTGGAGGCACCGCGTGTCCTGGAGTCGTCGTGTGCGTCGGTGGTATCGCGTGTCCTCGAGCCGTAGTGCCAGTCGAAGGGGCCGTGCGGGTCGGAATCGTCGCGTTCCCCCGATCCGTCATGTGAGCCGGAAGCACCAGGCACCCCAGACCCGGCCGGTGCGTCGACAGGCGCGGGCGGGTTCGCAGGCCGGTGCTCGCCCGCGTGGCCGTGCGCATGGGATCGCGCGCGCATGCCCCCGTGGTCGTACGAGCCGGGGGCGTCGAAGTCGTCGGGGCGGCCGGGGTGGTCCGGGTGGGAGGCCGCGGGGGGCGTGCTCGTCCCGCGGCCTCGAAGCGCCACCGCGCTCGCCGCCGACGCGGTGATCGGGACCAGTGCGAGCAGTGTGAGCGCGGCCGGAAGCGGAAGCGGCTCGTCGGCGGCGAGGACGTCAGCGGCGTCGCCATCGAAGGGGAGGCCGGTCAGATCGCCACGCAGGTGGAGGAAGAAGAGCAGCGCGAGCATCGAGCCGAGGGTGCACGCCACCGCGGTGGAGACCGCCGCGAGGATCATCAGGCGGCCGGGACCGAGGCCGATCGCTGACAGTCCGGCCCGCGGGAAGCGGGTGGCCGGGTCGGTGCGGGCGACCGCGACTGCGAAGTACACGGTGGCGGCGAGCGGCGCCACGCACCAGGCGAGCCGGAGCAGGGCGGCGGCGGAGGCGTCCGGATGCCCCATCGCGAACCCCAGGGTGCACAGGAGCAGGAAGCCCGTGCCCGCCGACGCCGCGGCGACCAGGAGTCTGCGGAGCTGGACCACGGGACGGGCACCCCGGGCTAGGCGGAGAGCGAGCACGCGGCCCGGCCTTCCGACTCGGCCTCGGGGGGCAGGTGGACGGTGTCCACGCGACGCCCGTCGAGCAGCGACACGGTGCGGTCGGCGAGGGCCGCGGTGTCCGCGTCGTGCGTGGCCAGCACGACGGTGATGCCGTGTGAGCGGGCCGCCGTCAGGAGCGTACGCAGCACATGGGTGCGGTCGGCGCGGTACAGCGGCGCCGTCGGCTCGTCGGCGAAGAGCACGATGGGCGCCGGGACCAGCGCGCGGGCGATGGCGACGCGCTGGCGCTCGGCCTGCCGCAGGGCGTGCGGGCGCTTGCGGGCGCAGCCGCCGACGTCGAGGCGCTCCAGCCACTCCAGGGCGGCGGTCTTGGCGCGTCGGCGCCCGACTCCACGCAGCATCAGGGGCAGCGCCGCGTTCTCCCAGGCGTTCAGCTCGGGTACGAGGACGGGCGCCGGGTCGATCCAGGCGAAGCGGTCCCCGCGCAGCCGTGCGCGGCTGAGCGGGCTCATGGTGTGCACGGGGCTGCTGTTGAACCAGACCTCGCCCTGCTGCGGCAGAAGCTGCCCGGACAGGCACTGGAGCAGGGTTGTTTTGCCGCTGCCGCGCGGGCCGCCGACGGCAAGGATCTCGCCCTGGCGGACCCCGAGCGAGACTCCGTTGAGCGCGGGCTAGCCGTTGTGCCTGACGAGTAGGGTGCGTGCCCGGAGCACGTCGTTGTCCGGCGAGTCCACCATGGGCGTACACCTCGGTTCAGATCAGAAATGCCGTGTGGAGTCCCCGTACTGGGGAGATCCCCCGTCCGGGGGAACGAAGGCAGGGCCGATCGGTCACTGGGCACGCTAGGGAGTCGGGGCCGGAAGGCCGGACAGCACGCGGCCCCGGGGCGCCCATTCCCACTCGAACGGGCGACACCGGGGCCGGTATTGGTCACACGGTCAGCTCATCGGTTCGTCGCACCGGCCCAGCGGCCGAACGCCTCCGGGTCGTCAGCATGGATGGGCGCCCGGTAGATGTTGGTGTTCGGCACCTTGTGCGCCCCCGGCACCAGTGGCTCGAAGGGCGCCTTCAGGGCGGGCAGACCGGTGATCGAAAGGGCGCCCTGCGGGGTGCCCTGGTAGGCGACCGCGCGTGAGATGACCTTGTACTTGGTGTGCTTGCCCTTGAGTTTGAAGTACTGCTTGGCGAGCTTCCAGGCGGTCTCGACCGCCTCGCCGCCGCCCGTGGTGAAGAAGACCTTGTTGAGGTCGCTCGGCGCGTGGTGGGCGAGACGTTCCGCCAGTTCGACGGCCTTCGGGTGGGCGTAGGACCACACCGGGAAGAACGCCAGCTCCTGCGCCTGTTTGAACGCCGTCTTGGCGAGCTCGGTGCGGCCGTGGCCCGCCTGGACCACGAACAGCCCCGCGAGACCGTCGAGGTAGCGCTTTCCCCTGTCGTCGTAGATGTAGGTGCCCTCGCCCCGGACGATGACGGGGGACGGGTGCGTTCGCGTACGAGGACATACGGGTGAAGTGCATCCACACCTGGTCGTACGCGGTGCTGCTGAGGTCCTCGGAACGTGCACTCACGGTTATCGGTTTCCCCACATATAGGTCTGCTTTCTGAGCTTGAGGTAGACAAAGCTCTCGGTGGAGCGCACGCCGGGCAGGGTCCGGACGCGTTTGTTGATCACATCGAGGAGGTGGTCGTCGTCCTCGCAGACGATCTCCGCCATCAGGTCGAAGGAGCCCGCGGTGATCACGATGTACTCGACTTCCGACATGGCCGACAGCGCGTCCGCGACGGGATCGAGGTCGCCGTCGACGTGGATGCCCAGCATCGCCTGACGCCGGAAGCCCACGGTGAGCGGGTCCGTGACGGCGACGATCTGCATCACGCCCTGGTCGAGCAGCTTCTGGACGCGCTGGCGGATGGCCGCCTCGGAGAGGCCGACGGCCTTGCCGATCGCCGCGTACGGTCGGCGGCCGTCCTCCTGGAGTTGTTCGATGATGGCGAGGGAGACGGCATCCACCCGGGGTGTGCCGTTCCCGGACTCGCGGGAGTCCCGGGGTTGTGCTGCGCTTCGACTGGCCACGACCTCACAGTGCACGAGGACTGGACAGTTCCGCAAGGCTTGATCGATGGTATTCGTTGTTTTCGCCGCCAGAGTTTACGGATTTCGCAGATCTGGTCGGATCGGGGGTGTTGAAAACGTCGGGCCGCGGATTAGGGTGGATGTGTCAGTGATTCGACATCCGACAGGAGGGCCGGGCAGTGAGCACCGAGCTGCGTCGTCTGCGCAACTACATCGACGGAGAGTTCCGCGAAGCCGCCGATGGACGGACCACAGAGGTGGTCAACCCCGCGACGGGCGAGGCGTACGCCACCGCTCCGCTGTCCGGGCGGACGGATGTCGACGCCGCGATGGCCGCCGCGGCGGCGGCCTTCCCGGCCTGGCGCGACATGATCCCGGCCGAGCGTCAGAAGGCCCTCCTCAAGATCGCTGACGCGTTCGAGGAGCGGGCCGAGCAGCTCATCGCCGCGGAGGTGGAGAACACGGGCAAGCCCACCGGCCTGACCCGCTCCGAGGAAATCCCGCCGATGGTCGACCAGATCCGCTTCTTCGCGGGTGCCGCCCGGATGCTGGAGGGGCGAAGCGCCGGCGAGTACATGGAGGGCATGACGTCGATCGTCCGCCGCGAGCCGGTCGGTGTCTGCGCGCAGGTCGCGCCCTGGAACGACCCGATGATGATGGCCGTGTGGAAGTTCGCCCCGGCGCTCGCCGCGGGCAACACGGTCGTGCTGAAGCCGTCGGACACGACGCCCGCCTCGACGGTCCTGATGGCCGAGATCATCGGCTCGATCGTCCCCAGGGGCGTCTTCAACGTCATCTGCGGCGACCGGGACACCGGCCGGCTGATGGTCGAGCACCCGACCCCGGCGATGGCCTCGATCACCGGCTCCGTGCGCGCCGGCACGCAGGTCGCCGAGTCGGCCGCCAAGGACGTCAAGCGTGTCCACCTGGAGCTGGGCGGCAAGGCGCCGGTCGTGGTCTTCGAGGACACCGACATCCCCAAGGCCGTCGAGGACATCTCTGTCGCCGGCTTCTTCAACGCGGGCCAGGACTGCACGGCCGCCACCCGCGTCCTCGTCCAGGAGTCCATCCATGACGAGTTCGTCGCCGCGCTCGCCAAGGCAGCCGCCGACACGAAGACGGGTCAGCCGGACGACGAGGACGTGCTGTACGGGCCGCTGAACAACCCAAACCAACTCGCCCAGGTCACCGGCTTCATCGACCGACTGCCCGCGCACGCCAAGGTCGAGGCGGGTGGCCACCGGGTCGGCGAGAAGGGCTTCTTCTACGCCCCGACCGTCGTCTCGGGCGTCAAGCAGGACGACGAGATCATCCAGAAGGAGGTCTTCGGCCCGGTCATCACCGTCCAGTCCTTCACGGACGAGGCGCAGGCCGTCAACTACGCGAACGGTGTCGAGTACGCCCTCGCCTCCTCCGTCTGGACGAAGGACCACGGGCGCGCGATGCGCATGTCCAAAACCCTCGACTTCGGCTGCGTATGGATCAACACGCACATCCCTCTGGTCGCGGAGATGCCACACGGCGGCTTCAAGAAGTCGGGTTACGGCAAGGACCTGTCGGCGTACGGCTTCGACGACTACACGCGGGTCAAGCACGTGATGACGTCGCTGGCCTGAGGCGGTCTGCCGTCCTTCGCGGACCGCGGCCGCCGACGGCCGGGCACCGCCCCACAGTCCTGCGAACCCGTCCGACCGCGCGACGGTGCCGCAGAGGTCCCGGGTGACGGGCTGACCGAATGCCTCCGGCTCGCCCAAGTATGGCCGTCGCCGTCGTCGCCGTCGTCCGTTCCCGTCCGGATGACGGGACACTGGCCAGGCCCCGGGAGCGTACGTACATCAAGGAGAGCGGCGTCCGGTGCGTGCTCGCGGCGTGCCGGCCGCACGTCCTCGTACGGGGGGTGATTGGGCTTTCGGCTGGTGCGGCGAGAGTATGTGGCGGGCGTCGCAACGGGGCGGACGTTGCCTGTCGGGGCACTGGGCCCGACAGCCCCGGTGGCGTGCCCCTACGGCTTGCGCAGCGAGCAGAGCGTGTCGATGCGGTTCGTGGTGATCGAGTCGACGCCCGCGTCGAGCAGCCGTCGCATGGACCGGCGGGTGTCGGGTGTCCAGACCGACAGCAGGTAGCCGTCGCGGTGAACGCGGGCGGCGATGCTCAGGTCGACCAGGCCGAAGCGGTAGTTGAGCCAGCGTGGCCGTACCGCGTCGAGGAGGGCGGGACGCGGGGGCGCGAGCGTCGTCCAGGTGAGGGCGATCTCCGCGGCGGGGTCGGCCGCGCGGACGGCGAGCATGGTCTCGGCGCCGGCGCTGTAGTACACCCGCTCGTCCGCTCCGAGGTCGCGGACGACCTCGACGATCCGTCGTACGGTCCGCGGACTCGCGGCACCCGGCAGGTCGACCATGAAGCGGCCGTGGTCGGTCGCCTTCAGGGCCTCCTCCAGGGTGGGGATGCCGCCGGCGGTGAGCCCGCGCACTTCGTCCGAGGACAGTGAGAGCAGCGGCCGGTCCCGCTCCCACAGCCGCTTCAGCGTCGCGTCGTGCAGCAGGACGGGCACATCGTCGCGGGTCAGCCGGACATCGAACTCGACGGCGTCCGCGCCCCGTCGGAGCGCGGAACGCAGCGAGTCGATCGTGTTCTCGCGGACGCGGTAGGGGTCGCCGCGATGAGCCACGGCTGTCACGGTGCGCATGGGCCCATTGTGCTGGCTCAGGTGGCGAGCCACGCGGTGGTGTACGTGTCGATCTCGTCGGTGAGCCTCGCCTTGCCGACCGGGTCGAGGAAGGACGCGTCGACGGCGTTCTTGGCGAGCGCGGCGAGACCCTGCTCGTCGAGATCGAGGAGGCGTGCGGCCACCGCGTACTCGTTGTTGAGGTCGGTGCCGAACATCGGCGGGTCGTCGGAGTTGATCGTGACGAGCACGCCCGCGCGCACCATGTCCTTGAGGGGGTGCTCGTCGAGCGTGCGGACCGCGCTGGTGGCGATGTTGGAGGTCGGGCAGACCTCCAGGGCGATCCGATGCTCTGCGAGGTGCGCGAGGAGCTTCGGGTCCCGCGCGGAACTCGTGCCGTGTCCGATGCGCTCGGCGCGCAGTTCGGTCAGGGCGTCCCAGACGGTCTGTGGCCCCGTCGTCTCACCCGCGTGCGGCACCGAGTGCAGGCCGGCCGCGATCGCGCGGTCGAAGTACGACTTGAACTGCGGCCGGGGTACGCCGATCTCGGGCCCGCCGAGCCCGAAGGAGACAAGGCCCTCGGGGCGGATCTTGTCGGTGGTGGCGAGCCGGGCGGTTTCCTCGGCGGCTTGGAGCCCGGCCTCTCCGGGGATGTCGAAGCACCAGCGCAGGACCGTCCCGAACTCGGTCTCGGCCGCCTTGCGCGCATCCTCGATCGCGTCCATGAAGGCGACCTCGTCGATGCCCCGGTGGACCGAGGAGAACGGGGTGACGGTCAGCTCCGCGTAGCGGATGCGCTGCCGCGCCATGTCGCGGGCGACCTCGTACGTCAGCAGCCGTATGTCTTCCGGGGTGCGGATGAGGTCCACGACCGACAGGTACAGCTCGATGAAGTGGGCGAAGTCCGTGAACGTGAAGTAGTCGACGAGGGCCTCGGGGTCGGTCGGCACCCTGGTGTCGGCGTGGCGGGCGGCCAGTTCGGCGACGATGCGGGGGGAGGCGGAGCCGACGTGGTGCACGTGGAGTTCTGCCTTGGGCAGTCCGGCGATGAAGGCGCGCAGGTCGGGCGCGTCGCGGTGGTCGGTCAACGGTTCCTCCCGGAAGCGGCGCCCGGCCGGTGGCCGGCGGGGCGCGGGTGATCGGCTGATCGGTGGTGCGGGGATCATCGTAGGCCGCGGTCCATGGGCGTCTGGGGCGGGCCGTAGCATGACGGCACGTACGACAGAGGGGACTCCGTGCATGTCCGACGAGGCGCAGGCGCCGGGTGCGCTGGGGAACGGTGAACCGGACCTGTGGGCTCCGCCTGAGCGGAGGACTCCGACGGCGGGGGCCGCGCGGCCCGGCTCGCAGGACGCGGCCCCCCGGCCGAAGATCCCGCTGGACAAGCCCGGCACCGAGTCGACCGCGTGGGCGCCGCCGACGAGCGACACGGCCTCCTCGGGGCCAGGCGCGGGAGCGGGCGCCGGTCCGGGCGCCGGCGCTTCGGCGCGGGCGAACGGCTCGGTGCACGACCTGCCGACGGTCATCTCGATGCCGGGTGCGGACGCGCCGAACCCGCCGGGTACGGGGACGCCGTCCGCGCCGAGCCCGCAACCGTGGGCCAACCCCGTCGCACCCACGACCGCAACACGATAACCCATTTTAACTACCCCAGCTTT
>CBFGQM010000053.1:0-20046 GCA_965650905.1 uncultured Streptomyces sp. | reverse complement strand
CCTCATTCGGGACGAAGAGGTCGTGGGTTCAAATCCCGCCACCCCGACAGACGAAACACCAGGTCAGGGGCCTGATCCGCTTAGCGGGTCGGGCCTCTGAGTGGTTCCGGGGGTCGTTTGGGGAGCCGAGTGCGGAAGAGAGGGCTTCCAAACGCCGAACTCGCGCCCAGCTCGCCACCAGCAAGGGGACCGCCGTCACCCACCGTCGTCGCGCGTCCTTGGTCGGCCCCGTGCTTAGGCGTCGCCATCCCAGCACCAACACTCCTGCGGATCACCAAGCGCAGATGGAGCATCACCGGCGTATTCCCAAGGGTCGACGTGGTCTCGAAGGAAGTCCCCGGCAACGATCATGGCTATGCACCAGCTGGGATACGTCTCCTCCGCCTCGTGGTGTGTTTCATCCCTGCCGCGACCGGTCCAGCCCCAAGCGCATCGATCCGGAAGATAAGTGATCTCGGCGGTCCCGCCGTACCTTTCCACCTTGATCTTCTCTGGTTGCCCCGAGGAGTCGGCGACCGCGCCTTCTCCTACTGACGCGCGCGAAGGAGATCATTTGAGCGCGCGCACCGGAGATGTGAGACACATCGCGAGACGGTGTCGAGTGCCGCCTCCCACTGCTCGGTGAGGCCGAGCATCAGGCGCTTATGCATGCCTGGCGTGACGTGGGCGTAGCAGGCGGAGACCGAGCCGTCGATGTGGCCCATGCCGTTCTTCAGCACCGGCAACGCACTCGCTCGACCAGAGGTACGGCAGCGTCTCGCGCAGATCGGAAACGTTGACGAAGGAGGTCAGAAAGCCGTCCTTCAAGTGGCCGGTGGCGTCGCGCTGGGCCCGTGAAGCGAACGACCGGCTGCGGAAGGAACCCGCTTCGGTACGTGCGGAGTTGGCCGTCCTTGAGGAGTGGGTCGAGTGCCTGGACCGCGGAGATGGTCGGTTCGGTCTCCCGGCCCCAGCGGAGGGGAAGGCAGGTATCACGTGCGACCCCAGCCCGGGCGAAGCCGGTCTCCAGGGAGTCGAGCAGCTCCCTCCAGGAAGACGGTCTGCGTGGCGACGTCGCAGTCCAACTCGCTCCGTGTACGGGTCCAGGCCGGCAGCGACGGGCGGTCTGAAGGCGTCCGAGGCGTATCTCCTCGTAGACCATCGAGCGTCCGATGCTGAGAGTCTTGGCCGCCTCTTCGGGGCGGTAGAGGAGCTGTCCGGCGGGTTCAGCAACCGTGGCCATGCTGCGGTGCCTCCTCGGCAGGGCTCCGGGGGCGGTGGCCCCCTTCCTGTCAGGTTCGCTACTTCTGCTACCTCCGCTACCGCCCTGGTCAGGGGCATGATCGAGGTAGCGAATGGGGGTAGAGATAGCGGATGGAGCCGCTACCGGCCCCGGGTTCGTGGCTGCCACGGGGCGGGTAGCGGAGAGAGCGGCGCGGTAGCGGATGCGGCGATCCGCTACCGGTTTTAGGCACAGGGCTCACCTGGGCCCCGAGTGTATTCGTGGGGCTCGAGGGAGGACGCGGAACGCTACGCGGATCTCCTACGCAGCCGGCGCGGTGCGGACGTGGAGATCATGCCGTTCCGCGTGAGCGTGTCGGATGTGACCGCCATGCAGCAGGCCCAGGTGGGCACCATGAGCGAGACCTAGATGGACGAATGCATCGATCGCCACAGCATCATGTACGGGCGTGGCGAACCGACTCCTTGCACCGCCTGCTCGCGAGCGGACTGACCGAGCGCCACGCCCATGCCGAGGCGCCGCCACGCGTCGACTACGCCCTGACCGGCTTGGGGCAGAGCCTGGTCGAGGGCCCGATGATGGCGCTTGGACGCTGGGCGATCGAGCACGGTGACGAACTTCTTGAAGCCCAGGAGAGCAGTCCCGCAAGAGGTCTGTGAGCGAGGCTTGAACTGAGTCATCGAGCCGCGGGCTCACAGCCTCTTCCGTGATGGGGGCAGCCAGCGGCTCGGGTTGCTCTCCCCCACCTCGTCCACCTCGAAGTCTTCTCGTGGCGGACGTGAAGGCCTACGTGGCCGTACGTCCGGGCCGGCGACCGCCGTTCGGATCACCCAGGACAGCCCTTCAGGTGATTGCGGGACGCCTCGTGGGCCAGGCGGCCGTCGCAGGGGTACGACGTCTCAGCAGAGGACGAACCAGAACGCCGTGAGGAGCTTGGCGATGTACGCAGCAGTCCGGCGGTACGAAGGGGTGACCGATCCGGCCGAGGCCGCACGTCGTGTGAACGAGGGGTTTGTACCGCTCATGCGCCGGGTCTCCGGCTTCGTGGCCTACTACTGGATCGATGCCGGGGACGGAGTGATGGTCTCGACCAGCGTCTTCCAGGACCAGGCCGGGGCCGACGAATCGATCTCAAGGGCTGCGGACTTCGTGCGGGACAACCTTGCCTCACTGCTCCCCAACCCTCCCCAGGTCATGGCCGGCGAGGTGGTGGCTTCCACATGACAGAGTGCGGACCAGCCACATGAGATGGCTTCGAGGGTTGTACCGACCCGCTCCCAATCGCCAGGCGAACGTGCTCCGGAAGCGGGTAATGGCGCTCGGCCGGCAGCTGATGCAGGGCGTCCGCGGTCCTTTCGGCGAGTACGGCGGAGTGGGTCGACCGTGCCAGTTCGGGTGACGTCCGCCATGTCCACGATCCAATGGTCCACGTAACGGACCACGGCTTCGCCGGACAGGCCGACCTGAATGGCACGCCACGGCTGTGGTTCCAGATGGATCGACCGGTCGGGATCCCACTGCACACGCACCGGGAACACGGCGACCTCCGCGTGCCACTGGTCCCGGTCCGCGTGTACACCGGGCTGGAAGTGACTGAGGGCCGAGTGCGCCAGCGCCCACTCGAACCCCGCCCTGTCGATGTCGGTGCGGAGGATTCGTTCCTGGTTCGGCCTCCGGGCCCACCCGGAGCGATACATCATCCAAAGGAACGACGGTTTGACCCACGTCAAGCCGCGTTCACAGACCTTTCTGCGGGCTCCGCACGCGCGGGACCAGCGCTGTGAGAGGCGACCGTCTGCGTACTGCAGGCTGGCTGACCGTGGAGTCGGCCGGGAACAAACCGGACGACGTCGACAACGGACTGTGCCTGTGCTCGCTGCACCACAAGCTTTTCGACAAGGGCGTCCTCGGTGTCGGCGAGAACCACCGCATCCTGGTCTCCCAGCGCTTCGTCGGCCACAGCCCCGCCGCCCGCGAACACGTCATCGCGCTCGCCGACCGACCACTCATCGGACCTCAACCGGGCGCCCGCCCCGTCGCCGCGATCCACCGCTCCTGGCACATTAGCCAGGTTTTCGCGGCAGCCCACGCGCTGCCACGGCCGCCTGACCGTCGAATCGTCGACCGAGCCCCACTGGTAAGGGGTGCGACACCAAGAGTATGGTCTCTTGTATGGCGACGAAGAAGGTGACCGTGACGATCCCCGAGGATCTCCTGGACGAGATCCGCGCGGACGCGGCAGAGCGGGGCCTGTCGGCGTACGTCGCCCCTGGTCGAGGCGTACGACGGCAGAACGACCGAACAGCGCTGGGACTGGGTACTGTCCCGGCTCCAGGTCGCCGACATCGGGAAGGACGAGGCCCGCCAGGCACGCCGCCTCCTGGCCGACGCCAAGCCGCACGGCCACAGGTACGCGATCGACGCCGTGCTCGCCGTGATCGCGCGACAACAAAAGGGACAGGTCACCGTCTTCACCTCGGACGTCGACGACCTGGAGAAGCTGGTCCCGGACACGATCGTCGTCAAGAAGGTGTGACCCGACCCGCGCCCCTCAAGGGCCCGCAGCTGGGACGGCACCAGCCCGGGAGTGGGACATCCCGTACGGCTTCAAGCACCGGATCCTGGCCAGGACAGATGCGTCAATCGCCCTACCTAACCGGGCTCTCATCACTCAGTGCCGCGACGGCCTTCGCGACCTCGGACCCGGCGCGCTCTCATGCGTCCTGCGCACGGTCTGCTGCCGTTCTGCTCACGCCACGTCCCCGCCACGCGTGGCGGCGGCCATGATGAACCCCGCCACCTGGGCGGGCTCCACCTCGGCTACTTCACCCAGAGGGCCACGGACAGGCGCTGGCGGTACGGCACCCCGCTACTTGAGGTCGATCATTCGGACCGGCTGCCCGGTGGTGCGGGCGATGGTTTCGAAGTCGCGGTCGTAGTGCAGCAGCGTGAGCCCTGCTTCTTCCGCGGCCGCGGCCACGAGGAGGTCGACGGCTCCGGCACTGCGGTGCTCACCCTTGGCGGTGAGCTCGCGCTGGACGACGCGGGCGCGCCGGTTGATGCCGTCGGGCATGGGGCACCAGGTGAACTGGTTCAGTCGTTCCAAGATGGCCTCGCGGTCTTTCGCGGAACGAGCGGAGTAGAGGGTTTCCAGTTCGGTGAGGTCACACAGGGCGATCAGCCCGGCGCCCATCCGCTGCTCCCACTCTTCGGTTGCCTGACGCAGCAGAACGCGAGCCAGGGCCGACGTATCGACGAGGTAGTCGGCAATGCTCACCGGGCGGGACCACCTCGATAGTTGCGCTTGTCCAGGAGGAGTTCGACGTCGAGCGCGCCTTCATCCGCGAGATCCTGCAGCTCATGCAGGGCACGCAGGCGGCGGTTGCGGGCGACGATCTCACGTAGGGCGGTGTTGATGGTGTCCCGCTTCGTGGAGGTGCCCAACTCCTTCGCTGCGGCTACCAGGGCGTCGTCGTCGAGATCGATGACCGTTCTGCTCATGAGCCCACCTCCAGATACACCAGATGATGTATCAATATACGTGATCGAATGTATCGCGAGGAAGGGATCGACCCGTCGGCAAGCGGGGCGAAGGACTTGTTGCTGGCCGGGATCGCGTCCCAGTCGGCCTCGGTGAAGCCGATTCGTTCGTAGGCGATGGTGCCGCCGTTTGCGCGAACATCGGCGATGACCCCTTCCAGGCGACCGAGCAGGGCGTTGCGGTCCCCGCCTTCGGGCAGAGAGGCCGGGATCGCGGGCTGGTGGTCCATGACGAGAAGTGCGGTGTGCGTGGGGTCAAGTGCGGGGGTCCTGCTCACGCGAGTGTTCTCCTTGCTGGTGGTGTGCCTGGTCGACCCGGACGCGCATCGGCGGACCAGCTGCGGGCCTGCGGGATTCGGCGGTGAATTGCGGTGTGTCATGCGTGGTTACGGGCCAGTTCCGGCTCGTGCTGCGACGTCTGGTCGTGTCGGGGAAGCAGGAGCGGGGTGGTCAGGACGAGCAGTCCCGCGACCGTGAGAGCGGTGCGTGGGCTGGTGACGTCGGCGAGCAGCCCGGCGAGCGCGGTGAGGATGGCGATGGAGATCTGCTGGCCGATTGACCAGGCCGACAGGGTTCGGGCGACGAGATGCTTGGGGGTGTGTTCGAGCCGGTAGGTGGCGAGCACCGGGGTGTACAGGCTCATGTTGATGATGATCGCCAGTTCGACAGCTATCACGGTGATGAGGCCGACGACGCCAGGACGGACGAAGGCCAGGCCGATCAGCCAGATGGCGCGCAGGGTGCCGACGGTCCGGAAGACCCAGTGCTGGCCGTAGCGGGCCACGACCCTGCGGGCCAGCCGAGAGCCGATGAGCCCGCCGACGCAGGGAGCGGCGAAGGCGAGGCCGTACTGCCAGGGCGGGAACCCGAGCTGGCGAAGGAGGAGCACAGCCAGCAGCGGCTCGATGGCCATGATCAGACCGGCGACGAGCAGGTGGTTGAGGTAGAGCGCCCGCAAGCCGGGATGCCCCATGATGTGTCGCCAGCCGTCAAGCAGTGCGCCTGCCCGGGCCGGGCTTTTGCCGGTTGTTTGCGGCGATTCTTCTGGGCCGCGGATCGCGGTGATACACAGCGCAGAGAACAGGTAGCTGAGCGCGTCGGCCACCACGGTGACGACCGGCCCGAACAGGCCGATCGCCGCCCCGCCCAGCGGTGGCCCGACCGCGATGGAGCTCCAGTTCGTGGACTCGAACCGCGCGTTGGCCACGAGTAGGTCATCCGGCCGGACGAGGGCCTTAAGGTAGGCGCCGCTGGCCGCGTTGAACGCGATCTTGGCCGCGGCGACCACGGCCGAGATCACGAGCAGCTGGACGAAACCGAGCCGGCCGAAGGCATAGGCGACCGGGATCGTCGCCATGACCAGGAACCGGGTCAGGTCCATCGCGATCATGACCGGGCGCTTTCGGCGAAACTCCACCCACGGCGCGAGCGGCACCGCGATCAGCGCACCCACCGCAGGCCCCATCGCGGACAGCGCGGACACCTCAGCGGGGCCGGCATGCAAAGCCAGCACGGCGATCAGCGGCAGTGCCCCGAACCCCAGCCCGGACCCATACGCGCTCACCGCATATGCCGTCCACAGCCAGCCGAACTGCCGACCCAACGGTCTCCTGCCGACCATGCTCAGCGCTCCCACCCGAACACATTGACGTTGACCTGTGAGAGCTAAGCGAGCAGCACAACAGCAGGTCAAACAACTGAGGACATCGAGTCCGTCCGGGTGCTCGACGAGCCGCTCCAGCTCCTCACCGGCCCCGCCCACGCGCTGGCGGGCACCCGGTCTGTGGGCCTGTCCGCGACCCGGTTGGTGTGCCCCGAGTCGGTGAGCGGGGCCGGTGCGGCTCGGCGCCGTCTGGGGCGACGGCCGCCATGACGAACCCGATCTTCCCGGGCCGGACCTGGGTGGTTTGGGAATGCCAGGTGGCCGCCCGAACCATACGCTCGGCATATGTCCGATTTCATCGCCGCCGGTGCCTCGGCCGACGCCCTTCCCGCACCGGCCGAGGGTCTGCTGCTCACCCACTTTCTCACGGTCGGCGACGTCCCCCGCTCACGGGCGTTCTACGCCGATGTGCTGGGCGGGCAGGTGGTGTTGGCGGAGAACCCCTGCATCATCAAGGTCGCCAACAGCTGGGTCATCATGAACCCCGGCGGCGGGCCCACCGACGACAAACCCGACGTCGTCCTTCGCCCACCGGAGGACCTCGACACCGTCTCCAGCTTCCTGAACGTACGTGTGGCGGATATCCACGGCTTCTACGATGCGGCCCGCGCCAAGGGAGCCGAGTTCCTCACTCCGCCCATCGACCGGCGCGCCGAGCTGCGCTGCTACATGCGCGACCCGGACGGCTATCTCATCGAGGTCGGCCAGGCCACGGGCCTACTCAAGGGCCTCCTGGCGCGCACCGGCACCGAAACCTGACCATTGAACGGCTCCTCACGAGGTGGCATCCCCCATGACACACGGGCAGATCCCGGGGCTCGATCCGACCGCGACGCCCAGCGGAACCGGGTGCGTGGAGTGCCTGGCGGACGACGGACCGGGGTGGTGGTTCCACCTGCGGCGCTGCGCTGCCTGCGGACACATCGGGTGCTGCGACTCCTCACCCGGGCAACACGGCACGAAGCACGCGCGCGAGGCCGGGCACCCCCTACTGGCCAGCTTCGAACCGGGTGAGAACTGGTTCTGGGACATGGAGACCGACCAGTACTATGAGGGGCCGCAGCTGGCCCCTCCCACCGCGCACCCGGCCTCGCAGTCCACTCCGGGCCCCCGGGACAAGGTCCCGTCGGACTGGAAGCGGCAGCTCCACTGACCCGCTCAATCCGCTGGACACCTGGTCCGGACGGTCAGGTCTGCCGGACGGGGTCCGAGGTCTGCCGGACCGGGTCCGTGATGCCTCCGGGGCATGCGAGCGCCGCGTTGTCCCATCCTGCGCGTGTGGCCCCGGCCTGGTAGGCACTTTCGTAGAAGGCGAGTACGGCAGCACGAGGATCGGCCTCGGCGCGGGCCGCGTCGTAGCGCAGCACGGCCAAGTGGCTGTCATCGCGCACAACCCACTGCGCGGACGCTGGGCTGAGCGGCTCCCCGGCCAGATCCGCGGGCTCGGGGGCGGTGTAGGAATAAAATGCGGGATCGCCGAAAGTCTCGTCGCCGAACCAGAAGCCGAAGCTGATCACTTCCCTGGAATAGGCCTCCCGGGTGACGGAGTCGACCTGCCGGGGCTGGTCGACCCGGCGCCCGGAGAACCGGCTGTGGGCGATGTCAAAGGTGTGCCAGAAATGGTGCACCGGGCTGGTCTTCCCCGAGTAGCCTGCCGCGAACTCCTCCAGCACGGACGCCACCTGGCTCAGGACGCGCCAGTAGCGGTTGGCGGCCACGGGGTCGTAGGTCGCGTGCTCGGTGTCCTCGGCGAACGGCCGGTCGGCGTCGGGTAGGTCGAAGGGCTTGGGAATGGCGATGTCCACCCGGACACCCAACGCGGCCAGAGCGGCCATGGTTTCGTCGTGGAAGGATGCGACGGACTGGCCCGGAAGCGGAAAGGACCTCTCTTCGCCGTCCAGTGTCACGACGACGAGCCGGTGGTCGACGAAGTCGAAGTCGATCGTGAAGATCGGATTCCCGTCCACCCCACCCATCGGACGGGTGGTGATGCCGCGCCCCGTGACATGGAACGGGACGTTCCACCAGTGGTTGCGCCGGGCGCTCGCGGCCAGGCGGATCTTGCCGACGATCTGCGCGAAGCGATGCAGCGTCTCCTTGGTGTCCCGCCACTCCGCCAGCGGGACCGGCGGGAACAGCTCCATCACATTCCCCTTCCCGCCCGGCGTTTCCGCGACGGCCGGGCAGTCTCATCATGGCCCCGCAGGGAACATCGGGCACCCGCTGAAGGTTACTGGGACACGCCCTAGCTGGTCACGCCCGTGAACAGGCGGCGCAGGCCGGTGAACCGGCGGCGGACGCGACCGGCGTTGCGTCGGCGGACTGGTGCGGGGGGGCGCGGCAGACAAGTGGCGGTAGACGGATCCGTTCAGCACGAGGCCAGGACGCAGCGCCACCACGCCACCAACTCACGTACGGATGCCGGAGTTACGAGCGCCACCGGTCCTGACTCTGCGGCACCTCCTGGGAAGTGCCGTGGTCCGCTGCGATGCGCTCCTTCGTGCGGTACTCCACCGTTGCGTGCTCCATCGTGCCGGACCAGGTGCGCGCCGGGGGACGTCCGACGCACTTGCCGAAGAGCAGTGCCGCCGCGGTGGCCGCGAGTATGCCGGGCACCATCTCGTAGACGCCCGTTTTCAGCGGCCCGAGGAGCGGGTCGATGTACTTCCACAGGAACACGGTGAGCGCACCGGTCGCCATGCCGGCCTTCGCCCCGGCCGCCGTCATCCGCGGCCAGAACAGCGACAGGAGGATCACCGGGCCGAAGGCCGCGCCGAATCCCGCCCAGGCGTACGCGACGATGTCGAGCACGGCGCCGCCGCTCAGCGCGATCAGATAGGCGACCAGTGCCACGGCCACCACGCTCAGACGTCCGACCAGCAGCAGCGACGTGTCGGAGGCCCGCCGGTTGAGGAACGCCCGGTAGAAGTCCTCGGTGAGGGACGTGGCCGAGACCAGCAGCTGACTGTCCACCGTGGACTTGATCGCGGCCAGCACGGCCAGGAGTAGGATCGCCGCGATCCAGGGGTTGACCAGCTGTGTGGACAGTTGGATGAAGACCGTCTCCGGGTTGTCGAGTGGTTCATCGAGCACGGCGATCCCGACAAGCCCGATGAGCGAGGCACCCGTCAGTACGACGATCACCCAGAACACGCCCAGGCGGCGGGCCAGCGGGATGTCCCGTGTGCTGCGGAGACTCATGAAACGGGTCAGGATGTGGGGCTGGCCGAAGTAGCCGAGCCCCCAGGCGAACAGCGAGATCATCGCCACGGCATCGAGCGGCTTGCCGGCCGTCCACACGTTGTCGGCGAAGGATGCCTCGGCTCCCGGGTCGAGCAGTCCCGGGTTCATGTCGATGAGCGCCTCACGCAGAGCACTGAAGCCGCCGAGCTGCCAGAGAGCGATCGCGGGGAGGGCGATCGCTGCGAGGAACATCAGCGTGCCTTGTATGACGTGCGTGGTGCTCACGGCCTGGAAGCCGCCGAGGATGGTGTAGACAACGATCACCACGGCGAAGGCGGTGAGCCCGGACTCGAAGTCGGCGCCGAAGATCTCGTTGAACAGGACACCGCCGGCGACCATTCCACTGGCGACGTACACGGTGAAGAACACGACTGTGACGATGGCCGAAAGGAGCCGGAGCACCCTGCTCCGGTCCTCGAAACGTTCCTCCAGGTACGACGACAGGGTCACGGAGTTACCGGCCAGCTCGGTGTAGGTGCGCAAGCGAGGTGCGACGAGCCGCCAGTTGAGATACGTGCCGATGATCAGACCGACGGCAATCCAGGTGGCGCCGAGACCGGCCATGTACACGGCACCAGGTAGCCCCAGAAACAGCCAGCCGGACATGTCGCTGGCTCCGGCGGACAGCGCGGCCACCGGGGCGGAGAGCCGACGGCCGCCGACAGTGAAGTCCTCGAATGTGGTCGTCTCCTCATGCGTCACGACCCCGATCATCACCAGTGCGATCAGAAAGAGTCCGAATATGATTAGGGCTGGAACGGTCAGGGTGATCATGTGCCACTCCCTTGCAATGCGGTGACCATCGGTATATGTCAAGACAAATATGGGCCACCCTTTCGGGCCGGAGAGGCGGAGTTTAGGGGGCCGCATACCGCATCGGCGAGGGACACTTGTCTCGGGTGCCCGCATCGGTCTCGGATTGTGATGAATACGCGGGTGCGAACACTCGTCCCCGCGAGGTCGCCGCGCCAGTGCCCGCGGGCGACGCGCAGTTGAACCTACCGGTCGGCCCGCACGCTCATGGGCTGTGCAAACACAGTGTCAGGCAGGCGCCACGCCAAGAGCAGACACAGGCTCTTGCCGGGCGCCACGCCAAGGAGGAGACACAGGCTCTTCGTGAGCCGACACGGGTGCGCCCACCTGCCTCGGCTTGCGGTGACTCCGTCGTACCCACCCCATCCGCAGGTCCGCCATGGTTGCACCGCTGACTCAGCGCACGTCCCGGTGCGTCGGCTCTTGGCACTCAGTTGAACCGTCGCCTGCCGCCGCCGAGGCCTCGAGGGCCATCGTCGACGCCCAGAGCGTTCAGGGCAGGTCGCCGTGTTCCGGATGCTGCTCGCCACGCCGGCCTTCGACGGGGCAGGGGGTTGTCCCCAGCCGTCAGCAGAACGTCGAAGTCATCATGTTCGAGACGTGAACACAAAGAGTTCACGTCGTGCCAGAAATCGTCCACGTTCATGGAGTCGTGACCGCGTCTGACATCGACGCTGATGCATCAGAAGAAATCATCCTTTTTTCCCCTGATCGGGCTCGCAAAGACGGCTCCTTGATGAGAGACGCGAAATGTGCCAGTACTTGCTGACGACAACTGATCTGTGCTCCACCTTTTTCCGTCGCGGGACAGCTTGGAACGAGTGAAGGCGCCGAACACACCGACCACGAAACCCGGCCCAGAAGAACGCAAGGACGATCCGCTCCCCACTCATGGGCAGCGCCCGGGGAGATACACAGGGGGCGGGGGTGGAACCACCGGTGCCGGTGAGGCACTCTTTGCCGTTGTGGGGAGTCTTCCGTATCAGAGCGCGTCGAGTGACGTGGCCGCGCACATGGTGGTGTGCGGGGACGATGCCTTGGCGCACCGGTTGTCGGCCGAGTTGCGCGGGGTGTACGGGGAGCAGGTGACGCTGGTCGTGCCGTCCGCCGAGCGGACCGTGCGACCACCGGTCGTCGGCCGGGCCCGCGCGTCGACGCTGCTCGACCGGATGTCGGCGGCCGTGACCCGGGCGGCGGGCAACGGCAACGGCGGCGGCAGTGGCGGAGTCAGCGGCGGGGGCGGTGGTGAGGCTTGGTCCGGGCGGGCCGCCGGTGAAGGGCCGTGGCCCGAACGGGTACTGGAGGCCGCCCACCTGACCGAGGCCGTGCTCGCCGAAGCGGGTGTCGCGCAAGCGGCCGCGCTGGCGCTCGTGCATGACGACGACGAGACGAACATCCGCGCCGCGCTGACCGCACGCCGCCTCAACCCCAGGCTGCGCCTGGTCATCCGGCTCTACAACCGCCGCCTCGGCCAGCACCTCGAGGCCCTTCTGGACCAGGCTTCGGCCTTGGCCATGGCCGGAGTCGGGCCTGACGAGTCCCGGTCGACCGGTCTCTTCGACTCCTCCACCACCGTGCTCTCCGATGCCGACACCGCCGCGCCCGCTCTGGCCGCGACCGCAGTGGCGGGTACCACCAAGGTCGTGCAGGCGGAGGGGCTGATGCTGAGGGCCGTGGAGCGGCCGCCCCCGCGCCCCGGGCAGGTCGCCGATCCCGGTCTGTGCACCCTGGCCCTGCTCTCGGCGACGGCCAACGACCCGGCCGGCACGGAGGGTTCCGAGGACAGTGGCGAGCACGGGCCTCAGCTCCTGCCCGACGAACGCTCCGTGGCCGCCGCGACCGGACGCGGCACCGTCGTCCTGGAAACGGTCTCGTATTCCGGTCCCACCCTTCACCCGGGCCGCGCGGTCGTGCCCGTCCTGCCCTTCGCCACCCTCTTCTCGCGCCGCCTGCGCTGGTCGCTCACCGGCCTGGTGGGCTGTGTGGTCGCGCTCGCGATCGCGTCGATGGCGGTGGCGACGGGCGACGAGCGCCCGCTGCACGCCCTGTATCTGACTCTGCTCGATCTCCTCGCCATCAACGACCCCGCGCTCGACGGGTCGGTCGGCCGCCAGGTCCTCCAACTCCTCACCAGCCTGGTCGGGTTGCTACTCCTTCCCGTGCTGCTCGCCGCGGTCCTGGAAGCCCTCGGCACGTTCCGCAGCGGATCCGCGCTGCGCCGGCCGCCACGCGGGCTCTCCGGCCACGTCGTCCTCCTGGGACTGGGCAAGCTCGGTACGCGAGTCCTCGCGCGCCTGAGCGAACTCGACACCCCGGTCGTATGCGTCGAAGAAGACCCCGAGGCACGCGGGCTCGCGACCGCGCGCCGCCTGCGCGTCCCCGTCGTACTCGGCGACGTGACCCAGGAAGGCGTGCTGGAAGCCGCCAAGATCCACCGGGCACACGCGCTGCTCGCCCTGACCAGCGCGGACACCACCAACCTCGAAGCCGCTCTGTACGCCAGGACGGTACGCCCCGATCTGCGCGTCGTTCTGCGGCTGTACGACGACGACTTCGCGACCGCCGTCTACCGCACCATGCGCTCGGCCCACCCCTCCGCGCTCACCCGCAGCCGCAGCGTCTCGCACCTGGCCGCGCCCGCCTTCGCCGGGGCAATGATGGGCCGGCAGATCCTGGGCGCGATACCCGTCGAACGCCGGGTGCTGCTCTTCGCGGCCTTGGACGTCGCCCGGCATCCGCACCTGGAGGGCCGTACGGTCGGCGAGGCGTTCCGCGCGGGCGCGTGGCGGGTCGTCGCGCTGGACACGGCCGCCCCCGGCGAACGCAGGCCCGACCTCGCCACCGACCCCGCCCCCAACGCTCCCGAGCGGCCACCGGGCCTGGTGTGGGACCTGCCGCCCGGTTATGTACTGGGCCCCGGCGACCGCGTGGTTTTGGCCGCAACCCGCCGCGGCCTGGCGGAGCTGCTGGGACGTCGGCGCCGGGAGCGTACGGGCACGTAGGGCGCTCGGACGCTTCCGCGGTGATTGATCATTTCCGTCGGGTCGGTCAGTGAGGTCATACCGCGATGGTGCACCCCGCCACTGACAATCGGCTCCGACCGTGTCGGAAGTTATCCACAGACCGGTTGTCCACAGGCCGGGGATCCCGTCAGCGCGATGTCGTCCGGGGCGGGCAGTATGGGGCCATGACTGAGAGCAACGGGGCCATCCCGCACGACGAGGCCATGCCTGACTGGGAGAAGCGCTTTCGCGCGCCGAGGGTGTCCCTGCCCGACTGGGCGGAGGACGCGCCGCACCGCTCCCTGTTCGTGTCCAACGCGACGGGGACATACGAGTTGTACGCGTGGGATCGCACGACAGGCGCCCAACGGCAGGTCACGGACCGGCCCAACGGCACGACGGACGGAGTGCTGTCGCCAGACGGCGAGTGGATCTGGTGGTTCGACGACAAGGACGGGGACGAGTTCGGGATCTGGCGGCGCCAGCCGTTCGCGGGCAGCGACACCGCCGCCGGCCCCGACGAGGCCGCGGCGCCCGGTCTCGACCCGTCGTATCCCGCCGGGCTCGCGCTCGGCCGGGACGGACGTACGGCGGTCGTCGGCCGGTCGACCGACGAGGACGGCTCGACGATCCACGTCACACTGGTCGGTGAGGATCCCGTGGAGATCTACCGGCACCGGGAGTCGGCCGGCGTCGGCGATCTCTCGCACGACGGCTCGCTGATCGCGATCGAGCACACCGAGCACGGCGATGCCATGCACTCGTCGCTGCGGGTGCTGCGCCGGGACGGTTCGGCGGTCGCGGAGCTGGACGACACCAAGGGCGGCACGGTGGAGCTGGGCCTGGAGGTGCTGGGATTCGCCCCGGTCGAGGGGGACACGCGGCTGCTCGTCGGGCACCAGCGGCGCGGGCGCTGGGAACCGATGGTGTGGGACGTGTCGTTGGGTGTGGAGATTGACCTGGCGCTGACCGAACAGCTCGCGGGCGACCTGAGCGCCGAATGGTGTCCGGACGGTTCCGCGCTGCTCGTCGCGCACAGCTACGAGGCGCGCGGCGAGCTGTGGCGGTATGACCTCACATCCCGTCGGCTGGAGCGGATCGGGACGCCGAAGGGCACGGTGTCGGGGGCGACGGTCCGCCCGGACGGCAGCGTGGAGTACCTGTGGTCGTCGGCGGCCGAGCCCCCGGTGCTCCGATCGACGTCCGGCCAGGTCGTCCTGGACCCTCCCGGTATGAAGGCGCCCGGGTCGGTGTCCGTCGAGGAGGTGTGGGTGACGGGTCCGGGCGGACCCATCCACGCCCTCGTCCGGCGGCCGAAGGGAGAGACAGGCCCCCTCCCCACCGTCTTCGACATCCATGGAGGCCCGACCTGGCACGACAGCGACTCCTTCGCGGCCGGCCCGGCGGCATGGGTGGACCACGGGTACGCGGTGATCCGGATCAACTACCGCGGCTCGACCGGATACGGGAGGGAGTGGACGGACGCCCTCAAGCACCGGGTCGGCCTCATCGAGCTGGAGGACATCGCGGCTGTCCGGGAGTGGGCCGTGACCTCCGGTTTCGCCGACCCCGACCGGTTGATCCTCACCGGCGGCTCATGGGGCGGATACCTCACCCTTCTCGGCCTCGGCATGCAGCCGGACCTGTGGTCCCTCGGCATCGCGGCCGTCCCGGTAGCGGACTACGTCACGGCCTACCATGACGAGATGGAGGCCCTGAAGGCGATGGACCGCACGCTCCTCGGCGGCACACCGGAAGAGGTCCCGGAACGCTTTGAGGCGTCGTCCCCTCTTACGTACGTCGAGGCTGTCAAGGCCCCCGTCTACATCTCCGCCGGCGTCAACGATCCCCGCTGCCCCATCCGCCAGGTCGAGAACTACGTGGCCCGACTCGTCGCCCGCGAGGCCGTCCACGAGGTGTACCGCTATGACGCGGGCCATGGGTCACTGGTCGTGGACGAGCGGATCAAGCAGGTCCGTTTGGAGTTGGACTTCGCGGCGAGACACCTCGCGAGGACGCCCTCGTCGTGATGGCGCACGCCTTCGTCGTCGAGGGGCTCGGCACCAGGGCGACAGCCGGCGCGGCGGCCAGGGCGGCGGCCCCCGAAGACAGACCCCTGGCAACGGCCCCGTACCTTGGAGGTTGTGTACCGGTTCCTGCTGACGCCCCGCTGGTGGGGGATCAACGTCTTCGTACTGCTGGCCATCCCCTTCTGCGTCTTCATGGGGTCATGGCAGTTGGGGCGGTTCGAGGACCGCGTCCAGGATCACCGCACGGCGAACGAACAGGTGTCGTCGGACAAGCAGGAAGCGGCCCGGCCCCTCGCCGAGCTGCTGCCTGTGGACAAGGTGACGTCCGGCAAGCAGGCCACGGCAACGGGCCGGTACGGGAAGCAGTTGCTCGTGCCGGACCGGGAGCTGGACGGCAGGCGCGGCTACTACGTCCTGACGATGCTGCGTACCGACGACGGCAAGGCCCTGCCCGTGGTCCGGGGCTGGCTACCCGGAGACGCCGACTCCGCGACGGCCCCGGCCGCCCCGACCGGCGAGGTCACCGTGACCGGCGCGCTGCAGGGGTCCGAGACCCCCGGCTCGAACGGCGTGAGCGCGGCGGGTGGTCTCCCGGCCGGCCAGACCGGCGCGATCAGCGCGCCGTCCCTGGTGAACCTCGTGCCGTACGACGTGTACGACGCCTGGGTCACCCTGGCCAGGGCGGACGCGGGGATGAAGGCGGTGCCCGCGACGGCTCCGCAGGACAATGGCCTGGACCTGAAGGCGTTCCAGAACCTCGGCTACACCGGCGAGTGGTTCGTGTTCGCGGGCTTCGTGGTCTTCATGTGGTTCCGGCTGCTGCATCGGGAGGTGGAGTTCGCCCGGGACACGGAACTGCGTCTTGCCGAGGACCCGGCCGACGAGCGGGCGGACGAGCCGGACGAGGACCGCACCGCGGGTGATATCCCCGACACCGCCGATTCCTCCAAGTCGTCAGCCGCGCCCATGGCCTGACCACCCGAGGACGCCTGACAGGCGACGAGTGGACGGCCGACCGATGGCCCCGGGTGGCAACCGATGGCCGACGGCTTCCCTGCGGTCAGACGGCTCTCCCACGGGTCAGGTCGGATGGCTGACCCGTCGGCAAAGCGGCGATCCGTGGGTCACGACCCGGCCAGCAGCCCGGTCCGGTAAACCGTCCCCGCGCAAGCGTTGGACACCGTCGTCGAAGCGACCGGGGCGCCGTGCTCCGCCACGTTCGACACGAGGACGCTGCCGTCGGTGACGCCGTCCTCCGTCATGAGCTGCGGGGCCGTGCCTTCGCTGCCCTCCGAGGTGGTACCGCTGTCCCCGACGGTGTCGCCTTCCGTGGGCGTCGGGCCGGGCGGCGGCGGGTCTTCGGGCTTGGTCGGACAGGTCTCCGACGGCACCCAGGCGAACTGCACCTGGTACGCCGCCCCCGGCTGGAGTACGAATGAGCTCAGCTCGGTCGACGGGTCGGGCAGCCCGGTCGCCGCGTCGCCCGCGGCGTGCTGGACCACCTGGATCTTGGCCTGGTCCGCCGCACCCTGAGCGAGAGCGGACACGGGGCCCGCACTGGTGACCGTGCAGCCGGCGGCGGAGACATTGGCGACCCGGAACGTGCCGTAGACAGCTCCGCCGGAGTCCGGCGAGCCGACGCTCGCGGTGGCGCCGAGCTGTGCGGACGTACAGGCGGGCACGTTCGCGACCGAGGGCGTCGGCTGGGCACCTCCGGTGGCCCCGCTGCTCTCCCCCTTGCCCTGGTCCGGCGTCTCCCTCTTGTCGTTCTTGTCCTTCTCCTCGGACTTGCCCGAGGAGCTGCCCGAGTCGCTCTCCCCGCCGTCCGGCCCCTTGCCCTCGGTCGCCCCCTGGGTCTGCGAGCTGTTGCCGGCGATGGACGGGTTGGGGTCGGAGCCGGAGGAGTTCGAGACGTGTACGAGGGCCGGGACCGCCGTTCCGATGAAGAGCGCGGCGGCCGCCATGCCGACGACTGCCTGGCGCTTGCGCGCCCGCCGGGCCGGCACCGCGCGCCGCAGATGCTCCAGCGTGCCGTCGACTGGTTCGATCTCCTGCACGGCCTGGTGCAGCAGCCTGCGCAACGCCAGCTCGTCGGACCCGAGGCCGGGGCCATCCGGGCCGAAGTCCGCCGCTCCTTGCGGATCCGGGACGTCAGAAGCACCCGCCGTACCCGGCACACCCGACTCTTCCGGTCCCGGGTTTTCCAAGGGGCCGTGATTCACAGTTCCGTTCCCAGCGTGCTGCTCGTACTCGTGCTTGTGGTCATCGCGGTTGTCGCGGTTGCCGTGTCTGCCGTGGTTGTCATGGTTGTGCTCGCTCATGCCGGCGCCCCCATGGCAACGCGCAGGGCCGCGACGCCGCGCGAGCCGTACGCCTTCACCGAGCCCAGCGATATGCCCAGCGTCTCGGCGACCTGGGCCTCGGTCATGTCCGCGAAGTAGCGCAGGACAAGAACCTCGCGCTGGCGGCGCTGGAGTCCCTTCATGGCTTTGATCAGGGCGTCGCGCTCCAGCTGGTCGTACGCGCCCTCCTCCGCGCTCGCCATGTCGGGCATCGGCTTGGAGAGGAGCTTCAGGCCGAGGATGCGGCGCCGGAGAGCCGACCGCGAGAGGTTGACGACGGTCTGGCGCAGATAGGCAAGCGTCTTCTCCGGGTCGCGCACGCGCTTGCGCGCCGAGTGCACCCGGATGAAGGCCTCCTGTACGACGTCCTCGCAGGACGCGGTGTCGTCGAGGAGGAGGGCCGCGAGGCCAAGGAGCGAGCGGTAGTGCGCGCGGTAGGTCTCGGTGAGATGGTCGACAGTGGTGCCCACGGCCATGACGTCGTCAGTGCCCTCGTGCTGATTCGGAATGCGGGCGGGCCGCGCGGCGGGCATGGGCGAGATCACCGGCATGCCTCCGGACGCGCTGGACATGCGGGATCGGCGGGGCGGACGCAGGGCCCTGCCGCGCGTCGCCGCTGGGGGCGCCCCCTGCTCGAAGAGCTTGGGGGAGAATTCGAGTACCTCTGCCACGCCTGTTGGACAGGCTTACCCCCGTCGAGGTTGTACGCGACAGGCACCATTTTTGCGTCAGGCTGCGCGACCGCGTCAGGCAGCGCTCTGCGACGCTTGCCTGACTGCGCGTCAAATGCCGTCATGCGTACCAGCTCATCCCCTATGCCCATGTTCCATGCCAACGTGGCGCACGAACACCCTCCTGAAGGGCGACCGCAAAGACGCTCCCCGCCCTCCGCGCGGTTGCGGAGGGCGGGGAGCAAAATCCTCGAACGCCGGAAAGCTCCGATCCAAGTGACCCTGGCCACGGACCAGAACACGAAACTCACACAGATCCTACAAATGATTCACGGCACGACCGGGAATCTCAGCCTTGCGGCTCCCATCGCCCCCCCCCACGGAGGGTGACCCACACCCCGATGAGATGGGGCAACCCAGACGCACCAAGCGCATCAGACGGCCTACGTGCGCCCCACCACACGCCCCGGACCGCGCACGCCAATGACACACGCGACCACACACGCGAACGACACATGCGAACGACAGACAGGACCGACACACGCGACCGACAGACAGGACCGACTCACGCGGCCTACGTGAACTCCTCCGCCACCAACTCTGCGATCTGTGCCATGTTCAACGCGGCGCCCTTGCGCAGATTGTCCCCGCACAAGAAGAGTTCGAGCGCCGTCGGATCGTCGAGCGCCCGCCGTACGCGCCCCACCCAGGTGGGATCCGTCCCCACCACGTCCACAGGCGTCGGGAACTCCCCCGCGGCCGGATTGTCGAAGAGCACGACCCCGGGTGCCGTGGCGAGAATCTCGCGGGCCCGGTCGACGGTGATCTCACGCTCGAAGCGGGCGTGGACGGTCAGCGAGTGCGTGGTGACAACGGGCACACGTACGCAGGTGACGGCGACGCGCAGGTCCGGCAGCCCGAGGATCTTGCGGGACTCGTCCCGTACCTTCATCTCCTCCGAGGACCAGCCGTCCTCCCGCACAGTCCCGGCCCACGGCACCACGTTGAGGGCCACCGGCTCCGGGAACGGCCCGGTGTTGTCCCCCACGGCCCGGCGTACGTCACCGGGGGTGGTCCCCAGCTCCGTACCCACGACGAGCGACAGCTGCTGCCGTAGCGTGTCCACGCCCCGGCGCCCGGCCCCGCTCACCGCCTGGTACGAGGACACCACCAACTCGCGCAGCCCGAACTCGGCGTGCAGCGCGCCCAGTGCCACGATCATGGACAGCGTCGTGCAGTGGGGATTGGCGACGATGCCGCGCGGCCGGACGCGGGCGGTGTGCGGATTGACCTCCGGCACGACCAGCGGCACCTCCGGGTCCATCCGGAGGGCGCCGGAGTTGTCGACCACGACCACACCCTTGGACGCGGCGATCGGCACCCATCGCTCGGCCACCTCGTCCGGTACGTCGAACATGGCGACGTCCACTCCATCGAAGGCGGCCTCGGTCAGGGGCACGACCTCGACCTCCTCCCCGCGCAGGGCCAGCTTGCGGCCGGCCGAGCGCGGTGAGGCGATC
>CBFGQM010000052.1:0-20066 GCA_965650905.1 uncultured Streptomyces sp. | reverse complement strand
CCTTCCGAAGAGCGCCGTCCCGGGCGTGGTGGGCGTGGGACGGCAGGGATCCAGTTTGACATCCTCCCCGTTCTTGAATCAGAGGGATTTCATCCCCATTGGGCTGAGGCCCACGGACATTCTGCGACCGCGTGGGCGATGTCGTCCCTCCGGCACCGGCTGAGCGCCGGGGGCGAGGAATCCCGCCCTGTCCTGCCGCGACGTTGGTTGCTGCGTTGGTGTCCGCGTTGCAGGTGAAGCCGCAGGAGGAGCACTCGAACTCGGCTTGGCTCTTGCGCGAGTGAGGAGTACGCCGGCGGGGCCGGTGGTGAGGCTGGCCGCGCTTCGGCGCGGGCGTCCGCCGCGCGGCCCGCGACGGAGCCGACCGACTGGTCGCCGCGATCCGCGTGGCCCTGGCGGGCTGACTGCGGCGACGGAGGACCGAAACTGTGACCTCTGTGGGAGACTTTGGGGGCTCGATGAGCAGGGGGAGGTATGCAACCACCGTCCACGACGAGTCAGCTGCTGGCCCTGGTCCTGCTCGTTCTGCCCGGGCTGACCTATCAGTTTCTGCGTGAGCGCTGGCGGGGTCCGGTCGCCACGCAGGCGCAGCTCGGCGAACGGATGCTGCGCGCCATCACCGCTAGCGTCGTTCTGAACGGGGTGTATGCGGTCATCGCCGGTCCGGCCCTGGTCCGGGCATGGCGCCGGGCCGAGCGGTCCGGCTTGAGCGGGCTGGCCGCAGAGAGCCCACGGGCGGTCGGCATGTGGGCTCTGCTGCTCTTCCTCGGCGTTCCGGCTGCCGCCGCCGCAGCAGTCTCGTACCGGGAGCGGCGCCGTGCCCATTCTGTGTACAGGCCGGTGCCGACGGCGTGGGACTACGCTGTGGGCACGAGCTCCGACAGCGGACCGCGTTTCGTTCGGGCGCGGCTGAAGGACGGCACATGGGTGGGCGGTTGGTTCGGTACGCGGTCGTACGCCTCGAGCCATCCCCAGGAGGCCGACCTGTATCTGCAGGCGTCGTACCGGATGGCTGCGGATGGCTCCTTCGTCTCCAGGGTGGAGCACACCGGCGGGATCTATCTGCGTATGGCCGACGTTGACGTGGTGGAAATGGTAAAGGTCCCGGAACAGCATTCCGCAGGGGGGCGAGATGACAGCACCGCAGGAGGAACTGACCCCGTGGGAGCGGGCATTCCTGGCTGATCCCGGTGACCCGCGTGGGTATCAACCACAGGGCGGAGCCGACACCCCTGAGGAGCCGCCGGAGCCGCCGCCGGGGCCCGCGGGCGCGTCTGCGTCCGGTTCCGCGGCTCAGCAGCCCCGTACGGAGAACGCCTAGCGCGCTCTCAGCGCTTGATCATGCTGAATTCGTATCCCGCCTCCTGGAGCTTGATCGCCGTCTCCTGGATCTCCTCGTGCCGGAACTCACGCCACACCGTCAGCAGTTCCTCGATCGGCGCCAGCAGCTGCACGTCCTCGTAGCGGGAAGGCGTGCCCCAGTGTGGGGTGACCGTGGGTATGCCGTGCGGACTGGTGCCCCCGACCTCGATGTCGAAGGGGTGCCAGTTCAGGGCGTGCTGATCGTGACCGGCGTCGAGGATGACCACGCCTGTGGGGAAGGGCCCTCCCGGTAGCTCCAACGCCGTCCGCAGGTCGCAGTCCTCCCACACGACGAGGAGTCGCGTCGCCATGAGGACCGAGGGGAACAGCCCCAGGCCCGCGAGTGCGGACGCCGCGTCCGCGCCTCGGTAGAAGAGCCGACAGGTGACGAAGCCGACGTAGGGCTGGTCCATGTCCTCGGCCAGGATGTGGACTTGAGGCCGGGGACAGGCGCCGTGATCTCGGAGCAGTGCCTCGCTGGACTCCAGAATGACGTGAGACAGGGTCTCGACCAGATCTGCCATGCGGTCACGTTACGTGCTGAGCCGTATGGTTCACGCGCGAACGTGATGTGGAGAGGCGCGCACCGCGAAGTCAGGGGCGCACGAATGGCGCTGGGGGGCACATGCGGAAGCGGTGGGCGGCGGCTGTCCGGTCCAGGCTCGACGGTGCGGCCGGTCCGTACGGCTTGCTCGACCCTGCTGCCCTGACCGAGGCGGTGGAGCTCTTCACCAGTACAACCCGGACGCAGGACATCGTGGAGACCTGCCACCTCGTCGGGATGTTGCACTGGAAGCGGGGGCTGGCTCTCGCTGACAAGCGCGCGCTGCCAGAAATACGGACGGCCACAGCACTGCTCGTCGTCGTGAGTTTGTTGAAGCCCGAGCTGCCCCTGCCGGAGCCGGTGCCGCGACCGCCCGGGGCACCCTTGAGACCGGACGGCGAGGCGACATGGGAGGACCTGCTTCAGGCGCTGGCGCTGCACCTCGACGAGGGAGCCGATGCGCACAGCGCACGGCTGACGATCTGCGCCGCGCGTAACGCGGTGGCCGACGCTGCTGAGGATCCGGCCCTGCTCGTCCGTCGGCTGATGGCCCTGGGGGCGGCCTGGCAGCGCCTGGGTGAGCATACGGGGGAGCTCGCCGACATCCAGCAAACTGTCGCGGTCGCCCGTGACACGGTGACGCGGGCCGCCATCGCCGGCACGGACCGGACGATGGCCTTGCACAACCTGGCCGAGTCTCTCCGAGCGCTGTTCAAGCGCACCGGTGATGTTCGACACCTGCGGGACGCAACCGAGATCGGCAGGGAGGTGGTCCGCGAGGTGTCGCAGACTGACATCGAGCGCTACGTGTCCTGGGGCGGGCTGGCCGACTCCCTGCGGATGCTGTACGAGCGTACGGACGACGGCGCCCTGCTGGACGAAGCCCTCCGGCTGAGCACTGCCGCGCTGGAGGCCGTACCAGAGTCCGACCGGGATCGGTCGATCGTGCTCGTGAACTCCACGATCCTGCTGCGCTACCAGTTCGAGCGCACGGGAGACCAGTCGGTCCTGAACGAGGCCATCGCCATGTCGCGCAGCGCCGTCAGGGCGGCGCCACGCGGTACGCCGATCCAGCAGACTGCTCTGTACAACCTGGGCAGCCTGCTCCACATGCTCTCCGAACGTACCGGGGACATGACCGCGCTCGACGAGGCCATCGAAGCCACGAGCGCCGTGGTCGACCTCACGCCCGCCGAACACCCCGACGGGCCGCTCTACCGGTCGACCCTGGTGGGGATGCTGAACCAGCGGTTCAACCGGGCCGGAGACACTCCCGCCCTGGACCGCGCGATCGCGCTGGGCAGCGAAGCGGTGGCGGCGACGCCCGAGGACCACCCGAACCGATGGATGTACCTGGCGAACCTCGCCGTCGTGCTGAAGGCCAACGCCCACCACACCAAGGACCTCGACAGTCTGCGGCACGCCATCGCGTTCGAGCGCGAGATGACGGATCTCGCCTCCGGCACGGACGGCCGTCACCAAGCCGCCGTACTGACGAACCTCGGCAATTCGCTGCGGCTGTACTTCGATCAGACGGGGGACACGTCCTCGTTGGAAGAGGCGATCTCGGCGGGCCGCGCCGCCGTTGACGGGACCAGCGAGGACCATCCCTTCCGGGCACAGTGCGAAGTGAATCTGGCGCTGTCGCTGAGCATCCATGGTGTGATCGCGAAGGACGGACGGAACGTCGAGCAGGCGCTCGGCCTCCTGGAGACAGCGGCGTCCAGGGGCAGCGCCCCCACGGCGGTCCGACTGTCCGCTGCCTGCGAATGGGGTGAGCTCGCGATGGCGCACGGCCGGCCCGAGCAGGCGGCGCGTGGATTCGCGCTCGGTGTGGAGCTGCTGCCCCGCCTGGCGGCTCGTGGGCTCCTGCGGACCGACGCGACGCGATGGATGGCCGAGTACTCACGTCTGGCCGGCGATGCAGCGGCAAGCGCGCTTGCCGCTGGACTGCCGGACCGGGCAGTCGAAGTACTCGAAATGGGACGGGGCGTGCTCCTGGCGCAGGCTCTGGAGTCCCGAACGGATCTCACCGAGCTGCGGGAACGCGCGCCGGACCTGGCAAATCGGTTCGATCACCTGTGCGCCCGGCTGGACGACTCCACCACCGCTGGCCCCGACCTGATCAACAGCACCGACGTTTCCGGTAGTGAGCACGATCCGGATCTCCGCCGCAAACTCGCGCAGGAGCTGGACGATGTGGTCGCACGGATCCGCACACTGCCTGGACTGAAGCGCTTCCTACTGCCCCCGCACGCCGCTCAACTGGCCACCGAAGCGCACAGCGGCCCCATCGTCATGGTCAACGTCAGCCGGTACCGATGCGACGCCCTCGTACTGACCACCGACGGCATCCAGGTATGCGAACTGCCCGACGTCGACCACGACGATGTCCACGAACGCCTGGGTGACATGCAGTACCACCTGGGGCGGAGCGGCAGCTCCCGTGACGCACGCATGGAGGCCGAACGCGTCATGTCCGAGGACATATTGCCCTGGCTCTGGGACGACGTGGCGGAACCGGTTCTCGACTTGCTCCGCCTCACCCAGCCTTTGGAGGAATCCGACACACGGCGCATGTGGTGGATCCCCTGCGGCCCACTGGCGCACTTTCCGCTGCATGCCGCCGGTCACCACCTTCAGGCGCCTCCAGAAGGCGAGCCCCGCCGAACGGTCATGGACCAAGTCGTGTCCTCGTACACGCCCACCGTCCGTGCCCTGTCCCACGCCAGGGCACAGCATGCCCCGCGGAAGACGCCGTCCGGGGATTCCGGCCCACCGCGCGTGCTGGCGGTCGCCATGCCTCACACACCGGGCGCACGAGACCTGCCGGGTGCCCGGACCGAATACCAGCACCTGGCTCAGCTCTTTCCCTCGGTGGAGGGCCTGGTCGGGGAGGAGGCAACCTGCCAGGCCGTGCTCTCCAGCCTCGCTACCCATCCCTGGGCGCATTTCGCCTGCCACGCGGGTGCGGATCCCGACGACCCCTACCGGAGCCACTTGCTGGTCCACGACCATGCCGTCAACCCGCTCAACGTGCTGGAGATCTCCCGGCTGCGCCTGGAGAGATGCGAGTTCGCCTATCTCTCCGCTTGCAGCACCGCCGTGACCAGGGGCGAGCTGGCCGACGAGTCCCTCCATGTCGTCACCGCGTTCCAACTCGCCGGATTCCCGCAGGTTGTCGGGACGCTGTGGCAGATCAACGACACCATCGCCGTCGAGATCGCCGAACGCGTCTACGCGCGACTCGCCGCAGACGGCTTCGATCCCACCCGCACCGGTGCCTCCGTACACGCCGCGATCCGACTGATCCGAGACCGCTACCCCAGGTTTCCGACTCTCTGGGCCGCGCACGTCCACATGGGCCCGTGAGGACCCTGCCGCAGGGGGCACACGCCATCGCGGCTGGAGCGGCCGTGGCGGCGAGCCAGGACGGCACCGAGGCCGAGTCGAGGACTCGTGCCCCGGCCCGACCTCTGGCGGAACGAGTAGCCCTTGCCATCCGCCAGGCCGGGCACGATGGTGAAGCTGGCCTGCTGCTTGACGGTCGAACTGCCCCCGCCTCCGCCCTCGGGCTCGACCACCTTCGCCATCGCGGCGATACTGAGCAGCGCGTGGGTGCCCTCGGCGAGCGCCCCGGCCGTGGATGGGGCATTCCCAACGGGCTGCCCCCATTCGTGCCGCGGTGATCGAGCGGAAGACCTTCTACGTCCTTGCGTCAGGCGCCAAGCGACAGGTCAGTGGTCGTTGGTGAAGTAGCCCGAGCCTGACCAGTCGCCGCCGTCGCCGTCGAAGAGGAGGTCGATGCCACGCTCGCTCAGGTTGTACGTGGCGCCGTCGCTGGCCTGATGAGTCTTACAGGTTCCGACGCCATCGCTGGCCGTCATCTCGTAGTCGTAGGGCCATACGTCGGTGGCGCGGACCTGGACCGTGGCCGCGTGCCCGTTCGACTTTGTGTCGCACACCGAGATGATGTCGCCGTACTCCTCGACGTAGACCCGCACACCCGAGGCCTCGTATGTGTGGTCCCAGTTGATTCCGGGATCCGTATAGGCGGAGGCGCTGCCAGCACTCACCATCAACGTCGCCGCGGCGGCCAACGCAACCCTTCCCGCTTGATCGTGGAGATGTCGCAGCTGGCCGAGACCGGGAGCTCTGCTCACCGCTCTTGCTGCTCGGGGGTGGGGCATGTCGCGTGTGATCGGCGACTTGGTATGCGGCGCGCGGTCGTGGTGGAGTGGGTCAGGTAGACCCTCCGCTCGGTGACGTCGGCGGTGTCACCGACGACGTCCAAGCGGCTCCGCAGCGGGAGGTCGCTCGACGACGGGCCAGCTGAGATCCACATGGGGCCCGGGTCGACGACCCATCTGTCGTCCAGGGACAGGTAGGCCAGGAGAGGAAGCCGCAGTGCGAACGTCACCGTTGCCTCCTCGCCAGGCTGCAGTTCGAGCTGGTGGAACCCTGCGAGTTGGAGGGCCGGGCGCGAGAGGCCGGGGGCGTCGTCCTCGATGTAGAGCTGGACGAGCTCCACGCCTGGGCGGTCGCCGCTGTTCTCGATGGTCACGGTCACGTCGACGGTGCCGTCGGGCGCGATCGCTGTGGTGCTGAGTTTGAGGTCGGAGTAGGCGAAGCGCGTGTATGTGAGGCCGTGGCCGAGCGGGTAGAGGGGGGCCGCTGTCTCGTCCACGTATCCGCCGTGCGGGTCGCCTTCGTGGCGGCGGTATCCGCTGCCGAACCGTTGGCCGGCGTGGATGGGGACCTGTCCGCTGGAGCGGGGGATCGTGTAGGGCAGGCGTCCTTGCGGTTCGGCTGCGCCGGTCAGGATGTCCGCGACGGCGCGTGTGCCGTACTGCGAGCCGTGGTATCCGAGCAGGATCGCGTCGAGTTGGGGCTCGACGTCACCGAGGGCGACGGGGCGGCCGGAGAAGATCACGCCGACGGTTGCCCGGCCGAGCGCGGCGATCTCGTGTACGAGCCGGCGCTGGACGTCCGGCAGCCCCACGTCGGCGGTGTCCGCGCCTTCGCCCTCTGTCCGTTCGCTGAAGAACCACCGGGCCAGGCCGCCGAGGGCCAGGACCACGATGTCGGCATCGCGCGCGGCTTCCACGGCGGCCTCGATCTCCTCGGCGCCATCGGTGATGCCGCATCCCGCGGCGACGACTATGTCCGCGTCGGGGAGTGCGGCGCGCAGCGCGTCAGCGAGGGAGACCGCTCCGTACTGCGTCTGGGCGAACTCGTCCTCGTCCATCGCGAGGAGGTCGCCGATCTCCCGGTGCACGTAGGCGTTGTCGGGGCCGAAGGTGTCGATGTCGTCGACACCGACCATGGAGCTCGTCGCGCCGTTCAGCATGGCGCGGGTGAGTGCGATGAAGGAGGGGAAGGTGTACGGCGCGAAGGCCGCGTCGGTCCGGTCGGCGTGCGGCCCGATGAGGGCGATACGGGGAGCGCCGCTCAGCGGAAGCACTTTGTCGGCGTTCTTGAGCAGGGTGACCGACTCGCGCGCGAGGCGCAGGGAGAGGTCGCCCCCTTCTCGAGCCACGGACATGATCTCGACCGGGTCGGTCGCCACGTACGGGTTGTCGAACAGGCCCAGCTGGAACTTGTGCGTCAGCACGCGCACCACCGACTCGTCGACGGTCGCCTCGGGGATCTCGCCGGCGCGGACGGCCTCGACGAGGCTCTCGCCGTAGCCGAACGGCTCGGGCAGCTCCACGTCGATGCCGGCCCGCAGCCCCAGTACGCCGGCTTCGCGTGCGTCGCGGGCGGCGCGATGATGGGTCACGAGGTTCTCGATCGAGGACCAGTCCGACACGACGGTGCCGTCGAAGCCGAGCTCGTCGCGCAGCATCGCGCGGAAGACGCGAGGGTCGGCGGCCGCGGGCACTCCGTCCCAGTCGGCGAGTGAGTTCATGATCGATCCGAGACCGGCGAGCTGGATCGCGGCGGCGAAGGGCCGTGCGTACACCTCCCGCAGTTCGCGCGCTCCCACGGGCACGGTCGCCATGTTGAGACCGGCCTCGCCCATTGCGTACCCGAGGAAGTGCTTGCCGGTGGCGATGACGCCGTCCTGGAACGACTCGCCCTGCAGGTGGCGTACGAAGGACACACCGAGCGCGCTGACCAGGTACGGGTCCTCGCCGTAGGTCTCGTGTACGCGGCCCCATCGCGCGTCGCGGGCGACGTCGAGCAGCGGGGACAGGGCGTGATGCAGGCCCACCGATCGCATCTGGCGGCGCGTCAGGGCGGCCATCTCGCCGACCCCGGCCGTGTCCCAGGTGGCGGCGAGAGCGATCGCGGTGGGAAACGAGGTGAAGGTGGGCGCGTTCACGCCGTTGAGCGCCTCGATGTGCATGATCGCCGGAATGCCCAGACGGGTTTCCTGCACGAGATGGCGCTGCACCGCGTTGTTCAGCCGGGCGAGCTCGGCCGCGTTCGCCGGGAACCCGCCCATGTGCGGTTCGATGTAGCCGATGCCGTTCGCGAGCTTGGCCGCGGCGACCTCGGGGCGGATGCCGTTCGCGTCGAAGAGCATCGTCGGGATGAGCGATGTCAGCTGGGCGACCTTCTCGTGCATGGTCATCCGACCGAGCAACTCGACGGCGCGGGATCGTGCGTCTGTCATGGCGTTCCTTTTGGACGAACGGGACATCAGATCTCCAGCCCGGATCCCAAAGGAAACAGCGGGTCGGGGGTGTTCGCCGGCGCGTCGGGCGCGGACGCTCGCACGGCCTGCATCGATCGCGGCAGCTCGACGGGGAGCCTGCCCCGGGGGGCGATGCGGCCGGTGAGGGCGGCGAGCAAGGCGTCGTCCGAGACGCCGAAGGTCACCGTGAGGCCGACGAGCGCGTCGATCAGCGGCGTGAGGATGGCGGGGCGGTCCAGGGCGACGTCCACGACAAGTGGGGTCTGCTGGGCAATCATGCGCAGTCGGTGCACGAGGCCGGGCGGCAGTTCGAGAGACCCCTGGTGGAAGTACGACTCCAGGAACAGGTCGTCCCGTGGTTCGAAGGGCGCGGCGATGCGCACGATGGCAAGGTCCGCCTCCTGTGCCGTGGCCGCCGGAGTGACGGCCCGTGCGAGGGCTTCCGGTTCGATGCCCTCCGCGTACACTCTCGCGCCGCGGGGGAGGGGGAGCAGGGGCGCGCCGTTCACGACGGAGTTCTTGAGGACGGTGACCGATCGGGCCTGCGCCTCCAGGCCGGCCTGACGGGTCTCGGCGTTGCCCACGATGGCCGAGGCGGCCTCCTCGTCGACGAAGGGGTCGTCGAAGAGGCCGAGCCGGAACTTGACCAGCAGGACGCGGCGCGCCGACTCGTCGATTCTGCTCTCCGCGACGACGCCGTTCCGCACGAGCTCGAGTAGCAGGTCCGTGCACTGCTCGCCGCCGAACTGGTCCGCGCCGGCGTCGAGGATCTTGACCAGGCGCTCGCGGGCGTCGAGCTCCTCGACGCCCCACGCGCGGGCGGGCAGGACCTGGTCCCCGACGGGGTTGTCGTTCACCAGTTCCCAGTCGGTGATGATCAGCCCGTCGTAGTCGAGCTTGTCGCGCAGGAGTCCGGTGAGGATCTGCTTGTTGTACCCGAACCCGACTTCCTCGATCGGTACGCCGTCGATCTCGAGCCCGACGGGCATCCCGTAGTACGGCATGATCGCGGCGGTGCCGTGTTCGATGGCGGCGGTGAAGGGTCGAAGGTGCTCGTCGAACGCCCCGGCCGGGTAGACCTGCTCGCGGCCGTAGGGAAAGTGCGCGTCCTCGCCGTCCAGTTGCGGGCCGGCGCCGGGGAAGTGCTTGGTGACACAGGCGACGCTCGTCGAGTCCAGAGCGGCGCCCTGGAAGCCTTCGAGGTACGCGCGCGTGTACGCCACCACGAGATCGGTGTCAGCGCCGAAGGTCTGGAGCTGACGTGCCCACCTGGGCTCGCTGGCAAGGTCGACCTGGGGATGCAGCGCCATGCGGATTCCCACAGCGCGGTACTCGTCGCGCGCCCGTCGCGCGAACTCGCGCACGGCATCCGGGTCGCGAAGCGCCGCGAGGCCGAGCCCGTCGGGCCACTGCGAGAACGGGCCCGCCGTGAACGACGCCCCGACATTCTCCAGGAACCCGTGTCGCGGGTCGGTGGATATCGTCACCGGAATGCCGTGCGGTGTCTTCTCGGCCAGCCGTTGGATCGCGTTGTTCCATCGTGCGGCCGCCCTGGCGTCTTCGATGCGGTGCACGTTGAAGTGGTTCATCGCTCTGCCGAGGATCACCTCGCTGGTGGGCGACTTGCTGATCGCACCGGGCTCTTCGAGGACGGTGCCCTCCGGGCCGATCTCGATGACCGTGTGGAAGAGGAGACCGACCTTCTCCTCGAGCGAGAGCCGGGACAGCAGGTCCTCGGTTCGTTCCTCGGCGCTGAGCCGCGAGTCCTCGTACGGATCCATGCGGCCGTTGCCGTTGAGGTCGCGGAAGGTGATGCGGTCCGGCGCGGTCGTGTCGTGCATGGGCGGTTGTTAGTTCCTCTCAAAATCGTCTCCGGGGCCTTGGGTGCGGCCTCGGCGAAAGGAAGGCTCGGGCTCGGCGGCAGCGCACCGCGGCGCACCACGTTCCGGTCGGGCGCTGCGGCTGGCAGCCTCACCCCTTGATGGCTCCCTGCATGACGCCGGCGACGAGCTGCTTGCCTAGGACGGCGAACAGCGTCAGCAGCGGCACCACCGACACGAGCACACCAGTCATGATCAAGGGGATGTCCTTGAAGAACCCGGCTTGCAGCAGCTGCAGCGCGACGGGCAGTGTCGGGTTGGTCGTTCCGAGCACAATCGAGGGCCAGAAGAAGTTGGTCCACGCCCCAATGAAGGTGAACAGTGCGAGCATCGCCGCCGCGGGCCTGGCGGCCGGCAGCACAATGGATCGGAAGATCCGGAATGTCGATGCGCCGTCGATCCGGGCGGCTTCGATGAGCTCATAGGGCAAGGCCGCCTGAAGGTACTGCGTCATCCAGAACACTCCGAAGGCGGAAGCAACGCCAGGGATGATCACTGCCCACAGGCTCCCCGTCAGTCCCAGCTCACGCATGACGATGAACAACGGCACCACGCCCAGCTGAGTCGGGACCGCCATGGTGGCCACAACGAACGCAAGAAGACCGGCCCGCCCTTTGAACCGAAGCTTCGCGAAGGCGAAGCCCGCCAGCGTGGACAGGAACACGACCGCGAGCGCCGTCGTCACCGAGACGACGACGGAATTCCAGACCGCGCGCGGCAGATCGATGTCGGACTCGAAGACGCGCACAAGGTTGTCGCCCAGATGCCCGCCCGGGATCAGCGAGGGGATCGGGTTCTGCGCGACCTCCGCCGATGTCGACGAGGCGAGCAGGAGCGTGTAGAAGAGCGGGAAGATCGAAATGAGCGCGACCACGGTGAGGGTGGCGTAGGTCATCCGTCCGGGCCGACGTGCGGGGCCGTGCTCGCGCCTGCGACGGCGGCGTGCCGCCCGGGCGGCGCCGCGGCCGGATGTCTGCTCGATGTACGGGACGGAGGGTCTGGTCACGTGCTGCTCCCGGGCGTGTCACCGGACGGTGCGAAGAAGTCGGGCGTAAGGGCTGCTGCCCCGCTCGCGTCTCGTCGGGCGGCGCGGCGCGCCTTTCGGGGGACGGCGACGGGACCGTCGCCGGAGGCGATGCGGCGCGACAGCCAGTTGCTGACCAGCGCGAACACGATGATCAGCAGGAAGAGCAGCCATGCGACTGCTGCGGCGCGGCCCAGCCTCTGCTGATTCCAGCCGAGCTCGTACAGGTACAGAGTGATCGTCTTCCACTGCCCTGAGCTCCCGCCGAGCCCCTGCGTGTCGTACAGCCGCGGCTCGTCGAAGATCTGCAGGCCGCCGATCGTGGACGTGATCACGACGAAGATGATCGTCGGGCGTACGGACGGCACGGTGACGGAGAAGAACTGCCGCACCCGGCCTGCGCCGTCGAGGATTGCCGCTTCGTACAGGTCACGGGAGATCGCCTGCATGGCGGCCAGCAGCACGAGCGTGTTGAAGCCGGTCCACCGGAAGTTGACCATGTTGGCGATGACGATGTGCGCCGGCATGCTGTCCCGGTGCCAGCCGATCGGGTCCACTCCCAGTTGCTCAAGCAGCGCGTTGACCAGGCCGGACTGATCCGCGAACATGCGCGAGAAGATCAGCGACACGGCGACCGGGGCGATGACGTACGGCAGCAACACCCCCATCCGCCAGAAGGTCCGCGCGCGGATGTTCGCGTGCAGGAGACTGGCGAGTACAAGCGCGATCGCGATCTGGGGGACCGTCGACAGCAGGAAGATGCTGACGGTGTTGCCCAGCGAGTCCCAGAAGACCGGCTGATCGAGGACGAAGGCGAAGTTGTCGAGCCCGACGAAGTCGCCCTGGCCACCGATGAGGTCCCAGTCGTGCAGCGAAACGTACGCGGTGTACAGGAGCGGGAACAGGCCGACGAGCCCGAACAGGACGAAGAACGGCGAGATGTAGGCGTACGGCGACGCCTTCATGTCCCAGCGGCCCCGACGCTCACGCCAGGAGATAGCCGGTCGCGGAGGGGAGGTGCCTGTGCGGGTCGACACGCTCGCTGCCGAATGCACCATGCGTTTTTCCTTCGGTGGTGACTCGGGGGAGCCCTCCGTGGCGGGCTCCCCCGAGTGCGCGGACGAACCGATCACTTCAGCGCGTCCAGCTCGTCGACGAACGTGTCCCACGACTTCTTCGGAGAGTCGGTCTTGTCGACCGAGACCCGGTTGATCGCGTTGTTGAACGCCGCCGTGATCGCGAAGTAGTTGTCACCCTTGTACGGAATCGTGGTGATCGCCGCCGCGCGGTCGGCGAGGATCTTCCCCACGGGCGCATCGTTGAAGAAGGGATCGGTCACCTTCTGCAACTGGGCGCTGTTCTGGGCCTTGACCTGACTGGGGAAGTTGCCCGACGCCTTGAACGCCTTCATCTGCTGCTCAGGGGCGGTGAGCCACTCCGCGAGGGCCTGCGCTTCCTTGGGGTGCTGCGACTGCGTCGGCACGGTGAGGTACGACCCACCGCTGTTGACACCGCCGCCGGGGAAGACGTCGGCGATGTCCCATCCCTTGACCCCGGCCGCATTGCCCTTGATCACACCGAGCATCCACGACGGAGCGAGCATGACAGCGAACTTGTCGTTCTGGAACGCGTTCACCCAGTCCTCGCTCCACCGCGAAAGGTGAGCCGAGAGGTCCTCATGCGACGTAACCGTGTCGTAGATGTTCCGCAGGTCCTTGTTATGACCTGCGATGACGTCGCCGGTCTTGGGGTCCTCCCAGAGCACCTGGTACTGGTCGCCCCAACTGGTCGCGACCGAGGCTGACGCGTCGTAGAACGCCGGGCCCGTCTTGGCGGCCTTGAACTTCTCGCCGACGGCGAAGAAGTCGTCCCATGTCGCGTTGTCGCCCCCGAACAGCTTGGCCACCGCTTCGCGATCCGCCGGCAGGCCGGCCGCCTTGAACAGGTCGCTGCGGTACGCGATGGACTGCGGGCCGATGTCCGTCGCGTAGCCGAGCAGCTTGCCGTCGTTGGTGGTCGCGAGCTTGGTGGTCCAGTCCTTCCAGCGGCCCTCGACCTTCGAAGAAGAGAGGTTTACGAAGTTGTCCGGGTGCTGCAGGACCTGCGGGAGCCAGCTGTTGTCGACACCGACCACATCGGCGAGCCCCGAGCCCGCACCGAGGGAGGTCTGGAACTGTTCCTTAGCCTCATCGCTCGTGGCGAAGCGGTTGTGCTTGATCGTTATCTCGGGGTGAAGCTTCTGGTACTCCTTCAGCAGGTCGCCGTACCCCCACTCGCTGAACGTCGAGATCTTGAGGGTGATCTTGCCGTCGGCGTCGCCCTCGTCGCTGGATCCGCAACCGGCAGCGAGCGCGGTCAGCGAGGCCGCTACAAGCACAGCGATGGCCCTTCGGGTGGATCGCATCTGCACTCCTTTGTCCCAGACGGTGTGCCTCGATTCAGCGGCAACAAGGCGGCGCCCTGGCCGCTGCACCCTCCTGCGAAGTGCACGAACCCCCCTTCGCCCGAGGGGCGCACACGCCGCTGCGTCCCCGGCGGAGATGCCGTTCGGGATGTCGTGGCGGCGGCCAGTATCACGCAACACAGTTCAGCTGACAAGTATTCGCGGAGTCTTCATCGTCACGCCCCACTCGGGCCAAGCGCGACACCGCCTCGCTGTATGTTGAGGACATGGCGGAACGCACCGGGCCTCGGGGGCCCTACCGCAAGGGGCTTCAGCGCCGCCGAGAGATCATCGCCGCTGCAGCCGAGCTCTTTGCCGAATCCGGATACGAGCGCTCGTCGATGCGCGAGCTCGCCAGGCGCATGCGCCTCACGCAGACAGGGGTCCTCCACCACTTCGCCGACAAGGAAGAACTCCTCGTAGAAGTGCTCGGCCTGCGCGACTCGTCAGTCGCCGATCACCTGTCCGAGCTCCGCGCCACCGATGTCGCGACCCGGTCGCGGGAGGTCGCGCGCCACTCCGCGGAGCACGAGGGGCTGACGTCCCTGTTCATCATCCTCTCCGCCGAGGCGATCGATCGCGATCACCCGGCGCACCCCTACTTCGTCGAGCACTACCGCTCGGCTCAGACGCAGACGTTCGATCCCGGCCCCGAGGCTTCCGGGCACGCCCCCATGGGGGTCAGCCCGGAGGTGATCGCCACTCTGGGGATCGCCGTGCAGGACGGACTGCAGCTCCAGCGGCGATACCGGGACGACCTCGACGTCGTCGACGCCGTCGACGCCTTCTGGCGCCTCGTAGCAGCTGCCCGGGCGCACTGGTCGCAGCAGCCGACCCCGGAGGACTCCGACGGGTGCGACGACGGCGACTCCAACTAGCCGACGTCGGGCCCATCTTGGGGAAACCAACGGTCCAGAGCAGGCCGGGGATGCGGAACCGGTCGCAGCGAGTGCGCTGGGTGCGGGCAGACCTGCCCGCGGCCAGGAAGGCGTCGCGCTCACGGAGAACCTCACGCACCTCCACCGGTACGCGTTCTTCCGTGCCCCGACTTGGTGGGCAACGCGCCTCAAGAGGTGGCCGTTCACGACCATGACGCCACGGTCAAATCCTTAAGGCAACACGCCTTACGCCTTCCTGACCAGCTGCGATGACACCGGACGCCGCCCGCGGCGTGCGGAGTTCCCAGAACGGGGCAACAGAGTCCGGTCAGCCTCTGGGCCGATAACAGTTCAGCTGATAGGTTTTGGCGCCACGTCACCAGAGAGGCGGATCCATGTATCGCGACTCGATCGCCCGCGGGCACCTGACGTTCCCGCCCGACTTCGTCCTTGGCGCCGCGACCGCCGCCTACCAGATCGAGGGCGGCGTGGACGAAGGCGGACGGGGCGTGTCCATTTGGGACACCTTCAGCCGTACGCCGGGAAAGACCGCCCAGGGCGCAACCGGTGACATCGCCGCGGACCACTATCACCGGATCGACACCGATCTCGACCTGATGGCCTCCCTCAACCTGGGCGCCTACCGGTTCTCCATCTCCTGGCCACGCGTGATGCCCACGGGCGAAGGCGAGGTCAATCCAGAGGGCCTGGCGTTCTACTCACGGCTCGTCGACGGCCTGCTCGCGCGCCGAATCACACCGATCGTGACCCTCAACCACTGGGATCTCCCCCAGGCGCTGGAGGATCGCTACGGCGGCTGGCGGGGACGCGAGACCGCCTTCGCCTTCGAGAGGTACGCGGAGATCGTGGGCGCCGCACTCGGAGACCGGGTCGCCAGGTGGTCGACGCACAACGAACCATGGAACAACTCGTTCGCCGGGTACGGCAGTGGGGCGTTCGCGCCCGGCCTGAAGAGCCACGCGGATGCGCTCAAGGCCGCACACCATCTCAACCTCTCGCACGGGCTCGCGGTGGCAGCACTGCGGCGAACCGTGAAGCACCCCGATGCTCAGATTTCTGTTGTACTGAACATCTTCCGCATTGAAGCCGAGACCCCGCAGGACGCTGAGGCCGCACGTCGGTTCGATGCTGTGGCCAACCGCGTCTTCACGGGGCCGATGCTCCGCGGGGAGTACCCGGCCGATCTCCTCGACGACACCCGCGCCTTCACCGACTGGAGCTTCGTGCACCCGGGCGACGTAGCGCTCTGCCATCATCCGATCGACCTGCTCGGGGTCAACTACTACGAGGTCATGCACGTACGCCAGAAGTCGGACTTCGACCCCGCCACCGAAGCCACTGGCGGCACGGCCTTTCCGGGCTCCGAGCGCATCGAAATCGTTTGTCGCGACGATCTGGAGCGAACGGCCATGGACTGGGGAATCGAGCCACGAGGACTGGAAGACCACCTGGTCGCCCTCTCAAAGGAGTTTCCCGAGTTGCCCATCATGGTTATGGAGAACGGGGCAGCGTTCGCGGATGTGGTCAGCGACTGCGCCGGTCAGCGCGGGGTCCTGGACCACGACCGGACCCAGTTCCTCGTCGATCACGCGACGGCGACTCACCGCGCTCGGGAACGCGGCGCGAACGTCGTCGGATACCTCGTGTGGTCACTGCTCGACAACTTCGAATGGGCCGAGGGATACGGCCCTCGCTTCGGAATCATCCGCGTCGACTACGACACTCAAGAGCGCATTCCGAAGCTGAGCGCGCACTGGCTCTCCGAGCTCTGCGCAACGAAGGTCATCCCGGTCCTCGCCAACCAGTGAGATGACCGGGCAGGTCCGGGTGGACCCTGCACGACGTCGGACCACATGAAGAAGCCGTATGACGACGATGTGCCCGACGCAGCACTGCATCCGTTCCCGCAGCCGGCGAACGCCGAGCAACGGCCCCGGCCGAAGCCGGCTTGCGACACCGCCTGCCGCGAATCAACCCATTGCCCAGGAGCGCCGCTGCGCTCGCGGGCCATTCATCACACATGAATGCGAGGCACCATTCAATGAGAATGCACCGTATCGTTGCGGCGCTCGTCACCGTAACCATGGGACTCGCGGCTGCGGCCATCCCAGTCGCCAGCGCCTCAGCCAATTCATCCCCCACCCTCCGCGAACTAGCGGCAGGCGAGGGGATCCTCATCGGGTCCGGGGCGATCAACCCCAACTACCTCGACGAACCTCGGTTCGGGGAGGTCCTGGCAGATCAGTTCAACAGCCTGTCGCCTGAGAACGAGCTCAAGTGGAACTTCGTCCAACCCCAGGAAGGCACCTTCGACTTCGCCGGCCTTGACAGGCTGGTCGACTTCGCAGAAGACAACCACATGGCGGTCAAGGGGCACGGCCTCATCTCAGGCTGCTGCAACCCAGACTATGTGACCTCGATCACCGATCCGGACGAACTCCGCTCGGTCATGAGCACCCACTTCAATACGATCATGGACCGCTACGCCGGCACAATGGACCGGTGGGACGTCGTGACCGAGCCGTTCTCCATCTTCGGCGGAACGGGCCTGGTGCAAAACGACTTCTACAAGGTTCTCGGTGCGGACTACATCGCGGAAGCATTCCGCATCGCGCACACCGCTGACCCCAAGGCCAAGCTGTTCATCAACGAATCCCTGGTGGAGTTCTACCCGGAGAAGCGCCAAGAGCTCTACGACCTCGTCGCGGGCCTGGTCGCCGACGGCGTCCCCATCGACGGCGTGGGCCTCGAGATGCACGAGACCCAGGCGGGCCCCGACCCCGGGGTCATCACCGAGATCGCGAACTCCTATCACGCTCTCGGCCTCGACGTCGCCATCACCGAACTCGACGTGCACACCTACGACGTCGACCAGCAGACGCAGATCTATGGGGACATCGTCGCCGAGGCACTGGCGGCCGGAATCCGGGACATCAGCTTCTGGGGCTTCACCGACAAGCACGCCTACACCTGGCTGCCCGGCGCGAAGCCGCTCATGTTCGACGAGGACTACAAGCCCAAGCCGGCCTACTTCGCCGTCCGGGACGCGCTGCAGAGCTTTGTCGAGAACACGTCGGCACCAGGCGTCGCCAACCTCAACATCAGTGAAGGGAAGGACTGCGTCCGCGACGGCAACTACAGCCTCACAATGAACCTTCGGCACGGGGCCCCGGGCAGCTTCTACCGCCTGTACGAGAACGGCAAGCTCATCTCCGCGCGCGTGCCCGACACAGGCAGGAGCACTTCACAGTCGGCCGAGACGGCATTCACCGACAAACCTAACGGCACCTATGTGTACAGCGCCGAACTGATCAACTCGAAGGGCACCACAGCCGCCAACTCCACGGCCGTCACTGTCGCGGATGCATGCAGCCCCGGGCACGCCCGACCAACGGCGGCCACCAAATGACGAGCTGCTCTCTCGACATTCCCGCTGGCGATCGGCCAACCGGCCACGAGGGCCTGTGGTCGGACCGTGCCGGTGCCCTCGTCAACGCGACGTTTCCCGTTCTCATGTGTGCCGTCTCCGTTCCACGGACCAGCCCGCCTGCGCGCACTCCGTGAGCCGGACGCATGCTCGCAGCCCCTAGTCGACGTCCACCGGAGCGTCGTCCGACCTCTTCTTCTTGCTGGTGGGGAGCGGGAGCAGGCCGTTGCTCTTGCTCTCCTCGGGGCGTTGGCCGTTGGAGTCCTGGCTGTTCAGGTTCTGCCGGACCGAGTCGAGGATCGTCAGGCCCTGGGACACCAGGCCGGCGGCGATCTCGCCGAGGCCGTCCGCGCCGTTGAGGACGTTGACGTTGGCGCCGGCGAGGCCGCCGGCCGCCTCCTTCACGATCTGCGGGAGCTGGTCGATCAGCATCCGGTCCAGCGCGACCCGGTCGTACGAGGCAGCGGCCTCGGCCTGGATCTTCATGCGCTGCGCATCGGCGGCGGCGAGCACCCTGATCCGCTCGGCCTCGGCCTCGGCGGGCTTCACGATCTCGGCCACCAGCTGCTGCTGGCGCAGCTTGGCCTGGCGCTGGGCCAGCTCGGTCTGGGCGGCGAGCACCTCCTGCTGGGCGTGGGCCTGCGCCAGCGGCCCGGCCTGGGAGGCCTGCGCCTGGGCGCGGTCCACCTCGGCCGAGTACTCCGCCTTGACGATGGCGGTCTGCCGGGCGTACTCGGCCTGCTTGCGGGCCGCCTCCTGCTCCGCCTCGACCGAGGCCTGGGTGGCCTGGGCCTGGGCGATCTGGGCCTGCCGCTGGATGGCCGCCTTGTGCGGCGCGGACATCGCGTCGATGTAGCCGGCGTCGCCGTCGTCGATCGACTGGATCTGCAGCGAGTCCACGATCAGGCCGATCTTCGCCATCTCGGTCTTGGAGGTGTCCAGGACCTCCGCGGCGAGCTTCTGCCGCTCGGTGACGATCTCCTCGACCGTCATCGAGCCGATGATCGCCCGCAGGTGGCCGGCGAAGATACGGCCGGTCAGGACCGACATCTGGTCCTGGTCGGAAAGGAAGCGCTGGCCCGCGTTGATTATGCTCTCGTGGTCGTTGCCGACCTTGAACGCGATGACCGCGCGGACGTGCAGTGCGATGCCCTGCCGGGTCACACAGGTCTCGGTGACCTCGGACTCGCACATCGACAGGGTCAGGAAGCGCGTCTTGCGAAAGAACGGGATCACGAACTTGCCGTGGCCCGTCACCACTCGGAAAGGCGCGCCCCCCAGTCCCCGCCGGCCCCCCGAGATCAGCATCGCCTCGTCGGGAGCGGGAACGCGGTATCCGAACATGCTTGTACTCCTCAGTCGGCGTCGGCGGTATCGCCGCCGAGCGCGTCCAATGGATCCACCCACTCGATGACGCCGACCTCCCGGCATCCACGTGATTCGATCACGAGCACCGTCGCGCCCGTGGGCAGGGGATCCTCCGACCAGGCGAGGAACGTCTCGGAACCGCCCCTGACCCGCACCAGGACTTCGCCGGGGCCCGCGGATCCGCGCGTTCCGATGAGTACCTTCCCCGTGCAGCCGATCACGGCCTCGTCCTGTGGCATCACCGGCCGTCCTCCTACTCCTGACCCCGGGATTCCGACGATAGACCCAGTCCGGCCGGGACCCAACGGGCAGCAGGACTCGGCCTGAGCCGCGGCAACGGACAGGCTCTCACGCAAACGGCCCCGGACGAGGAGTCCGAGGCCGGTCAAGGCACGCTCCTGGAGAGACCCCAGGTCAGAGCCTTAACGCGTTGTGCCCCCGGCAGGATTCGAACCTGCGACACCCGCTTTAGGAGT
>CBFGQM010000051.1:0-20210 GCA_965650905.1 uncultured Streptomyces sp. | reverse complement strand
TACCGAGGGCATGGCCGTCCATCAGGTTGGCGAAGCGGACCTCGGTGCGACTCGGCAATAGCTCCTGGGTGCGCAGGTGGTCGTAATCGTTGTAGAACACCGTGGCCGAGTACGACAGGCGCGGCAGCGGCTGGCCGTGCTCAATGACGCGGGTGCCCGGATCGGTACCACACTGGACGTAAGGCGTACCGCGGACGAGCTGGCGGGCATGGCTGTCCCCCGGCTCGCCGACTTCGCCAGCGTCGATCTGCTTGATTCCGTACTGCACGGCGGTGAGCCGCTCCCGGGCCCGGTCGAGGGCACCATCGCCCTGATCCGGGTCGCGCACCGGTCCGTGATCGAGGGCGCCCCCGAGGCCGTGGTCGTTCAGGGCGCGTCGGACACGTATCCGGACTACTCGCCGCCGGCCCGTGCTCTCGCCTCCGGTCGGCCCGTCCTGAGTGGGAGAGGCGACCATGACTTCGACCGGTGGATCCAGGAAGACCCCGGCCGGGCCGCACGGGTGCGCGACTACGGTTTCCACTCGGTGATGTCGATACCGGTGCGTGCCCGCGGCACCACTCTCGGCGTAGCGGTCTTCATCCGTCGACGCCCGGGACCCTTCGCGGCGGACGACCTGGCCCTGGCCGGGGAAATGGTGGCCAGGGCGGCGGTCTGTGTCGACAACGCCCGCCGCTACACCCGCGAGCGGCGGGCCGTACTCACCCTGCAGCGCAGCCTGCTGCCGAGGCAGCTGCCGCGGCAGGCTGCCGTGGAGGTCGCCACGCGCTACCTGCCGGGCAGCTCGCAGGCCGGCCTCGGCGGCGACTGGTTCGACGTGATCCCGCTGTCCGGCGCCCGCGTCGCCCTTGTCGTCGGCGATGTCGTCGGTCATGGGATCCACGCGTCGGCAGCCATGGGGCGGTTGCGTATCGCCGTGCGGACCCTGGCCGACGTCGACCTGGCACCCGACGAACTCCTCACCCAGCTGGACGACCTGGTCATTCGTCTGGCCGCAGACCGCGGCAGTGGTGAGGGCGGCGGTGCCGGCCGCGGCAGCGACGAGGGCAGCGGTGCCGACCGCGGCGGCGGTGAGGGCAGCAACTACGAGAGCGGCACCGCCGAGCGCGCCGAGACCGCCGAGACCGCCGAGGCCGCCGAGACCATTGAGACCGCCGACTACATGGGTGCCACCTGCCTGTACGCGGTGTACGACCCGATCTCCCGCCACTGCACCATCGCCCGTGCCGGTGGCCCGGAGCCCGCTCTTGTCAGGAGTGACGGCACTGCCGAACTGCTCGACATCCCGGCCGGTCCCAGGCTCGGCGTGGGTGGCCTGCCCTTCGAGGCCACGGAGCTGGAGCTGCCCGAGGGCAGCCTGCTCGCCCTCTACACCGATGGCCTGATCGACGCACGGCCCGGCAACCTCGATGAACTCTGCCGTGTCCTTGCCCGCTGCGCCGGACACTCCTTGGACAGCACCTGCGGCACCATTCTGGAGAGACTGCTTCCCACGGTCCCCACCGACGACGTCGCCCTGCTCGTCGCCCGGACCCGTTCCCTCGGTCCGGGACAGGTCAGCAGCTGGGATCTGACCCCGGATCCCTCCATCGTGTCCGAAGCGCGAAAGGTGGCGTCCGACCAGCTGACCCGCTGGGGGCTTGAAGACCTCACCTTCACGACGGAACTGGTGGTCAGCGAGCTGGTGACCAACGCCATCCGGCACGCCGAGGCCCCCATCCGGCTCCGGCTGATCCAGAACCAGTCCCTGATCTGCGAGGTCGCCGACGGCAGTAACGCCACCCCGCACCTGCGCCGAGCCCGCACGTTCGACGAAGGCGGCCGTGGTCTGCTTCTCGTCGCCCAGCTGACCGACCGCTGGGGCACTCGCCAGACACCCACGGGCAAGATCATCTGGGCCGAACAGTCCCTCAGCGAGTCCTGATCGCCTGCCGCACGGGCCGCGCGACCTGTGCGTTCGCTCACCCCCGCCAGTTCACCCCAGCCAGTTCAGGCACTCCAGTACACCCCCAAGGCTCGCCTCCAAGGCTCAGCCCCAAAGTTCACCCCCAAACTCAACTTCCAGCTCCCCCCGGCTCACTCACCCTCAGACGGCCGCGCTCGCCATGCCCTGCACGAACCAGCGCTGGAAGACCGCGAACATCACCAGGACCGGGGCGACCAGCAGGACCCCGAAGGCCAGGATCTGTCCCCAGTCGGGTGGCTCCTGGCTCTGGAACACGCTCATCTCCAGCGGAAGCGGCCGTACCGAGGGGTCGGAGATCATGAGCACCGGCCAGAGGAAGGAACCCCACTGGGTCAGGAAGGTCAGGACGGCGACGGAGGCGAAGACGGGCCTGGACATCGGGGCGACGATCGAGAAGAGGGTGCGCCACGGCCCCGCGCCGTCGATCCGGGCCGCTTCCTCGACACTGCGCGGAATGCCGCTGAAGAACGCGTGGAACTGGTAGACCGAGAAGGCGTTGGCGATGAACGGAAGGGCCAGGATGTGCAGCGTGTTGCGCTGGGCGTTGAACATGTAGAACAGCGGCACGGCCACCGACTCGAACGGCACCAGCATCAACAGCAGCACGATGGTGAACACTGCGCGGAGTCCTCGCCAGCGCAGCCGGGACAGCGCGTACCCCGCCAGCGAGTTGATTAGCAGCCCGCCCACGACCACCACGGCCGCCACGGTGAGCGACACGGCCATGAACTGCCAGAAGTAGCCGGTGCTTTCGGAGGACAGGCCCTCTAACACCCCTTGGTAGTTACGCAGTGTCAAATGCGTCGGTACGAAGCCGGACAGGCCGTCCAGTACCTCGTCCGAGGGCTTGAAGCTCCCGATGACCAGATACAACGCGGGCAGGACGAAGAGGACGGCGAGAACACTCAGCGCGAGGTAACTGCACGTGCAGCGGAGTCCGCCGTACTGGCCCCGGGGGCTCACCCCGCCTCGCTCTCGGTGCGCACGACACGGCGCTGCAGGAGCGTCAGGGCGACGACGATGACGAAGAAGACCACGGTGATCGCCGAGGCCATCCCGATGTTGCCCTGGTCGAAGGCGGTCGTGACAGCCTCGTACATGACGGTTCGGGTGGCGTCCTCGTCGAGCCCCCCGCCGCCTCGGATCAGAATGTAGATCTGGTCGAAGACACGGAAGGCCAGCACCGACGTCAGCAGCGCGACGAAAACCAGAGTGCCCCGGATGCCGGGCAGTGTCACATGGCGGAACTGCTGCCAGCGGCCGGCCCGGTCGATCTTCGCCGCCTCGTACAGGTCCTCAGGGATCTGTTGCAGTCCGGCAAGCAGGATGACCATCTGGAATCCCACGCCCTGCCACACCGACAGCACCACCACGGACGCCATCGCGGTCTCGGCCGAGCCCAACCAGTCGTACGCGGTCCAGTGGCCGAAGGTGACGTACGACAGAACCGTGTTGAGCATGCCCTGCTCACTGCGGGAGAGAATCAGCCGCCAGATGACGGCGACCAGCGCCAGCGGGAAGATCACCGGCAGGAAGAACAGGGACCGGAAGAGGCCGATCCCCCGCAGCCGGCGGTTGAGCAGCACGGCCAGCGCAAGGGCGATGCCGGTCTGCAGCGGGACGACGGCGGCGGCGAAGGTGAGGTTGTTCAGCAGCGACCGCCAGAACGGCTCCGACAGGTCGGGGTCGGTGAACAGCCGCCGGTACTGCTCCAGTCCGAAGAACCGCGGCGGCCGAGGGGAACCGAGCCGCACGTTGTAGAGGGACAGCACCACCGCGTAGCCGAAGGGCACGCCGACGAAGGCGATCAGCCCAAGCAGGGCGGGTGCCGACATCAGCAGGCCGTGCACCCCGTCCCGGCCGCCGGTCCGGGTGCCCCGGTGTGCCACCACGGCCTTTGCTCACCCGCTCAGTTCAACTGGTAGTCGTCGTTGTCCGCGTAGTCCCGGTTGATGGCCCGGGCCGCCTCGGACAGCGCGGACTTCGGGTCCGCGCCTCCGAAGATGGAGTTCACCGCCGAGCTGAACTGAGAGGTGATCACGGGGTATCCGGCGGTGACCGGCCGGGTGACGGCCACACAGGACTTGGTGATGTCCACGTCGCCGCAGGGTTTGTCGAGCTGTTCGGCGAACAGCCTGAGCGGTCCGCCGCTCTTGTACAGCGGGCTTGTGGCGAGCACGGACTTGGTCCCGGGTGGCGCGCCGTTGGCCTTGGTCATCGCGGTGACGTTCTGGTCGTTCAGCAGGTGCTCCAGGAACTTCCCGGCAGCCTTGCCGTTCTTGGTCTCGGCGCCGAGACCCCAGGCCCAGGAGCCCTGTCCCGTCTTGGGTCCGTTGCCGAAGTTCGGCAACGGCATGACGACCAGGTCGGAACCGAGGGCCTCGCTGTACGCCGGGTAGAGCCAGTGGCCCACCCAGCTGAGCGCCACCCGCCCGCCCGTCATGGCGTTGGCGTCGGTGTTCGGGTCGACGTACGGCTTCCAGGACTGGAACTTCTGGAAGGCGGAGACCGCTTCCGGCGTGTCCATCACCCCGGTGGCCTTGTTGTCCTCGATGAGTTTGCCTCCGGCCGACCAGAGGATGGGTGAGAAGCCGTATGTCCCCCATTCGGTGCCCAGGCCGTCGGCCTCCTGGATGTCCAGGACCTTGCGGTCGGAGTCCCTGGCGGCGAGCTTCTTCAGAGCGTCGGCGAACTGGTCGGCGGTCCACGCGTCGGACAGGCCCTTCGGGTAGTCCACGCCGGCCGAGCGGTTGAAAGATGGAGGGCCTTGTTCTCACTCGCCTGGCCCTGGTGCGCCCATACGGTGATGTCGCCCTTTCCGCTGCCGGCTTCGCTCTGCGCCGAGCCGTCACCGTCACCGCCGCACGCGGTGAGAGCCGAGGGCAGAAGCAGTGCCGTACTCCAGCGAGCGATCCGATGCCGACTCGGTCCGATCACGATCAGCCTCCCAAGGGCTTATGAGTAAATGTCATGCTATGTCTAGAACTCTGGTAGCGGCCGCTGACGCGCGCGTCGCCGAGCGGTCAGCACCAAGCCGGAGCGCGCCAGCACCACGGTGATGCGCGTATCAGCACCACGGTCACGGTGATGCGCGTATCAGCACCACGGCGAGGAACTGGGCATGCGCTACGCCCCGCCCGGGCTCTGCGTGAACGACTTCGCCGTCATGTCCGACGGCGGCCTCTACACGGTGCTCCATCTGCAGGGCCCCTGGACGGACCGCTTCGACCACCTGCACATGGAGACCTCGTTCGGCAGGGCCACCTCCACCGATCTGGTGGCCTGGGAGACAAAGGACACCGCCTTCGGCGTGGGATTGCCGGGCCGGTTCGACCAGCAGGCCGTGTGGACGATGCATCCGTTTCCGTACGGGGACGGGCTGGCGATGTTCTACACGGGCGTCGAGGGCTTGACGGCCGGCAGTTGGCCGCTCCAGTCCGTGGGACTTGCGTTCTCCGACCGCCGGGACGGAACCGCCTGGCGGCGCCACGGCACCGGCCCGGTGGTACGGGCCGACCCGCGCTGGTACCGGACCGGCGAGGCCATGGGCTGGCGCGATCCGTTCGTCGTCCGCCACGACGAGGGAACCGGCTGGGCCATGGTCGTCTGCGCCAGTGACGCGTCCCTGCCCCTGGAGGTCAGCGGCTGCGTCGGTTTCGCCACCTCGCCCGACCTGACGCACTGGCAGGTGCACCCGCCGCTCCTCTCACCCGGTGACGTGGACCAGTTGGAATGCCCGGTGCTGGAGCGGACGGCGGACGGCTGGCTGCTGTTCGGCGGTCTGGGCTCCGCCGGCTGGTTCGACGCCTGGTCGGCACCACGGCTGGAGGGGCCGTGGGAGCGCCTGGGCCCGGTCGGTCCGCCGGGCGCCTATGCCCCCCGAGTGATCACAGCGCCCGACGGTGCCCGCGTCGTACTGCACACCGCTCCCCGCAGGGTCGGTCTCAGGGACTCCGGTGCTCTCTGCCGGGGGACACTGGCCCAGCCCAAAGTGCTGACTGTCGCACCTGGTGGCACAGCCGGAGCCATGGCCCGGCTGGAGTGGTGGAGCGGCCTGGACGCCTGGCTGGAGGAGCCCACGGAGCTCCCGGTTCCGCATGCCGTCGGGGACGTCGACATCACCGGCCGGACCGAGGTGGTCCTGCGCACGGACCATGGCCGCCCCGCGCTCGTGGTCCACTGCGACGAGAGGCGCGTCCGGGTGACCGGCCCTGGTGGATCCGTGCTTCAGGAGACGGCTCTCGCCCAGCCCGTCCGGCGACTGCGCGTCCTGACCGTCGGTGAGTATGTCGAGGTCTACGCGGACGGCGTGTTCGTACTGATGACCCTGTGCTATTCCGGTCGGCCCGCGGTCTGGCAGACGACCGCGGGCAAGGGTGGCGCCCGCTCGGTGCCGGTGCGCCCCGTACGCCTGCCGAGCCCGCACCGTGACGACGCCTCGGCGATCTGGCCGGGCGCCACCGACAGCCTCTGAGCCGGGACGGGATGCCGACGCGGCACCTGGGCCTCCTGTGTCACCCGCCGGCGCTCCGCGTCGACTCCTTCCTCCGCCTTGCGATCGCGCGCTGAGCAGCGGTCCATCGACCGTCCCGGGAACGGCCCTGGCCATATACCCCATGGGGGTATATTTGGGGGAAGGCCCCGAGGACGGGCAACACTGGAGGGGAATGGGGAGATGAACGTCATGGACCGCAGCGCACACCACACCGGCACCGCGCACGATCATGCCACTCACGAGGTCGATCAGGCTGACGCCGACCTTGCGGCACACCACGGTGTGCACGCGGCGGGAGCGTCCTGGGGCACGGCGACGAAGGCGACGCTGCACTGCCTGACCGGGTGCGCCATCGGCGAGATCCTCGGCATGGCGATCGGCACGGCCCTGCTGTGGGGCAATGTGCCCACCATGGTCCTGGCGGTCGCGCTCGCGTTTCTCTTCGGCTACTCGTTCACCCTGTTCGCGGTCAGCCGGGCCGGCCTGGACATCAAGACCGCGATCAAGGTCGCACTGGCCGCCGACACCCTCTCCATCGCCGTGATGGAGTTCGTCGACAACGCCATCATCGCCCTCATCCCGGGCGCGATGGACGCCCACCTGTCCGACGGGCTGTTCTGGTCGGCCCTGCTGGGCGGGTTCGCCGTCGCCTTCCTGATCACCACGCCGGTGAACAAGTGGATGATCGGCCGCGGCAAGGGCCACGCCGTCGTCCACGCCCACCACTGAGAACCGCCGCACCCAACACGGCCGGGGGCCCTGGCGGGCGCCCGCGCCGCACCCGGCGCCCGCGCCACCACCGCGGCCGAACGGTCAGTGCTTGAGCGCGACGCCGCCGAAGCTGTCCACTTCTTGGGGCTCAACCTCCGCGACCCCCCGCAGGCCGTCCTCCCCGTCGGGTCCGTCCTGCGCGGCGGTGCCGGCCTCGGACGGTGCGGGGCGCCACTGGGCGACGGACACCAGGCCGGGCTCGAGGAGTTCGAGGCCGTCGAAGAAGCGGGCGAGCTGGTCGGGGCTACGGTTGACACGGGGATTGGCGCTCGCCTGGTTCCACTGCTCGACCATGGCGCGCATCTCCTTTGGATGGAACACCTCGGTGCTGTCGCAGAACACGAGGTAACTGCCGGTCGGCAAGCCGTCCATCAGGCCCTCGACGATCCCGTAGGCGCTGTCGTCGGACACATGGGCGGCGATTCCGAGCAGCATCAGCGCGACGGGCTGGGCGAAGTCCAGCGTCCTGGCGGCGCCTTCCAGGATGCCGGCCGGGTCCCGCAGGTCGGCGTCGATGTAGTCGGTGGCGCCTTCGGGGGTGCTGGTGAGGAGCGCCGTGGCGTGGGCCAGCACGATGGGGTCGTGGTCGACGTACACGATGCGCGCCTCGGGGTTGATCCGCTGGGCGACCTCATGGGTGTTGTCGAACGTGGGCAGTCCGGTGCCGACGTCGAGGAACTGGCGGACACCGACCTCACCGGCCAGGTAGGTGACGGCGTGCTTGAGGAACGCCCGCTGAGCGCGGGCGATGTGGACGATCTCAGGGTTCAGCCCGCGGATCTGCTCACCGACCTCGCGGTCGATCTCGTAACAGTCCTTGCCCCCCAACCAGTAGTTCCAGATACGCGCGGAGTGCGGCACGCTGCTGTTGATCAACGGAACGTCATGTGGCATGGGGCATCTCCGAGTCGGCCTGCGCTGTGCGACCCAACATAGAGCCGGCGGCCGGCGTACGTCATGGGTCCGTGACCTTCCGAACGTCGATCGCCTGATCGTTCGAACGTACGACCGGCCCAGGTGGTTGCGCCCTCGGCGGCGCCGACGCAGGGTGAAGGCCGCGCCCGCCGTGATCATGCCTTTCCAGGGAGCAGACCCCCACCCGGCTGACCGGATGCGTCGTCGCGGTCTGAACGGACGTCGCGCATACCCCGTTGGGGCCCAGCCTGGTTGCCGCTCTGCCCGGGCTGTCGCCCGGCCCGGTTATTGATCCGCGCGCACGCACGGGCCCTAAGGTGCGGACCATGACGGAGCCGACGAACGATCAACTCAAGCGCATGCCCGACGACTGGCACAGGGCTCTCGCCGTGGTGGCGCACCCGGACGACCTGGAGTACGGCTGTTCGGCGGCGGTCGCCGCGTGGACGGACGCCGGCCGGGAGGTCGCCTATGTGCTGGCGACCCGTGGCGAGGCGGGGATCGACACGCTGGAGCCGTCCCGGTGCGGCCCGCTGCGGGAGCGGGAGCAGCGGGCCAGTGCGGCCGTCGTCGGGGTGACCGAGGTGGAGTTCCTCGACCACAAGGACGGGGTCGTCGAGTACGGGACAGTGCTACGGCGGGACATCGCGGCGGCGATCCGCCGTTACCGGCCCGAGTTGCTGATCACCCTCAACCACCGGGACACCTGGGGCGGAGTCGCGTGGAACACGCCGGATCACGTCGCGGTGGGGCGGGCCACCCTCGACGCGGCGGCGGACGCGGGGAACCGGTGGATCTTTCCGGAGCTCGCCGACGAGGGCCTTGAGCCCTGGAACGGGGTCCGGTGGGTCGCCGTCGCCGGTTCGGCCGGCCCCACGCACGCGGTGGACGCCACGCCGGGCCTGGAGCGGGCGGTGCGGTCCCTCCTCGAACACCGCACCTACATCGAGGCGTTGACGAGCCACGACCCGGAGACGTACGTCCGCGACTTCCTCACGGGCCACGTGCGGGCCACGGGCGAACGCTTCGGCAAAAAGCCCGCCGTGGCCTTCGAGCTCTTCAGCCGCTAGCGCCTGTTCTGAGTTTTGGGCTGGAGCAGGGAGCGGGGCGTGTCAGTTCGTCACGTAGCACTTCGAGGGGGTGGGACGGTTACCGTCGTGAGAAGCGCCGTCGCTTGTGCAGGCGCTGGCGCAGGCGGGTCAGGCGGGGCATGCGTTCGCGCTGTTCCTGCGTGCAGCGGTCCAGTTCCTCGAGGAGTCGGCGAGAGCGGTGCTCCATGTCGAGTTCGTCGAGGATCCGGGTGACCTCCGTGAGGACCGCGCCGTGCAGCTGCCACTGGCGTGCGTCCCGCTGGACCTGGTCGAGGAGCAGCCGGGCCAGCTTGTCGCGGGTGGCGGTCGCCGCGGCCAGTTCGGAGGCGAGCCGGGTCTCCGCGGACTCCGCGCTGCGGCTGACGTCGGCGGTGACCAGGATGGCGAAGCTGACCAAGGCGTCGGCGACCTGGGTTAGGAGCCGCTCCATCGCCGCGCCGGTCGCCCGCTCGAACAGCGGCTGCGGATCGCGCTCCTTGGCGAGGTCGGTGAGGCTGCGGGCGAGCACCCGCAGGACCACCGTGCAGATCTCCAGCGTGTCGAGGCCGGTGCGCAGGACGACGCGGTGCAGCAGCCCTTCGCGTACGCGCGGATTGAGCCGCAGGCTGTCCTCGGCCTGCCTGAGGGCCGCGTCCACCTCGACGATGTCGTGGTCGAGGCGGCGAGCCTCGTGAAGCCGCGCGGTCGCGTGCGCCACGGGGGTGCGACCGCCCGCCTCGTCGCCGATCAGCAGCATCAGCTGCCGCATCCGGCGCGCCAGATCCTTGACGGACTCACCGGCCACGTCCACCCACACCGGGGGAGCGAAGAACAGATTGAAGCAGAGCCCGACCACGGCTCCGATGAGCGTCTCCAGTACCCGCGCCCAGGCCGTGTCGCCGACTCTGGTGACACCGAGCACCAGCATGGCGCTGATCGCCACCTCGGGCACGAACTCGCTGACCCGCACCAGATGCCCGACGGCCAGCGAGGCGAGGACGAGCAGGCCCAGGCTCCACCAGGTCAGTCCCACCAGGACGCTGAATCCGATGGCGACGACGACACCGGCCACCACCGAGTTCACCCGGCGTACGCCGGTGGTCAGCGTGGCATAGAGAGTGACCTGCACGACGAGGAGCGCGGTCAGCGGAGCGGTCAGCGGAGCGGCCTCGGGGCTGAACCGCAGGGCGATGACGTACGCGATCGTCGCGGCCGCGGCCGACCGCACCGTCTGGACGACTACGGGCTCCTGGCGCCACTTCACGACGTGGGCCACACCCGTGGCCCACGTCTCACGTACATCCGGCATCTTTGGGCACCTCCCGTTTCGGAGCCGCACCGAACTTGTCCAGACGGCGCGGCTCACCCGAGGCGATGGCAAGGACGCACAGGCCGAGCGGCCAGTCTGACACGGCCGGGAACACCAGGACGAGCAGGTTACTCGTCGTCGTCCCTGTTCGACAGGCGGAGCGCGAGTGTCTGGAGGAGTTCGGTGCTGGTGATGTCGGACCGGCCCGTGTCGTGCGTCTCGGCGAGTTCGGAGAACAGGAACGCGAAGGCGCCCACCAGCGAGATCGCGGCGGGCATCAGCGCGTCGATGACCGCCTGGCCCGCCTCGGCCGGGGTCGCGTCGGCAGGCACCTCGACGGGTGGGAACACCTCCGTGACCAGCCTGCCGAGCTGGGCGTCGCCGATGTCCGTGTCGACGTCGGACTCCTCGTTGAGCCTGCGCACCATTTCCTGGGTCTCGGTCAGGACGCCGATCGCACGCAGGATGATCTCGCTCTGTTCCATGCGCGGAGCCTAAGCGTTCCGCACGAAGTACGGTGCACAACCGTGCGAGTGGTGGTGCCTCGCCTGCGCTGTACGGTCCGGGTGAGTGCCGTGGCGACGAACGCAACGGGTGGGCGCGAGATGTCGGAGAACCGGGAGCGACGCTTCTCGAGGCGGCCGGGCTGCCTGCGGAACGGCTCGCCCGCTGCCGTCCGGTGGACGGCGGAAGCTACAACACCGTGGAGGAAACTCCTCGTCACCGACGGCAGCCGCTACGTACTGAAGGCGATCGGTGGGGCTCCTTCCCGGACGGCGAACACATGGATCTCCGCCGCGAGTTGGGGCGCCAGGCCGCCCGCCTGCACCGAGTGACGGCCCGGATGCGGCTACCCCTCCGGCGCGCTCGGCCTGTTGGCCACCGACTGGCGCACCGCCTTCACCGCGATGTACGACGCCGTCCTGGACCACGCCCGCCGCTACCGCGCCCGGTGGACGAGGTGGCACGGGCCGCCAGATCCGTGTACGAGGCAGTCGCTCAGTCGCCCGATGCCAGGGGACTGCCCTTCGTCGACGCCAGCAGATGGGCCGGGTCCCGGTAGACGGCACGGGCCCCGGCTTCCTCGAGATCGGCGCGCGGGATGCCACCGCACAGGACGCCCACGCAGGCGACACCGGCCCGGGTGCCGGCCCGCATGTCCCACACGGTGTCGCCGACGAGCACCGACCGCTCGGCCAAAGCCCCGGCGAGTTCCAGGGCGTGCTCGACCGGTTCGGGCGCGGGCTTTCCCGCCGCCACGTCGTCGGCGCTCGCCATGGCTTCGATGGCCTCGTCGGCGTCGATGGCGCGGCGCAGCGCTTCGAGCTCGGGCCCGCCGGCAGAGGTGGCGAGCACGACGGTCCAGCCGCCGCGGTCCAGGTGCCGCAGCAGGTCCCCGGCGCCCGGCAGCGGTGGCAGCCGGTCGAAGTACGTTCCGTAGAGGGTCTTGTGGGCGGCGCTGATCGTGTCGTCCTCGCCCGTGTCCCGGTCGTCGCCCAGCAGATGAGCGACGAGGTCGTGGGCGCCGAGGCCCACAGCCCGGTGGATGGCATGCATCGAGACCTTGTGCCCGGCCTGCCGGAAGGCCTCCCACCAGGCCGTCACATGAAGGTGGTTGGTGTCGACGAGAGTGCCGTCGACGTCGAACACGGCCGCTCGTTCCATACGCTGTCCCTGTCCCTTCACCGTAGGGCCTCACCGCTCGCCCGCACTTCCCGAGTACCTCGTCATGGACCGTATGTCTCCCAGCGACGGCGAGTCCTTTACGGACCGCGCGCGCCGGGCGGCGTCTCGCGGTGCCGTGCCCAGGCCAGCAGCTCGTCCGCCGACCAGGTGGTGACCACCCGCCCGGCGGGCACGCCGCACTCCACGGCTCGCGCGCACCCGTACCCCTGCCAGTCGAGCTGTCCGGGTGCGTGGGCGTCCGTGTCCACGGAGAACAGGACGCCCGCGTCGATCGCCCGGCGCAGGAGGCGGCGCGGCGGATCGAGCCGTTCGGGACGACTATTGATCTCCACCGCCGTTCCCGAGCCGGCGCAGGCCGCGAAGACCGCGTCCGCGTCGAACCGCGACTCGGGCCGCCCGCGACCGCCGAGGAGCCGGCCCGTGCAGTGCCCCAGCACGTCGGAGAGCGGATTGCGTACAGCGGCGACCATACGACGGGTCATCGACGCCGCGTCCATACGGAGCTTGGAGTGCACTGACACGACGACGACGTCGAGCCGGTCCAGCAGCTCCGGCTCCTGGTCGAGCGAACCGTCGTCGAGAATGTCGCACTCGATGCCCGTGAGCAGCCGGAAGGGCGCCCAGCGTGTGTTGAGTTCCGCCACCACGCCGAGCTGTTCCCGCAACCGCTCCGCGGGCAGCCCGCGGGCCACCGTGAGGTGCGGCGAGTGATCGGTGAGCACCGCCCACTCGTGGCCGATCCGGGCCGCCGTCCGCCCCATCTCCTCGATGGGACTCCCACCGTCCGACCAGTCCGAGTGCAGATGGCAGTCGCCGCGCATCAGCGCCCGCAGGCGCTCACCGCCCGGGGCGAGCGGATCCGGGGCCTCCCGCTCCAGCCGCTCCAGATAGCCCGGCACCCGCCCGGCCAGCGCCTCGCGCACCACCTGCGCGCTCTTCGGCCCGACCCCTTCAGCGACTGAAAGCGACCCGGCAGCCGTCCGCCGCGCCAGTTCACCGTCGGGCAGCGCCGCCACCACGCCCGCCGCCGTGCGGAACGCCTGTACGCGATAGGTGGGGGCCCGGGACCGTTCCAGCAGGAAGGCGATCCGGTCCAGGGCATCGACCGGCTCCATGTCTCCAGCGTCGCGCGGCTCGGACCGGCCCGCACAGCAGCCACCCGAGCTTGCCTGTGCCACCATGAAATACGAGCCTCTTTCGGACGTCGGCCACGTCGGCCACGTCGGCGCAGTGGCACGACGACTGACACCCCCGCCCCGGCAGGCTTACCGGCGGCCAGCGTGTGGAACCGGTGGGATCATGACCGAAAGCGCAAGCCCCTACATCTCGCACCCGCGGATCACGGTGCTGGGTCTCCAGCCCGGGAATCCACCCTTCCGCATCGTGCAGATCGACGGTGCCGTCGTCGGCGCGGCCACGGCCCTCACGGACGTGCTGATCGCCGCCGCGGCCTACGGCATCCCGGTGCACGACGCCGACGACCCGGAAGTCGTCCGTTGGGTGGGCGGCGACAAGCACACCTGGACGATGCACTAGAAGTTGCCCAGAAGTGCTCTGAAGATCTTGAAATCGTGCCTCGGGATCGACGGACCCTGATGGGCGAGGCGGGATGCGGGCGGGGCGACGCGCCGCATCAGATGCTGTAATGGATCCCGAAGAGGCGGTAGCCTGCATGGTCGTCTGAATCGCCGGGGGGGCGGTCGCATGGACAGGTCCAAACTTGTTCAGGAGTTGGGCGGGGCACCGGACGGAGTGGAGCTGCCGCATGCCCGTGCGGCTGTCGGGCCGCCGCCTGGGGCATCAGGTGACGTCGACTTCTGCGGCGACGCCCTGCTGCTGCTGACCGGGCCCTTCTATCCGGGGTCCGCGTCGCTCGCGGACCTTCCCAGCTTCGCCGTTCCGGCGGACGGCGCGCTCGAGCCGGAGAGGCGCCTCACGGTGGTGCAACGGTCCCTGGATCAATTCCTGCGTGGCTCGCTCACCTTCGGCAATCCCCCCGTCGACCTGCTCACGCACTTCGCCGGCTCCGATGCGTTCCACGCGCGGCTGACGACGATCGTGCAGGAGGCGACGCTGCTCCCGGTGGAACTGAACGTCACCGGCATTCTGTTCCCGGACGGCTACGGCTCGGTGGCCGTGCACATGCGCATCGCCGACGGGTGGTCCGAGGTACGGCGGGAGCGGCTCATCGACGGCTTCGGGCCGAAGGGCCGCGACGATGTCACCGCGCGCATCAGGGACGAGCTGCTGCCAGCCCTTACCGCGATGTCCGACCGATGCCGACAGGGGCCGCCGTGTCCCACGGTCCTGCCTTATTTCAACCTCGCCTACGCGGGCAGCACCACCCACCCGGCTCCAGGCCGGGCGACGCTCTCCAATTCTTTACGGCACCTGGTCTATCCCCGCTCCGCCGAGCCGATCCCCTCCGAATCGACGTGGCCGGAAGAGTTCTTCTACCCCGGGTACGCCTTCTTCCTGTTGGCCTCCCGGAACCCTCACGACACGCTCGGCCAGCTTGAGCACCTGCTGGGTCAGCTGAACGTGCACTACGCCCGGCTGGAACGCTCCGCCAACGCCGCGGAACGGATCATCCGCGAGTCGGCCCTGGACGAGGACCCCGAACTTCTCATCGGGCTGGAACGACGGCTGCGTGCCGACTACCAGGCGTTGGTGCGGCCCACGTTCAGCTACGACTTCCACGTCCTCAAGTTGCGTGACAGCGTACTGAAGGCGTGGGAGACCGAAAAGGTGCGCGAGCGTACTGACACCCTGCTCGAAATGGCGCGGCACGCGGTGGAACGAAAGCTGGAGCACGAGCAGATGCGCCGGGTAACGCGAGTCAACCTGGCCGTGACGATCGTGGCTGTCCTGGGTTTCGTCCAGTGCGTGGACGCGGCGGCCAGCCTGTGGTCGAAGTTCTTCGGGTAAAGGGGGAGATCATGCCGGTGGACGTGCAGATCTGTGTCGCGGACGGGCTGATCTACGACGGTCTCGACTACGCCGACCGGATCGAGCAACGACTGACCCGGGCTGGCCTGAGCTGTGGCCGCCTGAACCTGCCGGCCGAGGCGGCCGATCCGGCCGCGCGCTTGCCCCGACCCACCCTGGCGTATGTGTTCACCGGAGGCCAGACCTCGGTGCACTCGGACGCCGCGTGGATGCGCGCGACCATCGCGCTGGTGCGGGAGCTCATCGCGGACACGGACAGGAGCGACGGGGGTGCCGAGCCCGCGAGCCCGGGCCCCGCGGTGATCGGCATGTGCCTTGGCTCGCAGTTGATCGCCGAGGCACTGCGTCCGAATTCGATCATCGGCACCTCGGGCATAGAGGTCGGCCTGACCCCGGTAAGCCGAGCTGGCGACAGCCACCGCGACAGGGGCGGCGACCACGGCTTTGGTGTCGTGCCGTCGTTCCACTATCAGGCGATCAGTCCGCGGATCGAGGAGGCCGACGGGGTGCGCATCGAGTACCGCAACGAGCACACCTCCGTCCAGGCACTGAGCTTCGGCGAGCGGGTCTTCGGATGCCAGTTCCATCCCGAGCTGACTCCGGACGACGTACACCGCCTGATCGACTTCAACAAGGACGTCATCACTGACTGGAACGGGGACACGGCGGCCGCTCACCGGTCGGTCGAGCAGTACCAGGACGAGCTGCACGACGACCTCTTCGAGCGCTTGGTGATCGACCGGATCACGCGCTGAGGCCAACACTACGCCGGCACTCGACGGGGCGGAGAGAGGCTCGACGTCGCACACGGCCACCTCGCTGCCGATGCCCCCGTCGCCAGCCGCTCGGCCAGAACAGGCCCGAGCGGTCCCATTCCGGGCCCCGCCAGCCGAGGAAGGCCACTGGCGCGAAGCCCTGACATCGACCGGCGGGTTACGTGCTCCCTGGTGTCCGAACCAGGGCACGCCCTAGGACTCCGGGGCCTTCTCCGCTGTCCCCTTCGGGGCCCTGAGCTGTGGTGTCATCGAGAGCTTGTCCGGTTTGACCGTGACGATGGCCTGCGGACGTGGGGGGGCGGAGGTCAGCGCCAGGCGCCAGCGTTGGACGACGGTCGCCAGGACGATGAGGAGTTCGGCCCAGGCGAACTCCTCGCCGATGCACTTGCGGCGGCCGTCGCCGAAGGCGAGGAACGAGGTGCGGTTGATGCTCTTGGCGCGCTCAGGCTCCCAGCGGTCCGGGTTGAAGGCCGCGGGGTCGGCGTAGACCTCGGGGTCGTGCTGGTGGACGTACGGGCTGTAGACGATGTCCGCGCCTTCGGGGATGTGGTGTCCGTCGAGGATGACAGGACGCGTGGTGGTGCGTGTGACGAGCCAGGCGGGGCCGTACATGCGCATGGCTTCCTTGAGGACCCTGCGCAGGTACGGCAGGGAGCTCAGGTCCTCCTGGCGCAGCAGCCGGTCCCCGCACACGGCGTCGAGTTCGTCGTGCAGCCGCCGCTCGATCTCCGCATTCCTGCTGATCTCGTACAGGGTCCAGGCCAGTGTCGTCCCCGTGGTCTCGATGGCGCCGGTGAGAAGCGTGATCGCCTCGTCCTGGAGCTGCTGGCGGGAGAGGGGGCCCGTCTCGGGGTCGTCGGCGGTGAGGAGGGTGGAGAAGAGGCCGCCTTCGGACGCGCTCCCCGTCGCGCTGCGTGTCGGACCGTCCGCAGAGCCGCCCTTGTGTGCGGGGCAGCCGGTGGGTGGCTCGGCCGATGTGTCCGGCTGCGCGGCCAGTTGGGCGCGGTGATGGTCGATCGCCTGGTCGATGAGCGCCCGCAGACGCGTGACCCGCAGCTCGTGCGCGCGGTTCGCGGGCAGCGGGAGCTTCGTCACCCAGCCCGGCAGGATGGTCTGCCGGATCGTGCCGCGCATGATCGCCGGCATGAGGGTCTGGAACTCCTCCTCGACATGGTCCGGCAGGCCCGAACCGAAGAGCGCGACGAGGAAGGTCGACAGCGTCAGATCGTTCATGTCCTCGTACGTGTCCCGCGCGACCCCCTCCGTCCACGCCTCGGTCGCGGCCCTGACATGGCTGATCATGACATCGCCCCGGGTGGCGATGTGCGCCTTGTTGAACATCGGCTGCATCAGCCGGCGGTGCTTCAGATGCAGGTCGCCGTCGGCGATCGTGGCGAGCCCGTCGCCGAAGAACAACCGCAGCGCATCGATGATCTTGCCGCCCTTGGCGAACGCGTCCGCCTCCGTCACCAGCACCCGGCGGGTGACGGCCGGATCGGTGACCACATAGGCGGCGGTGGGTCCGATAAGGATCTTGACGACGCTGCCTTGATCGCGCAGCGAGTCCATGAACTCCAGGGGGCGCCTGGTCAGTTGGTGTCCGTGTCCGATCAAGGGCAGGCGGCCGGGCGCGATGGCAACCGCGGCGGAAGTACCTGACAGGCCACTCATCGGTACATCTCCTCAAGGACGACTCGGGGTGGGGGGTTGATGACATTGCGTGCCCGTGCCGACCCCCTGACGCATCCGTTCCTCGTGTCACACCGGTCGTCGGGGGTCTGGATGATGCGTAAAGGGATTTGTCGACTCGAACGTCCCCAGCCGGAGCAAGGCCAAACCTTCGACGAGGTGGTGAGAGGGATTGAGCCTCGGCAGATCAAACCCGATAAGGTTCCCTCTGGCGCGGCGAGTTGACGCGAAAGCAGCGTTGTCGCTCGTTGCCCACGCATGCCCGTCGCGAAGGGGAAGCCCGCCGCGCGACGAGTGCAGCCCGACCTTCTACCCTCTGTTCGATCGTGTTGCTTCGAAGGATGCAGATGGAACTTGCCACTCCGCCACCCGCGGCGCGGGCACCTGCTTGGTACAGCTGGTGGCTGTTGCCACTGACCTTAGGCGCTGGGACCGTCGTCGCAGCGGTCGCCGCCTCCGACCAGACGCGCATCACCGCGATAGTCGCCGGTGCCGTGGCGACGACGGCAAGTGCCGTCTGCGTACAGTTGCTTGTCCGATCCCAGGTCCGACTGCGCCGCAGCGCGGGCGAGCTCATGGCCTCACAGGCCGGGCACTCCCAGCAGTGGCAGCAGCATGCGGTCGGCCTGGAGCGGAAGTACGCGGCCGAGCGCTCGGCCCGCGAAGCGCAGCTGGCCGAGCAGGCCCAGGTGTACGAGGCGCGGGTCGCCGAGCAGGCCCAGGCCTGGAAGGAGCAGCTGGACCGGCAGCAGGCGGCCGTCGCTCGGCTCGCCGACGTCGAGCTGCCGGACGCACTGAAGCGGCTGCGCGGCGGTGAGGCCATCGACGACGTACTGCCCACGGTCAACCAGGGCGCGGACGTCAGCCCCGACCTGCGGGCCCAGCTGCGCAAGGTCCTCAGGGTCGCGCTGATCAGCGTGGAGGAGGAGTTCAACCGCTCCACCTCGGCCGAGCAGGCCGTCATCGGCATCGGTAACCGTATGCACGTGCTCACCAGCAAGCTGCGCGGTCGTCTGCACGAGATGCAGGGGGAGCACGGCCGGCTGCCCGCCGTGGCCCAGGGCCTGATGGAGCTCGACCAGGAGATCGGCCCCGCCGACTGTCTGGCCGCGAGCATTGGCGTACTCGGTGGTTCGGACCGGCCCGGCCGGCAGTGGCAGGAGCCGCAGCGACTGCTCAGCGTGGTCCGCGGCGGCATCGGCCGGATCAAGGACTTCGACCGTGTCCAGGTCCGGCATCTGCCGGAACTCGGCGTGGACGGCGGCCTGGTCGACCACCTCACCCTGATGTTCGCCCATCTCCTGGACAACGCGGCGCGCTACTCGCCGCCCACCGAGCCCGTGGTCGTCTCCGGCAAGGAGGTACCCAATGGCGTCGGTATCGAGATCCAGGACTCCGGCAAGGGTCTGAACGAGGAGAAGAAGCAGGAGGCGCTCCATGCGCTCGAGGGGAAGGTGCCCGGCCCCGGTCTCGGCGGTGTGTCCGAGGACGCTCACCTCGGCCTGCGTGTGGTGGGGGCCCTGGCCCGCCGCTACGGGATCAGGGTCACGTTCGCGGACTCGCCCTGGCTCGGCACCTCGGTGATCCTGGTGGTACCGCACAAGTATTTCAGGCCGTTGCCCGCCGCCGTCACGGCTCCCGCTCCGGCCGCCCAGATCTCCGCAGGGGCCGCGCCGACGGGCGGGGCGCCGGTCGAGCCTGTTCAGGTGACCGTCGAGGAAGCGGGGAACACCACGCCCGGCGGTCTGCCCAGGCGCCGCAGACGAGCGGAGTCCGAGCAGCCGAAGCCGGTGGAACGCGACGACGAGTCCGCGACCACAGCCTCGTACGCGGTGCCGCCGGACGCGTCCTTCACCGGCCTTGCCGCCTTCGCCACCGCCGGCCGGGAGCCGTCCGAGGGAGGCGAGCCGACCACGGGATGTGAGTCCACCGCGGGACGTGAGGCCACCGCGAGACGTGAGGCCTCCGAGCACAGCACTGAAGAGAGCGACTGGTCCACATGACGCAACAGGGAACCGACGTGAGCTGGGCGCTCCGTGATCTGGTCGAGAGCATCCAGGAGATCCGCTTCGCCCTGGTGGCCTCCAGTGATGGCAAGGCCATCACCTCCTACGGCGCCGACGACCCCGACGACGTGGACCGTTTCGCCGCCGTGGTGGCGGGCCTGCAGGCGCTGGCCCAACCCGTGGCCGGGCAGTTCCCCAAGTATGCGGGGCAGCTGCGCCTTGCGATGATCGAGGTCGACGGCGGCCATCTCTTCGTGGTGCGGGCCGGCGTGGAGACGTACCTCGGAGTCCTCGCCAAGGAAGGGCTCGACCAGGGCCTGCTCGGCCATCAGATGAGGGATCTGGCCCGCAGGATGGGTGAACTCCTCGGCACCACTCCGCGTCTGGAGGAGCACTCTGGATGAGTGGTCCCCGTCGGTCCACGGACCCGTCCGGTCTCGAGCGCTACTACGTCCTCACAGGCGGCCGCAGCCGGCCGGGCGGTTCGACGTCGAGCCTTGACGTGGCGACCCTTGTCATCTCTCGCGCCGTTGCCGTCCCGGGCCTGCAGCACGAGCACGAGGAGATCCTGCGGCGCT
>CBFGQM010000050.1:0-20415 GCA_965650905.1 uncultured Streptomyces sp. | reverse complement strand
CGCGAACGCCCACTCCATCGGAACCTGCTGGTCCAGCAGCATGCCGACCAGCGCGGCCAGCGGACTGCGCCCGAGGAGTTCGTCGGCGTCGGGCTGCTGAGCGAGGTGAAGGGTCACGTTCATACACCGATGATCGCCCCGGACGCCCGCTGACGCCCGCCCGGCCCTCAGCCTTCCGTGCCGGTCCTCAGACCGTGGCAGGCGTCGAAACGGCCTTCCCCAATACCGGGCGTCCAATACCGGGCGTCCCATACCGCGCGTCCCATACCGCGCGTCCCATGTCCGTCGTCGTGCACACACGGTCGGCGGCTCTGGAGTACGGTCCGTACGGCATCCGCGTGAACACCGTCTCGCCGGGGCTGGTCGACCGCGTCGGCCTGGCGGAGGCGTGGCCGGACGGCGTACGGCGCCGGCAACAGGCCGTACCCACCCGACCGTTGGGGCGCCCGGAGGACGTCGACGACGTGTGCGTGTTCCTCGCCTCACCGATGGCATCGTGGATCACGGGGCACGACCTGGTGCGCGGTGTTGCGAGGTGCCGTGTACATCCGTACTCGGAAACACAGAGCACGAAGACGGAGAACGGAGAGGTGACGTGGGCCGAACCCCATGGATACCGGCGCCGCGCCATGCGGTCGCCCTCGTCCTGCTGCTGGGCACGCTGTTCCTGCTGGGCGGTGCCGGAACCGCGTCCGCGCACGCCGCCCTGCGCGACATCGACCCTCGGGACGGATCGATCCTCAAGTCCGCCCCGAAATACGTCACCTTGACATTCACCGAGTCCGTCAGCCTCTCCGACGGCTCGATCCGGATCCTCTCCCCCGACAACCACCGCGTGAGCACGGGCGAAGTGGTGCGCGCCGCCGGCCGGTCGGACACGGCCCGCGTACGGCTCCGCGGCGACCTGCCCGACGGCACCTTCACCGTGGGGTGGCGGGTGGTCTCGGCGGACAGCCACCCCATCTCCGGCGCGTTCACCTTCTCCATCGGCAAACCCTCGGCGACCAGCGCGAACATCGCCAACGAGCCCACCGTGGACCCCGCCGTGGACGCGCTGTACGACATCGCCCGGTACGCCGCGTACAGCGCCGTGGCCCTGCTCGTCGGCGCGGCCACCTTCCTGCTCGTCTGCCGCCCTCCCACCGCCGAGCCCCTCCGGAAACTCCTCCGCGTCGGCTGGTGGACCCTGCTCCTGTCCACCGTGGCCCTGCTGTTCCTGCGCGGCCCGTACGCCCGCGGAACCGGCCCCACGACCGTCTTCGACCTCTCCCTCCTCCAGAACACGCTGGCCGGCAGGCCGGGTTGGGCCCTGCTGGCCCGGCTGGTGCTGACCGGGGTGGCCGCGGTCTTCCTCGTACGACTGGACGGACGCAGGGGAGGGGACCGGTACCGATGGGAGGAGCACCCGAAGCCGTCGGTGCTCGCGTCGGGCGCGATCCTGGCCATTGCCCTGGCGGGTACGTGGGCCGCGGCAGAGCACGCGTCCGCGGGGATCCAGGTCCCCGTGGCGGTGGTCTCCTCCGTGCTGCACCTGCTGGCGATGGCGGTCTGGCTGGGCGGCCTCGTCGCCCTGCTCGCCACCTTCCACCGCCGCGTCGAAACGCCGCTCGCCGCAGCCTCGGCGGCCCGCTTCTCCCGCCTGGCGTTCGTGTCGGTGACGGTCCTCGTGGCCACGGGCGTCTACCAGTCCTGGCGGGGCCTGGGATCCTGGGACGCGCTGTTCAACACGTCGTACGGCAGGCTCCTCAACGCCAAGATGTGCGCGTTCATGTTGTTGCTGGGGGCGGCGATGTACTCGCGTCGCTGGACGGCGGGGCTGGTCGGAGCCGAAAGTCCGGCGGTAGAAGTACGGGAGGTGGAGCCCGTAGGAGTCAGCGCGGGCGGTGCAGGGGCCTGCGCCGGGAGCGGAGCCGGGGCGGCTGCCGCCGGCGAGCCCACGGAGCCGGATGGGCCATATGGGCCTGACAAGGCCGATGGGCCTGGCGAGTTCGACGGGCCTGACAAGGCCGATGGGCCTGACGAGTTCGACGGGCCTGACAAGTGCGATGAGCCGGATGAGGCCGCGGCCCCCCACCGGACTCTGCGCCGCTCCGTGCTGGCCGAAGTCCTCGTGGGCGTGGTGGTGTTGGTGATCACGACGCTTCTCACCGGTACTGAGCCGGGGCGGGCCGTCACCGAGACGCGGGCCGCGGCTGCCAGCTACCGTGCCCCTGCGACGAAGACCTTGATCCCCTACGACACGGGCAGCCCCACCGGCCGCGGCAAAATCCAGATATTCCTGGAACCGAGCAGCGTGGGCGAAAACGCGGTCGAGGCCGTGACCATCGCCCCCGACGGAAGCCTCATCGCGGTCCCCGAAGTCCGCCTCACCTTCACCCTCGCCTCCCAGAAGATCGGGCCGATCGATGCCGAGCTCACCGACAAGGGCGGCTACTGGGGCACGGACTCCGTCAACCTTCCGCTGCCCGGCACCTGGACCATGAAGGTCACGGTCCGTACGTCGGAGATCGACCAGGTGACGGAGTCGAGTCCGGTGGAGATCGCGCCCTGATCCCGACGGACGGCACCGCCGCGGGTCGCGACCAAGCTCAGAGGCCGTTGGGCCACCTCTGATCGGGCGGTCGTGCCCTGGGCCGGCGTACCCCCACCGGACACAGCGCGGCGCGGTCGCTCCGCCGGCCGCGCGGGGACGAGCTCCTCGGCTTCTTGGCCAGGGCGCGGCGGGTGCGCCGCTTCTTGCGTTCGCGCAGCCGGGTCGACCTGTACCCATGCCCCGCGCCCCGTGGCCATGCCCGGCTTCGCTGGGGGCCCGTCACGCGTCGATGATGACCGGGATGATCAGGGGCTTACGGCGGTGGGTTCGAAACACCCAGTTCGCCACGGCGCGCGCGATGAGCTGTTCGAGCTGGTGCGCGTCTCCGACGCCTTCCTCGGCGGCGGCGGCCAGGGTCTTCTCGATCACGGGGACGACCGGCTCGAAGGTGGTGTCGTCGTGGACGAAGCCGCGGGCCAGGAAGTCGGGGGGTTCGGCGAGGGCGCCGGTGTCGGCGTCGACGATCGCCACCACGGTGACCACGCCCTCCTCCGCGAGAGTGCGACGGTCCTTGAGGGAGGCTTCGGTGGCGCCACCGACCTCCATGCCGTCCACGTAGACGTTGCCGGCGGGCACCTTTCCGGTGATCGAGGCGCGTCCGTCGACGAGATCGACGACCACACCGTCCTCCGCGATGACGACCCGGTCGGGGTCGACTCCGGTACGGATGGCCAGGTCGGCGTTGGCCCGTAGGTGCTTCCACTCGCCGTGTACGGGCATGACGTTGCGGGGTTTGACGATGTTGTAGCAGTACACGAGTTCCCCGGCGCTCGCGTGCCCGGAGACATGCACCTTGGCGTTGCCCTTGTGGACGACGTTCGCGCCCCACCGGGTCAGTCCGTTGATGACGCGGTAGATGGCGGTTTCATTGCCGGGGATGAGGGAGCTGGCGAGCAGGACGGTGTCGCCCTTGCCGATACGGATCATGTGGTCACGGTTGGCCATCCGGGACAGCGCGGCCATCGGTTCGCCCTGGGAGCCGGTGCACACCAGAGTGATCCTGTGGTCGGGCAGCTTCTCCAGCTCCTTGACATTGACCACCAGGCCGGACGGCACCTTCAGATAGCCGAGCTCACGGGCGATGCCCATGTTGCGGACCATCGAGCGGCCCACGAAGGCGACCTTGCGGCCGTACTGGTGCGCGGCATCCAGTACTTGCTGGATGCGGTGCACATGGCTGGCGAAGCTGGAGACGATGACCCGCCGGGGCGCGGTGCGCAGCACCTGCTCGATCGCCGGGTTCAGCTCGCGCTCGGAGGTGGTGAAGCCGGGCACCTCGGCGTTGGTGGAGTCGGTGAGAAACAGGTCGACGCCCTCCTCGCCGAGGCGGGCGAAGGCGCGCAGATCGGTGATGCGGTCGTCCAGCGGGAACTGGTCCATCTTGAAGTCGCCGGTGTGCAGCACCATCCCGGCGCCGGTGCGGATCGCGACCGCGAGACCGTCCGGGATGGAGTGGTTGACCGCCACGAACTCGCAGTCGAAGGGGCCGAATCCGCGCCGGTCACCTTCACGCACGCGCGCCGTGCGCGGCCGGATGCCGTGTTCCTTGAGCTTGGCCTCCAGGAACGCCAGGGTCAGCTTCGATCCGACGACGGGAATGTCGGACCGTTCACGCAGCAGGTAGGGCACGCCGCCGATGTGGTCCTCGTGACCGTGGGTCAGCACGATCGCCACGACGTCGTCGAGGCGGTCACGGATCGAGGTGAAGTCCGGGAGGATCACATCCACCCCGGGCTGGGTCTCTTCGGGGAACAGCACACCGCAGTCGACGATCAGCAGTTGGCCCGCGTACTCGAAAACGGTCATGTTGCGGCCGATCTCACCCAGGCCGCCGAGGGCGACGACCCTCAGCCCTCCTTCGGACAGAGGCGGGGCGGCTTTCAGCTCTGGATGCGGATGACTCATACCTTGACGCTACCGGAGAGTCGCACGGTGGATCCTTTGCCCCTGTCCCAACGGCGTACCGCCGCATGCGCAAGGCGGCATGACCCGTGCGGGCCGGCCTGGTACTCCGGTACCACCGGCCAGCTGGACTTCTGGAATTGTCCTGGTCAACGGCCTGGCGTGGGAGTGCGGGAGGGCGACGAACGCCCTAGGCTGCAAAGAGGGACGGCCGGTACCGGCGAGGTGAAGTCCGTGCCAGCGGGGTGAGAGATCGTGAGGTCTGGGTACATCGTCGCGTTCGACAGCTCTGCCGAGTTCGGGACGAGCAGCCTGGGCGGAAAGGGCGCCGCGCTGGCCGCGATGACCCGGGCCGGCGCTCCCGTGCCGCCCGGGTTCGTGGTGACCACGGACGCCTTCGAGGCGCTGCTCGACCATGGCGGGTTGCGCCGGTCCGTCGACGCCGCCTTCTCCGGGCTCGCCGCGGATCCGGGCGCGGTGGCTGCGCGCGGCGCGGAGATCCGCCGCTCGGTGGGCGAGGCGCCCGTGCCTCCTTCGATCGCGTCGGCGGTGACGGCGGCGTACGAGGAATTCTGCCGGGCCGTCGGCTGCCCGGATGTCGCGGTGGCCGTCCGGTCGAGCGCCGAGGTGGAAGACCTGCCCGAGGCGAGCTGCGCCGGGCAGCACGACACGTTTCTGTGGATTCGTGGCGCCGATGCCGTCCTCGACGCCGTTCGGCGCTGCTGGGCGAGCCTGTGGACCGACCGCGCGATCCTCTACCGCGCGGCTCACAGGCTGCCGGAGAGAGGGCTGCGCATGGCGGTCGGGGTGCAGCGGATGGTCGACGCGCGTACCTCCGGTGCCGCCGTGACCGTCAACCCGGCCGACGGCGACCCGTCGAAGATCGTGGTGGAGGCGATCTGGGGACTGGGGCACCTCATGGTGTCCGGCGAGGTGACCCCGGACGCCTATCTGGTGGACAAGGTCCTGAACACCACGGTACGCACGACCGTGTCGCCGAAGCACCAGGAACTGGTTCCCGCCCCCGACGGGCACGGGCTCGTACGGCGGGCGGTCGAGGAGGGCCGTCGGCGGGTCCCCTGCCTGGTTCCGCGGGAGGTCGTCGACATCGCCGGCCTGGCCAAGACCGCCGAGCGGTACTACGGCTGCCCGCAGGACATCGAGTGGGCCGTCGACCGCCACCGGGGTACCTCCACGGGTACCGGCGCCACCGCGGTACTGCTCCAGACGCGGCCCGAAACGGTCTGGAGCCGCCGACCGAGGACACCTGCCCACACCAGCCACGGCGCGGGCGCCTCCAGCATCATCGACGTCCTGCTCGGCCCGGGAAGCCGTCGACGTGACCTGCCGGGTGGACCTCCCCGCCAGCGATGAAAGGACCACGTCATGACGACGGCGGCGCGCACGGAGTTCCCGAGCCCGTACGAGATGACGGCCCCTGCGGGTGCGGAGGGCTGGGAACGGCTGTACCCGTACCACATGGTCTTCCAGCCCTGGCGGCGTGCGGCCGATGAGCGGCGGTTTTGGTTTCGGGACAGCCAGCACTGGCCCACCGTGGTGAAACCGTTCGAGACGGTCATCGCCGATTTCTCGGTCACCTCCCTGGGCCATTTCAACACCCGGCACTTCGTGGTGCCGCCCGCCTACGGCCTCGCGTTCCGCGTCCACCAGGGCTACGTCTATATGAGTCCGGTGGCCGCGCCGGAAAGCCGGATCCCTGCCCGCGTGCCGCTGTTCCTGGAACGCGCCGGCTACTACTACGCGAACTGGGGCAGGCTGCTGGACAACTGGAAGCAAAAGGTCCTAGGCACCATCCGGGAGCTGGAGTCGATCAGCTTCACCGATCTGCCGGAAGTCCAGCCGTACGCGGAGATCGAAGCGGGTGTCGGCCTGGATGCCTCCGATGCCCTGCTCGGCGGGTACGACCGGCTCCTCGCCCTGTGCCACCGCGCCTGGCTTTACCACTTCGAGTTCCTCAACCTCGGCTACGTGGCCTACCTGGACTTCTTCCACTTCTGCAAGCAGTGGTTCCCGGACATCCCGGACCATGGCATCGCGTCGATGGTGACGGGCGTGGACATGGAGCTGTTCCGCCCGGACGACGAGCTCAGGAAGCTGGCCAGGCTCGCTCTCGCACTGGGTGTCGACACGGTACTGACCGTGCCCGACCCGGGGGAGCACACCCTGACCGCCCTCGGCCGCGAGCCGGGCGGCCGCGACTGGCTCGACGCCTGGAGCTCCGCCCGCGACCCCTGGTTCAACTTCACGTCGGGCAACGGCTTCTACAGCAGTGACCGGTACTGGAGGGACACCCCCTCGCTTCCCCTCGGATACATCCGCGACTACATCCTGCGCCTGCGGCGGGGCGAGGCCATCGACCGGCGCCTCCCAGAACTTGTCGCCGAGCGCGAGCGGATCACCGGTGAGTACGCCGCACTGCTCGACCCCGCGGCACGCGCCGACTTCGAGGCGAAACTGGGGCTCGCCCGCCAGGTCTACCCGTATGTGGAGAACCACAACTTCTACATCGAGCACTGGACGATGGGTGTCTTCTGGCGCAAGGCCGGGGAACTGTCCGCCCTGCTGCACCGGGCCGGGTTCTGGCCCCGCGCGAACGACATGTTCTACCTCACGCGCGACGAAGTCCGGGCCGCGCTGTTCGACTACTCGTCCGGATGGGCGATCGGCGTCGAGCCGGCCGGTCCCGGCCACTGGCCATCAGAGGTCGAGCGGCGACGCCGGATCGTGGCCGCACTCTCACGGCAGTCCCCTGAACCGGCGCTGAACGAGCCTCCGCGAGCCGTGACCGAGCCGCTCAGCGTCATGCTGTGGGGCATCACCAGTGAGCGGATCCGGTCCTGGTTGGCCGGCCCGGGCGAACTGGGCGATCTGACCGGCATGGCCGCCTCGCCGGGCGTCGCCGAGGGCACGGCCCGTGTGGTCCGCAGCCCCGACGAACTGGAGCTCGTCCAGGAGGGGGACATCCTCGTCGCGCCGGTGACCGCGCCGAGCTGGGCGCCGATCTTCGGCAAGGTCAGCGCGACCGTCACCGACATCGGGGGAGTCATGTCCCACGCCGCCATCGTCTGCCGCGAGTACCGCCTGCCCGCCGTCACCGGGACGGGCTCGGCGTCCACCCGCATCACGACCGGCCGACGGATCCGGGTGGACGGCGCGGCCGGGACCGTCACCCTTCTCGACTGACCGGCCACGTTCGACAGGAGATGCCATGACGTCCGACCGGGCGGCCCGCGAGCCGCTGCCGGCGCTTCCGCTCGCCGCCTCGGAGATCCCCCTGAGCGACGCGCTTCCCCGCCCCGTTCCGTTGATCGGCGTCCGGCGGGAGATTTGGGACCGCGCGCTTCCCTACCTCGACGTGCGCGACAACGACGTCCATTCGCTGTACGCCTGCGCGCTGGCGGGCGCTCTGCTGGACGCCGTGCCGGGCGCGCGGGCGGACGTGGTGCTGCCCGCCGTCCTCCTGCACGACACCGGCTGGAAGATGGTCGACCCCGCCGACATCCTGCCCGCCATCGCCCACCCGTCCGGGCCTGCCGCACACGAGACGATACGCAGGCACGAGACCGAGGGCGCCGCCATCGCCGCCCGCATCCTCTCCGACGTCGGCTACCCCGCGCGGGACACCGAGCGGATCGTCGCCGTCATCGACGGGCACGACACCCGCACGGACGCGCTCGGCGTGGACGACGCCGTGGTGAAGGACGCCGACAAGCTGTGGCGACTCACCCCGCACGGCCTGCGCACCGTCGGCGCATGGTTCGCCCTGGACCGGGACCAGGTGCTGCGGCTCGTGGCGGCACGCACCTACGACCGGCTGCTCACCGAACCGGCCCGAGCCATCGGCTGCGCACTCGCCGTACTGGCCCGCACCGACCTCAGCGAGCAGCGACGGGCTTTGACCGCCCCCGCTGCGCCGTGAACGGCATATCACGTATTCAGGTTGATTGTGGATATTTCCGGCGTCAGTCTTGAGGGCATGGATGCCCATGCGCCGCTGGGAGTGGTCGTGACCGACTGCAAGGGGCTGGTCATCGGGTGGACGCCCGGAGCGGAGCGCCTGCTCGGGTACACCAGCGGCGAGGCCCTCGGCCGGTTGGCGGCGGAGCTGCTGGACGCCCCCGCACTCGCGGGCGGGGAGCCGGCCCAGGAGGGCGAAGTGACGCCCCCGCCCGCGAGTGAAGGGGTCGCCGAGCCCGGTGAGCGGCACCCGGGCCTCGGCGTACGCCACAAAGACGGGCACCGGCTGGCCGTGGCCGTCTCCCGGTACACCCTTGCTCCCGAGGCGGACGGCACCGGAGCAGGGCCGGGCACCGTCCTGCTCATCGGCCCGCCGTCCGGTCAGGCGGCGGAGCGACTGCGCCAGTCGCTGTCCGGCTTGCTGTTGCACGACTTGCCCCTGGCCCTGACGGTGTTCGACACCGATCTGCGCTGCGTGGGGCAGAGCGCCGCGATGCGGCGGCTGAGCGGCGTGCCGGACGAGGCCTGTCACGGACGCCGGCTGACGGAGGTCTTCCCCGGCCCGGACGCCATGGAGTGGGAGGAGCGGATGCGGCTGGCCATGGCCACGGGGCAGGAGCAGGTCGGCGAGCTCAAGGGCACCATCCTGACCGAACCCGGATCCCGTGTTTTCAGCGTCTCCGCGACCGCGCTGCGGGACGCGGAGGGCCGTACGCTCGGGGTCTGCTCGCTCGTCGGCGATGTGACGGACAGGCGCCGTGCCCGCGAGCGGCTCTCCCTGCTGAACGACGCCAGCCTGCGCATCGGCAGCACCCTCGACATCGCACAGACCGGACGGGAGCTCACCGAGGTGTCCGTCCCCAGGTTCGCCGACTTCGTCCGCGTGGACCTGCTGGAGGTCATCCTCCACGGCGACGAACCCGCTCCGGGGCCGCTGGCCGGCCCCGTGCGGCTGCGGCGCATCGCGGAACTGACGCTGTTCGAGGGGGTCACCACGGCACAGCACACCGCCGGTGAAGCAGACGTCTACCTCGCGAACTCACCGGCCGCCCTGTGCCTGGCCACCGGCCGGTCCACGCTGTACCGGACCGCGGACCCGCCGGTCCGCGCCTGGATCGACCAGACCCCCGAGCGGCAGGCGAAGGTCCGACGGTGGGGCACGCACTCATGGCTCCTCGTGCCGGTGAAAGCCAGGGGCACGACCCTAGGCGTAGTCATGTTCGCCCGCTTCCGTGAGACCCCCGAGCGCTTCGAGGCGGACGACCTCGCCCTCGCCGAGGACCTGGTGGCAAGGGCGGCGATCTGCCTGGACAATGCCCGGCGCTTCGCCCGAGAACGCGTCGCGGCTCTCACTCTGCAGCGCAGCCTGCTTCCGCAGCGGATGCCGGAGCAGTCGGCGGTGGAAGCCGCCTCCCGCTATCTCCCCGCCGCGCAGCGTTCCGGCGTGGGCGGCGACTGGTTCGACGTGATCGCGCTCTCCGGGGCCAGGGTCGCGCTGGTCGTCGGTGACGTGGTCGGGCACGGCATCCACGCGGCCGCCACGATGGGCCGGCTGCGCACCGCCGTACGCACCCTCGCCGATGTCGACCTCGCTCCCGACGAGCTCCTCACCCGCCTCGACGACCTGGTCATCCGTTTGTCGGCGGAGGCCGCCCCCGACGCGCAGCGGTCGGGGGCGCAGGCCGCCGGGGACATCGGGGCCACCTGCCTGTACGCGGTGTACGACCCGGTCTCCAGACGCTGCTCCATGGCACTCGCCGGCCACCCGCCACCCGCCGTCATCGACCCGGACGGCACCGCCGGGTTCCTGGACGTCCCCGTGGGACCGCCGCTCGGACTGGGCGGGCTGCCGTTCGAACCGGTGGACGTCACCCTTCCGGAGGGCAGCCTGCTCGCCCTCTACACCGACGGCTTGATCCACTCCCGCCGCTATGACCTCGGTGCGGGATTTGACGCCCTGCGGGATGCCCTGGCCGCGCCGGCCAACTCGCTGGACTCCCTGTGCGACCACGTCGTACACACGCTGCTGCCCGACGGACCAGCCGACGATGCCGCCCTGCTCCTGGTCCGGCCCAGGACCCTGGACCGGAGCAGGGTCGCCGTGTGGGACGTGGAGGCCGACCCCGCCGCCGTGGCGCGGATACGATCGGACGCCCTCGGACGCCTTGACGAGTGGGGACTGCAAGAGGCCGCCTTCGTCACCGAGCTGGTGGTCAGTGAACTGGTCACGAACGCCATCCGGTACGGTGACCCGCCGATCCAGCTGCGGCTGATCCACGACCGCGTGCTGATCTGCGAGGTCTCCGACTCCAGCAGCACCGCACCGCATCTGCGGCAGGCCCGGGTGTTCGACGAGGGCGGGCGAGGTCTGTTGCTGGTCGCGCAGCTCACGGAGCGCTGGGGCACCCGGCAGATGGCGGCCGGCAAGACGATCTGGTGCGAACAGACGGTGGCCGCGCTTGCGTGATCCGGGCCGCCGCGCAGTACGCCGGAGGCGGCGCCCCTGTCTGGACGCCGCCCCCGGATGTCCGTACCGCGCCCTCAGCCCTGGTGCGGCTTGCCGTGGACGATGAGCTCGGTCATGTCCATGTACCTGCAGCCGGCGGGGTCGGAGTCCTTCGCGCAGTCCACGTCGTTGTCGGCGGCCTGGTTGCCCAGCATCGTCAGGCGGACGTACCGGATGTTCTGGCCGGTTCCGGCGCTGAGGGACACGGAGTTCTCCCGGCCGGTGTCGGCCGGCCCGAAGTGGCCTTTGGCGGCGGTGGTCCAGGTGGTGCCGTCCGTGGAGGTCTCGATGCGGTAGTCGCCGAGAGACGCCGTCGTGTCGTCCCCGCAGCCCGCCGTCGGGTCGACGCGCAGGTCGCTGATGTCCACGGGCTCGGGCAGGTGGACGGTGGCGTGCACGGGCTCGACTCCGGTGCCGTTGCTGCCGCCCTTGGTGTCCGATCCCCAGACGGCGGTTGACATGTCGATCAGGGCGTTCGGTCCGCAGCCCGAATCGCCGTAGTCCGGGCCGCTGAAGTCCGCGATCTCGGCGCCGCCGGAGGATCCCGCCCAGTTCCGGCGCAACTGCCAGTCGGCGCCGTCGGCGGAACCGGACCGGAGCTCGAGCGTACGGATCCGCTGCTCGTAGCCGGCGCCGCTCGCGTACACCTTCCGGTACGTGCCCTCGGGGACGTCCCGGATCGTGTATGTGCCGTCCGTCGCGGTCACGGTGGAGAAGTCGGCGCCGGGGAAGCCGGAGGCGTGGCCGCTGATGCTGATCGTTACTCCGCGCGCCGGGGCGCCGGACGCCTCGTCGGTCACCTTGCCGGTGACCGTGACCACCGGGGTGTCCGGACCGGGCGGCAGGGAGAAGTCCTCGTCGGGCCGGGTGTCATCGCCCGTGAGGGCGGCGGCGAAGTAGCCCATGCCCCGGTTGGCGAAGACCTTCCAGATGGCGGCGTGGGCGCGCCCGCCGTCGACCACGGTGTCGGCCTGCAGGATGGCGTTGCGCTGCTCGAGGAACGACGGGTTCGCGGGCGACAGTTCCATCGCCCGGGTCACCAGCGACTCGGTGAGCCGGCTGCCGAGCGCGGTGCGCAGGTCCCACAGCGTCTCGCCCCAGATCTCGCCGTCGGCGTGCACCTCCGGACCGCCGCGGGAGATCTTGCCGTAGTCGCCGTAGGTGTACCCGCCGGGGCCCGTCTCCTTGGTTCCCGGGCACTTGGTCGAGGTGGAGCCGACCGGGCAGTCCAGAGCCTGGGTGCGTATCCGCATGTCGTCACTCGGGCCCGGCGGGACGACCTCCACCTCGCCGTCGGTGCGCGGGTTGTCCTTCACCATCCCCTTGTTGTTGAGGAAGTCGAGGGCGTACCAGTCGCTCCACGCCTCGCCCATGGCCCTTGACTGCAGGCTGTTGAGGGTCGAGAGGCCGTGGGCGTCGACGACGAGCCGGTTGGACAGACCGTGGGTGTACTCGTGATAGACCATGGGAGCGACATCGCCGAAGTTGGCCTGCGGGAACCTGGAGCCGGTCAGGTACATCTGCATCGTGGGCGGCTGCCCGTCCGGCGGCGTACCCATGTTGGCGTTGTTCAGGTGATCGTCGTCGGGCAGCCCGTCCTTCGTGGCCGCGCCGTCGATCGTCTGAGCCTGTACGGCGTCGCCGTCCCGGCCGTCGAAGTTGCCCGCGGCCCGGGTGAAGCCGATCGGAGCGGCCTTCAGGTGGTCCTGGAAGGTGCCGAGGAAGTAGTAGACCTGCGCGGCGTTCTGTTCGCGGTTGGCCTGCCAGGAGTTCGGCGTCTTCTGGTCCCAGGTGCAGGGCAGCGGGGCGTCGCAGCCGTCACCCGTGAAGGGCTTGAACCGGAAGGAGAACGTCCCGTCGGCCGCCGGGGTGATCTCCTCCCCGGCGTCCACCTTGTTGTTGTCGTTGACGTCGCTGTAGACGTGCGCGACGGGCCCGTTGAGGGTCTTGGCGTCGGCAGGGAGCCATCCCCGGACCGTCAGGTTGCGGCTGCGCTGCTTGCCGCCCAACGGGGCGCCCGGGTAATGGTCCCAGGCCAGCACCCTGCCGTTGCTCGGGAGCGTGCTCGTCAAGGAGGAGGGGAGCGGCCTGGAGCCGGTGGTGGAGTCGGCGTCCGGCGCGGCGGCGGTGGCCTGAGCCGGGGCATGAGCCGGGGCCAGGTCGGAGGAGAGACTCTGGCGGTACAGGACCCGGCCGGTGTCCGCGTCGACCACATGCAGCCACATGCCGTGGCCGTCCGGCGTGGTGACCGTCCGCCACGCTCGACGGGCGGTGCCGTCCGGCGCGGTGAACGCCACCTGCTTGGCCGTGTCGGAGTGATCGGTGCCGCCCGCTTGTGCGCCCGCGATGTCACGGACGGCGGTGTGCCGGGCCTGCGCCGAGGTGACCCGGGTGGGGGTCAGCCCGGAGGGCAGGTTCCGCACCCGCACCGGGGAGCCGACCACGTTGATCAGCTGCCCGTCGCGGGCGACGTTGGCCTTGACGCCGTTGCCGAACACCGGTAAGCCGTCGACCGACTGAACGAACGACAGATGGTGTGTCCCGGCGACGTCCGTGTACTGCCCCCGCAGGGTCAGGTCCCGGACCTGGTCGGCCGATAGGCCGAAGACGTCGGGATGGACCCGCAGATACTTCCGGACGATGTCTGCAGGGGCGTCGTCACTGGACGGCGTCAGATAGCCGTCGAGCCGGGCCACCTGACGTGCGGTACCGGTGGCCGGGTCCAGTTCGAGCAAGCCCTGAGGGCCGAGCCGGTCCTGCAGCCGCCGTAGGCCGGGCCGCTGTTGTGCCTGCGTCAGCCGGGCATCGTGCCGCACCAGCGTCTGCTGCGAGGGCGTGGGCGGCAGACCCTCGGCCGCCGGGGAGTCGTGGCCGGCTTTGGAGGGGGCTGCCGAGGGGGCCGAGTCCGCGTTGGCGGGGCTGGGCACAAAGGCGACGGCCAGCGCAAGGCCGGCCGTCGCTGTGAATATGGTCGCGCGTGTTCTGCGTGGAAAGGAGGCTTTCGCCATGGTGCGCCTCGTGGGGGGTGAGGAGTCCAACGACCGCATACAGCAGTCGAGTTGTACGCTCCAAACCTGTCAACACGCTCCACGCGGTAGGAAGCCTGAGCCTTCAAACGTCACAGGAGTTACACAGGTCCCATGAACGTCTCGCACAGCGGTGAAGTGCGCACTCGCCAGTGATCGTTCCGTGCCGTCTCGAGAGCAAGGCGTACGACGGTGTCGTCAGCCTGGTGTCCTGACCAGCAGTGGAGTGGACTGGCCAGCGGCGTCCGGACACAGCTGAACGTAGGTGAATGAGACCAGAACTGAGACCATCGGGTGACGGCTGGGCGACCCACGTCGTTCGGCGGGTGCTGGCACCCAGGCCGGATTCCTACTTATTTGATAATCGCGATCCCATGAGTGAGATTCCGTACAGCGTCGGCGAAGGGCCGGCTACCAGGGTCAGCCTCTCCCTCCCTGCGGGGACGGCGGAGGCGATCCGCCGACGGGTCGGCAAGCGTGAGTTCTCCGCGTTCATCACGGAAGCGGTGGAGCGCGAACTGCGCGGTCAGATCCTGGATGAGTACCTGGCCGACTACGAACGCCGTCAGGGGCCGATCTCCGAGCACGAGCAGGAGCGGGCACGCGGGGTCTTCGACGAGGTGTTCGCCGGGGAGGGGCAGTGGCCCGCCGCAAGCTGAGTCACGAAGGCACCCTCGTTCTCGACTGCGAGGGCCTGGCGACGTTCGTCAGTGATCACGAGCCCCTGGTCGCCCTCATCGCCGAAGCCCGCAAGCGGGGCATGGAGGTGGTCATCAGCGCGCCCACCATCATCGAAGCGGTGCATCGCCGGACCGACAAGGCGCGGCTCGCCTGGGTCCTGTCCGGCGTGCGGATCGTGCACATCGGCGACGAGGAGGCCAAGTCCGCCTCAGCCATGCTGATCAACGCTCACGGCGGGGCCGATGTGCGGTAGTGCGGCGAACAGCGCGCGACGCAGTTCGTCGGGGCGGTCCAGCAGCTTGGGGTTCTTCTTCACCGGCAGCAGGCGCCCGTCTGCGGTCCGCAGCAGTCGTGCAGCCTTCGCCCACTCGACCAGCAGCGTGAGGTGGTACAGCTCCTCGCTGGACTTCGTTTTGAACGTACGGTCTCCGATCACCGGGTCCATCCGGTCGCCGGTGTCCAGAATCTCCACCAGCGCCCGCGCGTCGGCGAGCGTCACACGGCCGGTCTGGGTCAGCTTGCGACCCGCACCGACCCAGCCGACCAGCGCTCGCACCTGCTCGACGGTCCTGCCTACTGCCTCGCCCATGTTGACCCACACGTTCCGGCTCGATTGCGCCCGTTGCCACCAAGCCCAGGATGACAGGCGGCGGGTAGCTGGGCCGGGATGCCCTCAGGTGCACTCCGTCGTGGGGCGTGACGCGGGCGTGGCAGACTGCGACGGTGACCACGCACGACGAGGAACTGCTGGCCCGGGTACGGGAGATGAGGGAGCGCGGCAGCGCGCCGAAACAGATCGCGAAGGCGCTGGGGCTGCGTCCGGCACAGGCCACCGCGCTGGTGCGGCGGGTCGCCGAAGCGGCGCAGGCGCACACTCCACCAGACGAGCGGCCGGTGGTGGGCTGCTGGGTCAATGCGGGGTGGAGCGCCGGACTGGACATGACCGGGGCCCCGGACTGGGCGGTGGCCGACCCGATCGGCCAGGAGCCGGATCCTGACACGGGTGGCTTCGCCCAGATCTTGCTGGCCCGCCAGGAACGGGCCAGCAGGGTGACCGTCACCGGTTTCCTGGTGGATGTGTACTGCTTGGGGGTGAAGAACGTGACCAACCCGGAGGTGATGGGTTCCGGCTCCCTGACCACATACGTACCGATGTACTACTCGGCTTTCGCCCACCCGCCGCTGTCGATCAGCGTGGAGCAGGCACAGACGATCGTGCGCGACGCGGTCACCTACGCCGGCGGCCTCGGCTTCGAGCCCGCGCCCGGCTTCACCGACGCCGCCGTACACCTGGGGACCCCACGCGGCGATCGGCCCACCATCGGCTTCGGCCGGGACGGTAAGCCGTTCTATTTCTCCGGTCCCAACGACGACCCGCGCAAGGTGGTGCAGACGCTGCAGCGCACCTGTGGGACCGGCAACTATCACTATGTCGCCCACCTGTAGGAACGGGACGTGAGCGGCACGAAGCAGGGAATACGCGCAGTGGCACCGGTCGAACGGGAACAGGAGTCCACCGACGCTCCGCGGGTCCGGCACACCGAGCCATCGCCCCGCGCCGTCGCAGAGGGCGGCGCCAGGGAATGGTCGTTCCCGGTTACTTCGAGCACCTCACGTCGGAACTGGGCGGCGAGCGGCTGAGCCGCGCATTCGAGCGGGTTGGGCACCATCCCACCGGCCCGTTGCTGTCCTCCCTGGTGAGGACCAGCGAGATCATTCGCACCGAATACCGCTGGATCGAAACGGGAACCGTTCTGCTGCTTGTCGCACTTCCGCAGTTCGCCGTCACCCTACGGCCGACATGAGGGAGAGCACGAAGAGACCGACTGGTTGGACGATCATGTCCAGCCCCAGCCGGTCCGAGACACCTGCCCGCTCCTGGATGGGACCCGATGGGACTGTCGCGGAGATCGATGTCGCCCGGCACCCCGACGCCGCGGCACGCTCATGTACATCTGCTACATTTGTGACATGAGTGATCCCGTGGTCGAATCCATGGCCGATGTCCGCAGCCACCTTGCTGATGTCATCGATCGCGCTCGTCGGGAGGAAACCCCGACGATCATCACTCGGCGTGGCAAGCAGGAGGCCGTGGTGATCGACATCCAGGAATACCAGCGCCTGCGTGAGATTGCGGAGAGCGCCGAAGAGGCGTGGCTCAACCAGATGGCCGACGAAGCCGAGTCCGAGGATGTGGAGGGGTCGGTCTCCCTCGAAGAGATGGCCGCCTTGCTGCGCACTCATCAGGGCTGACCTCATGGGGTACGTCACGCGCTTCACACCCCACGCTCAGCGGGACATGCTCAAGCTCCCGCGCCCGGACGCCCTGCGCATTCTGCACTGCCTCACCGAACTCCAGAAGGCGATGGACGCGGGAGACACCGCGTCGTTCGACATCAAGGCCCTCCAGGGGCACAGTGCCCGCTGGCGGCTCAGGGTCGGCGACTATCGCGTCGTCTACACCGTCGAGGACGGTCAGTTGATCGTGTGGGTCCTGGCCGTTGGTAACCGTCGCGACATCTACCGCCAAGTTCCGTAGGCCGGGGTGCAGGTTGATGCCGACTGTCCGCCGGGAGTTACGGAGGCGTACGCCTGCCTGTTTGTCGAGATGTTCCGAATGTCGCCTATAAACGCAAACCAAAACTGCAACCGACGCACACGAAGAGCCGAGCCGCAATCGCGGCTCGGCTCCTCATTTCGCCTGATCAGGCGGCTGCGGAGGATACGAGATTCGAACTCGTGAGGGTGTGAACCCAACACGCTTTCCAACTGTTCGTTCGGGCGTCCGGCGAGGGCCGGGGACGTTCTGACCTGCGGTGGAGCGGGTGGTGGCGGGCGTTTCGGATGGCGCTGGACGGGGGTGAATGAGACCAAGACTGAGACCAGAGCGCCGGGTCACACCTTCTTGATGACGATCGACTCCGGGACCAGCTTCTCCAAGTCGTCCACGTCCGAGGTGAAGACGGTGACTTGCCCCTTCTGCTGTCGTGCGATGACGGCGAGCACCGCGTCGATCGCGTACCTGTGGCCGTGCAGCTTGGCATCAGCCAGAAGGCGGCGGGCCTGGCGGGCCTCGTCCTTTCCGATGTCGGCGACCTTGAGCCGGGAGAGAACCCAGTCCCAGCGCTGCTCGGTGGTTCTGCCGTCGTACGCCTCGACCAGTGTCATCGGCGACGTCACCACCTCGGCTTCGCCTCGGGCCGCGAGGTCGATCCAGGCGATCATCTCGCGGTCGCCTCGTACGGCCAGGGACAGGGCTTCGCAGTCGAGTACGAGGACGCGCAGTGGCCGCTGCCTGTGCTCACCGGCCCGCTTCTTCACGCGGCCTCTCCGGCGTCGTGCTTGCCGGCGGCGCGGCGGCGCTCGTGCTCGGCGTCGAGATCCTCCAGCTCCTCGAACGCTGCCGTGCGCTCGTCCTCGGTGAGGGAGCCGTGTTCCTCTTGCAGCCAGTCGGACAGTTCCCGTAGCCGGTCGCGGTCGCGCTTGAAGCGCAGGGCCTCGGCGACATACGCCGACAGGCCCCGTTCCGCCGCCTCCCCGCGGATCTCGTCCAGGAGATCCGCGGGGATCGTCACCGTCACCTTCTTGCTCGTCGCCATACAAGAGACCATACTCCTGGTGTTGCCCCCCTTACCAGGGCGTTCCGCGAACAGTGGCGTGGCCGGACGGCTCGTCCTTCACGCCGCTGTGAGGAGCAGGAGCCGCGCGTTGGCCTCGTCCGGCGCGAAACGGTCAGCGGCGAATTCCGTGGCGGATCGAAGTTCGAGCCACTCCAGCATGGCGTGGTGTTCCTCATGAGCCGGGTCGGCGAGGATCACTTTGAGATCGCTGTAGCCGGGGGCGCCGCCGCAGTCCTCGGGCGGGCACGCTCCGGCACCGTCCACGCAGTGCGGATAGTGAAGCCCGGCTGCGGCTGGGACCCGGAGGTGATGGGTTCCGGCTCCCTGACCACGTACGTACCGATGTACCACTCGGCCTTCGATCACCGGCCGCTGTCGATCAGCGTGGAGCAGGCACAGACGATCGTGTGCGACGCGGTCACCTACGCCCGCGGCCTCGGCTTCGAGCCCGCGGCCGGCTTCATCGACGCCTCCGTACATCTGGGGACCCCGCCCGCCGATCGGCCCACCATCGGCTTCGGCCGGGACGGCAAGCCGTTCTACTTCTCCGGTCCCTACGACGACCCGCGCAAGGTGGTCCAGACTCTTGAGCGTACCTGCGGTCCGGGCAACTACGACTACGTTGCCCACCTGTAGACGCGTTCCCCATCGGTAGGAACGAGACGCGAGCGGCACGAAGCGGGGAACACGAGAAGTGATACCGGTCGAACAGCAACAGGAGCCCACCGGCACTCCGAGGGTCCGGCACACCGAGCACGAGGCGCAGGCCGGTCTGCTGGCGGTGCTGCGTCTGTGCGCCGCAGGGAAGCTGCGGTGCAGTGAGAAGACCCGTCGCCCGGCGCCGCCACTGTCGCGGCGGTCGCCGACGTCCTGGAGGGCGGCGACTTCGAATGCGAGGACGAGGCACTGGCAGCCCTCGTTGTCAGCGACCGCCGCCTGCGCGCGTTGTGCACCCGGCTCGGCGAACGCCACCTCGTGGTCTCCCGAGCAGCTACAGGCATTTCGCAAGGCCACTCGCGCCCTGGGCTACCCGCTGGGATGAGGCGAGCAGACTCTTAGGGGCGCCCCAGGGCCGGGCCCTGGGGCGTACGTCGATGCGGGATCACTGGTCACCGCGGGAGCCGTCCGCGGTGCGAGCGAAATAAGACGAATGCCGGAGATAAACGAGACCAACACTGAGACCAGAGCACGTCGAAGTTCCGGACCGCGAGCTGCGGTCCGGAACTTCGTTTCGCCTGTTCAGGCGGCTGCGGAGGATACGAGATTCGAACTCGTGAGGGGTTGCCCCCAACACGCTTTCCAAATGTTCGTCTGGGGGTGCAGGGGTGGGCGGGAGCGTTCTGACCTGTGGTGCCGCTGTGGCGGGTAGGGCCCCTGAACGGTGCTGTACGGAGGTGAATGCAACCAGAACTGCAACCATCGCCCGCCTATTTGCCGCTCTCCGGGCCGTACCACTGGAGAGCCTGGCCGGTCACTGCCGCGATGCAGGCGAAGTCGTGGTCGCGGTGCAGGAGGGTGAGCCCTTGCAGCTCGGCCGTCGCGGCGACGACGAGATCCACCGCACCCGCACTGCGATGCTTTCCCTGTTTGGTGAGAGCTTCCTGGACCTGCCAGGCGCGGTCGTAGGCGCGGTCGTCGACGGGCACCCAGCCGAAGATCAGCCGCATGTCCTCGATGCCGCGCGCCCGATCGGCGGCCGATCGGGCGCTGTAGAAGAACTCGAGCTCGGTGATCGGGCAGGTGGCGATGAGCCCGGCGGCTGCCGCCTGGTCCCAGCCGTACTGCTCCGCGTCCTCGCGCATGAACCGGGCGAGCGCGCTGGTGTCGATCAGGAACTGGGCCGCGTTCACCGGCGGTAGTTCCCCTTGTTCTCGAACAACTCCAGATCGAATGCGCCGTCCCCGGCCGCGGCCCGCAGCCGGGCGAGAGCCAGGGCGCGACGCCGACTCTCCAGCACCTCGCGAAGAGCGGTGTTGACGGTCTCCTTCTTGGTGTTCGTCCCGAGGGCTTTCGCCACGTCCGCGACCAGGTCGTCGTCCAGGTCGATAACCGTCCGACTCACTTGCGCCTCCTGATATCAAATGTGGGGTCAAGTATATCCAGTGATAG
>CBFGQM010000049.1:0-20685 GCA_965650905.1 uncultured Streptomyces sp. | reverse complement strand
GTGCGCAGCACCAGCCCGGTTGCCGGCTTCGGGCCGAACGACGTCGATTTGCGGGGCATCGTGACGCCCCGGCTCGCAAGGTCGCGTACGACTTCTTCGCGGACCGGGTGCATCAGGACGGCCGTGCCACCGTCGCGTTCGGCTTTCGCGACCGTGGCGGCCGCGTCGTGTATGTACGCGATGTGTTCCGGCACGTCCGGGATGCGCCAGATGTGGTCGATGACGGTGGCGTGCAGGACCGTCGCGTCGAGGGTGCGCCAGGCCTCCGGGCGGTCGGCCGGGATCGTATGGGCGAGCAGGTCCGGGGAGGGGAGGTCAACGAGGTGGAAGGCGCCGTCGCCCGCAAGGAGGAAGGCGTTTCCCTCGGCGGCCGCTTCGGAAAGAGCCTCCAGCGCTTCCAAGAGAGGACCGTCGACGTGGTGTACGCGGAAGGAGTCCCCGAGGGCGGCGAGGGCGTCGGTCACGGAGAGATGGTGCAGGAGGCGGTGGATCGCGCGGACGCGGAGCGGGTAGCGCGCGGTGTCGACCAGGAGCACCAGGCCGAAGTCCCAGGGGCTGGGAGAGGGGTGTTCGGCGCGCAGGCGCAGATACGTCGCCCAGCGGTGGTGGCCGTCCGCGATGACTGCCCGGTGGCGGGCCAGGTCCGTCCGGATCGCGGACAGGTCCGCAGGGCTGGTCACCGACCACAGCCGGTGGCTGAAACCGTCCTCCGTGGTGGTGCACAGGAGAGGCGGGTGCTGCGCGGTGCGCTCGATGACCGCGGTCGTGTCGGCGGCGGAGCCGTTGCCGCGGTAGCTCAGGAGGAGGGGTTCGAGGTTCGCGGACGTCGCGCGCATCAGGTCCGCTCGCTCCGCGACCACGTGCGGCATGACGTCCTCGTGCGGCAGGACCACACCGTCCGACGGCTCCGACAGGCGCAGGGCGCCTATGACGCCGCGCTGCAGCATGCCCTCGCCGTCGCGCTGCTCGTAGACGTACAGGCCCGGCTCGGAGTCGGTGACCAGGATGCCCTCGTCCTGCCAGTGGTGCAGGGTCACCGCCGCCTGTTTGGAGCGGGCGGTGGGGCCGGCGGCCTGGGGGAGGATCAGGCGGACGATATTGTGCGGGTCGGCCGATTCGAGGTGGTGCAGTCCGTCGGGCCGTACGACCACGTCGTACGGCGGGGACGTCACTGCGGAGAGGCTGCCGACCCGGTCGGGGTCGTAGCGCAGGCCCCGGAACGGGGTCAGATCAAGGCCCATGCGTGCCGGTACGTCCACGGGACCCGCAGTGTTCATTGATGCATCGTAAGTGTGTCAGTGGCATGGGGGATGATCGGGGAAAGGGATTGAGCGAGGAGCGATGCGTCATGAGCCAGACCGTGAGGACGTGGCCCGAGGGCAGTGACCGGCCCTTGAGCAAGGCGTACGACACGGCGCTGCTCGACCTGGACGGGGTGGTGTACGCGGGCGGGAGCGCGATCGCGTACGCCGTGGAGTCGCTCGGCACGGCCCGTACGGGCGGGATGCATCTCGCGTACGTCACGAACAACGCGCTGCGGACGCCCGGCACGGTGGCCGCGCACCTCACGGAGCTGGGCGTCCCCACGGGTGAGTCGGACGTCATCACCTCGGCACAGGCCGTGGCCCGGCTGATCAGCGAGCAGGTGCCCGTGGGGGCGCGGGTGCTGGTGATCGGCGGGGACGGGCTGCGGGTCGCACTGCGTGAGCGCGGGCTCGAGCCCGTCGAGTCGGCCGAGGACGAGCCGGTGGCGGTCGCTCAGGGGTACGGCGGGCCGGAGCTGCCGTGGGGGCGCTTCGCGGAGGCCTGCTACGCCATCGCGCGCGGGGTGCCGTGGTTCGCCTCCAACGCCGACCTCACGATTCCCGGCGCGCGAGGGATCGCTCCGGGCAATGGGGCGGCCGTCGAGGTCGTACGGATCGCGACGGGCGCCGAGCCGCAGGTGGCCGGCAAGCCGCTGCCGCCCATGCACCGGGAGACGATTCTGCGGACCGGGGCGGCACGTCCGCTGGTGGTCGGGGACCGGCTCGACACGGACATCGAGGGCGCGTTCAACGGCGAGGTGGACTCATTGGTGGTGCTGACGGGGGTGACGGACGGCGCGCAGCTGCTCGCCGCGCCGCCGGAGCACCGGCCGACCTACGTCGACGCCGATCTGCGGGGCTTGTTGACCGGGCAGCCCGAGGTTGTCGCGGCGGCCGACGGCTTCCGCTGCGGCGGCTGGACCGCCAGGGCCGGCAGCGATGGGCTGGATCTGGAGGGGGAGGGCGGGGCGCTCGACGGGCTGCGGGCGCTGTGCGCCGCCGCCTGGACGGCGGCCGGGGCCGGGACTTGCCGCCTGGACGGGGGCAAGGCACTGGCGCGGCTGGGGCTTTGAGAGGGCCCGCGGACCGAAACGGCAAGGGACGCCCGGGGACGGAAGGGGCAGACGCGACCGTCCGGCCGCGTGCATGGTGACGCCGGGCCGGGCCGACACATCCCAAACAGGACAGCCGAGGCGTCAGTCAGAGCACGGGTCAGACCCGCCAGCGGCGTCACCAGGCACATCATCACTGTCAGAGCAGCTTCCTGAGCCGGAGCAGGTCGCGCAGGCTTGCCTCGAGTCTGACTCGGGCAGAGCCCCAGGCCTTCGCGAAGTGAAGCTCGCCGTCCACCAGGGCGACCAGGTCGTCGCCGGTCATGGCGAGCCGGATCTCCGCCTTCTCCGGCGGAGGGCCGTGCACCGTGTCGAGCACCTCGATCCGGCCGTCCTTGAGACGGCCCACGAAGGTGATATCGAGGTCGGTGATACGGCAGCTCAGTGAGCGGTCCAGGGCGGCTGCGCTGTGCACGTCTCCTTCCGCGCTCGCCATGTTGTCCGAGAGCTTGTCGAGTGCGCTGCGGCACTCCTCAATCGTCGCCATCGTGATCGACGGTACCCCAGCCCTTCGCGGTAGCGTCGGGGCATGAGCGGTATGAATGGCATGAGCGACTCCACGACGGGCCCCCAGGCGCATACCCCCGGTGCGGAGAAAGGCGTTCCGGTCGAGTCCGAGACGGGGCGGCAGCCAGAGGCGGTGCTCGAGCCTGAGACGGAGCATCCCGCGGGAACCGTGGCCGGATCCGTGGCCGGACCCGGAGCCGGGCCCACGTACGACCCCGCCGCCCCCGCCCCGCTGAACGTGCCGCGTACCCCCACCGGAAACGCCGAGGTGGACACCCGGCTCGACCGCCTGGCCGATGCCGACCACCTCGCCACGGACGGTCACGTCGAGGTGTACGAAGATGTGCACCGGGGCCTGCGCGACGCGCTGACCGCGCTCGACACCCGCACGGGACCTCCGGGGCCCCTGTCGCCGTACAGGAACAACAACAGGAGCTGAACCGAACGTGGCAGGAGTGGCACGACGCCGCCTCGACGCCGAGCTGGTCCGCCGGAAGCTCGCCCGCTCGCGCGAGCACGCCGGCCAGCTGATCGCCGCCGGGCGGGTCACCGTCGGCAAAACCCTCGCGACCAAACCCGCCACACAGGTGGAGACAGCCGCCGCCATCGTCGTCGTCCAGGACGACAGTGACCCCGGCTACGTCTCGCGCGGCGGCCACAAGCTCGCGGGAGCGCTGGAAGCATTCATTCCGCTCGGCCTCGAGGTCGAGGGCCGACGGGCCCTGGACGCCGGCGCCTCGACCGGCGGTTTCACCGACGTACTGCTGCGGGCCGGAGCCGCCCATGTCTTCGCCGTCGACGTCGGCTACGGGCAGCTGGCCTGGTCTCTCCAAAGTGATGAACGGGTCACCGTCAGGGACCGTGAGAACGTACGCGATTTGACCCTGGAGGCGATCGAGGGGAAGCCGGTGGACCTCATTGTCGGAGACTTGTCCTTCATCCCACTCGGCCTGGTGCTGCCGGCCCTCGTGCGGTGCGCGACGCCCGAGGCCGACCTGGTCGTGATGGTCAAGCCGCAGTTCGAGGTGGGCAAGGAACGGCTGGGCAGCGGCGGTGTCGTACGCAGCCCCGAGCTGCGGGCCGAGGCCGTACGCGGTGTGGCCCGGCACGCCTGGGGGCTCGGGCTCGGGGTGGAGGGTGTCACAGCCAGCCCGCTGCCCGGACCCTCGGGAAATGTTGAATACTTTCTGTGGCTGCATGCCGGGGCACCCCCACTGGACGCGGCCGACGTCGACCGTGCAGTGGCGGAGGGGCCGCGTTGACACAGACCCGAGCACGTACTGTTTTCCTGCTTGCCCACACCGGACGGTCCGCGGCCATCCGCAGTGCCGAACTCGTCGTCCAGGGGCTGCTCCGCTCCGGGCTCGGCGTGCGGGTGCTGGAGGCCGAGGCGGCCGATCTGCCGCTGCCGCCGACGGTGGAGCTCGTCAAGGAGGCGACTCCCGAGTGCCTCGACGGGTGTGAGCTGCTGATCGTGCTGGGCGGTGACGGCACGCTGCTGCGCGGCGCCGAGCTCGCCCGCGCCTCCGGTGTCCCGATGCTGGGCGTCAACCTCGGACGCGTCGGCTTCCTGGCGGAGGCCGAGCGCGACGACCTGGACAAGGTGGTCGACCGGGTGGTGACGAGGGCGTACGAGGTCGAGGAGCGCATGACCGTCGACGTCGTCGTGCACAGCAACGGCGATGTCGTGCACACCGACTGGGCGCTCAACGAGGCCGCCGTGCAGAAGGTCTCCGCCGAGCGGCTCCTCGAGGTGATCCTGGAGATCGACGGACGGCCCGTCACCGGCTTCGGCTGCGACGGCATCGTCTGCGCGACCCCCACCGGATCGACGGCGTACGCCTTCTCCGCAGGCGGCCCCGTGGTGTGGCCGGAGGTCGAGGCGCTGCTCATGGTGCCGATCAGCGCGCACGCCCTGTTCGCGAAGCCGCTGGTGACGTCGCCGGACTCGGTGCTCGCCGTGGAGGTCCAGCAGCACACCCCGCACGGGGTGCTGTGGTGCGACGGCCGACGCACGCTCGAACTCCCCGCGGGCGCGCGGGTGGAGGTGCGCCGTGGGGCCGTCCCGGTACGGCTCGCCCGACTGCACCACGCGTCGTTCACGGACCGGCTCGTCGCCAAGTTCGCGCTGCCCGTGGCGGGGTGGCGGGGGGCGCCGCACTAGCCGTACAAGAAGTACCAGAAGCACTCAGGCGGGGCCCGTCGCACACCGGGCCCGTGACCTCGTAAGGTCGTGTCCGTGTTGGAGGAGATGCGGATACGGTCGCTCGGAGTCATCGACGACGCGGTCGTCGAGCTGTCGCCCGGCTTCACCGCCGTGACCGGTGAGACCGGTGCGGGAAAGACGATGGTGGTCACCAGCCTGGGGCTGTTGCTGGGCGGGCGCGCGGACCCGGCCCTCGTACGGATCGGCGCCAGGAACGCGGTCGTGGAGGGGCGGATCGCCGTGCCCGACGGCGCCTCGGTCGTCGTACGGGCCGAGGAGGCCGGGGCCGAACTCGACGACGGGGCGTTGCTGATCAGCCGTACCGTGTCCGCCGAGGGACGTTCGCGCGCACACCTGGGCGGACGTTCCGTGCCGGTGGGTCTGCTCGCCGAACTCGCCGACGACCTTGTCGCCGTGCACGGCCAGACCGACCAGCAGGGGCTCCTCAAGCTGTCCCGGCAACGGCAGGCGCTCGACCGTTACGCGGGCGAGGAGGTCGCCGTGCCGCTCACCAAGTACGCGGGCGCGTACCGCCGGCTGCGCGCCATCTCGACCGAGCTGGACGAGATCACCACGCGCGCGCGTGAACGTGCGCAGGAGGCCGACATACTGCGCTTCGGGCTCGACGAGATCGCGGCGGTGGAGCCGCGGGCGGGCGAGGACGCGGAGCTCGCCGCCGAGGCCGAGCGGCTCGGGCACGCGGAGGCGCTCGCCTCCGCGGCCACCGCCGCGCACGCGGCCCTGGCGGGCAACCCCGAGGACCCTGAAAGCATCGACGCCACGATGCTCGTCGCGGGTGCGCACCGGGCCCTGGCGGCGGTGCGTTCCCACGACTCGGCCCTCGCCGCGCTCGCCGACCGGATCGGGGAGATCGGGATTCTGCTGGGCGACGTGGCGGGCGAGCTGGCGGGGTACGCCGACGACCTCGACGCCGATCCGCTGCGGCTCGCGGCGGTCGAGGGGCGGCGGGCCGCGCTCACCACGCTGACGCGCAAGTACGGCGAGGATGCGGGCGCCGTACTGGCCTGGGCCGAGCAGAGCGCCGCGCGGCTCACCGAACTGGAGGGCGACGACGACCGGCTCGGCGGGCTCACCGCCGAACGGGACGCGTTGCGTGTCGAACTGGGCGGACTGGCACAGGCCTTGACGGACGCGCGCCAGGAGGCGGCCTCGCGGTTCGCCGCGGCGGTGACCGCCGAACTCGCCTCGCTCGCCATGCCGCACGCGCGCGTGTCGTTCGAGATCCGGCAGACGGAGGACGCCGACGGGGTCGAGGTGGGCGGTCGTACGGTCGCGTACGGGCCGGCCGGTGTCGACGAGGTCGAGCTGCTCCTCGCGCCCCACCCGGGGGCGCCGCCGCGGCCGATCGCCAAGGGGGCCTCCGGTGGTGAGCTGTCCCGAGTCATGCTCGCGGTCGAGGTCGTCTTCGCGGGTACGGATCCGGTGCCCACGTACCTCTTCGACGAGGTCGACGCGGGCGTCGGCGGCAAGGCCGCGGTCGAGATCGGCCGCCGGCTCGCCCGCCTCGCCAAGACCGCGCAGGTGGTCGTCGTCACCCATCTGCCCCAGGTCGCCGCCTTCGCCGACCGGCAGTTGCTCGTGGAGAAGACCAACGACGGGTCGGTCACGCGGTCCGGTGTGAAGGCCCTGGAGGGCGAGGAACGGATTCGTGAACTGTCCCGGATGCTGGCGGGTCAGGAGGACTCGGAGACGGCTCGGGCCCATGCGGAGGAGTTGTTGGCGGCGGCGCGGGGGAACGGGTAACCGGAGCCGCCGCTCCGCCGTCCGATCTTGACCGCGCCGCGGCGGTTTCCCGCCCACCACCCGTTTTCGCCCGCTCCGCGCTCCCCGCATCCGGCCCGCTCCGCGGGCCCATAAAGGGGCGGCGCTCGAACGAGCCTCGAACACTCCGCCCCGAACATCCCCGCTTCGTAACTCATGTGAGTGACCATGGTAGTGATCAACGTCACCGCATCCCTCAGCCTCCGCCGCAGCGACCCTCCGATGGTCCCGGAACCCCGCGCATCCTGGCATCCTTGGAAGCGAGACCACGCGGTACACCCACCGCCCGTTCCTCTGTACGTTTCTTCGTGACTGCCCGACGCCGAACCAGGAGCCCTGGCCCCGTGAGCCCCGTGAGCAGCCACTCTTCGCACGGACAGCCGCCGCTGCGTACCGTGCACGTGCTCGGCGGCGGCAGTGCGGCCAGTAGCGCGCATGTGCGGTCGCTGGCTTCGGGGCTCGTCGCCCGAGGAGTGTGCGTCACCGTGTGCGCCCCCGCCGCGGCCGACCGGATGTACGACTTCACCGGTGTGGGCGCCCAGCACGTGCCCGTGCCGCGGAGTAGCGACCCCGCCTCCGTGGTCGTGCTCCGGGCGGCCTGCGCGGACGCCGACCTCGTGCACGCGCACGGTCTCCATGCCGCGACGCGGGCAGCTCTGGCGCTCTGCGGGCGGGACGTCCCGTTCGTCGTCACCTGGCACTCCCGCTCGTACGCCGAGGGTGTGCGGGCGCATCTGCTGCGCCTCCTGGAGCGACGTGTCGCGAAGGCGGCGTCGGTGGTCCTCGGCGCCTCGTCCGACCTCGTGGACCGGGCCCGCCGCAGCGGTGCGCGGGACGCGCGACTCGCCGCGTTCGCGCTCCCGGGGACGCGCCGGCCGGACACCGGAAGCGAGGACCCGGACGTGCTGCGCCCCAAGGCCCGGGCCGAACTCGGCGCCACGGAACGGCCGTTACTCATGGCCGTCGGCGCCCTGGACCAGTACCGCGGGTACGACACGCTGCTGGACGCCACGCGCGCGTGGCGGCAGCTGGATCCCATGCCGCTGCTCGTGATCGCCGGGGAAGGGCCGCTGCGCGGGGAGCTTCAGCGGCGTATCGAGGACGAAGGGCTGCCTGTGTGCCTGATCGGCTCGCGCGACGACATCGGCGAACTGCTCGCCGCCGCCGATCTCGCACTGCTGCCCGGCAGCCGGGAATCGCGCTCCGTACTCGCCCAGGAAGCCCTCCACGCGCGCGTGCCGCTCGTCGCGGCCGCCGTGGAAGGCATTCCCGAGCTGGTCGGCGACGCGGCCGAACTCGTCCCCCGCGGAGACCCGGAAGCACTCGCAGAGGCTGTCGTACGCCTGCTGGCGGATCCGGAACGGCGTGAGGCCCTTAAGGACAAGGGCACCCTTCAGGCCGCTTCCTGGCCGACCGAGGACGAGACGGTCGCTCAGGTCCTGAGTGTCTACGACGAGTTGACGAAGCCTCTGCCACTTCTTTAGCGGACGCGACTCAACCCCTGGCCCCGGGCCCATCCCTGGCTGCGGGTCAGGCCCAGGCCCACCGGCGGCGCCGCACCGGGCCCCGCCGCATGCCCGCGCGCTCCGCGGCCCGCAGCGCGCGGCGACCCGGTCCGCGACTGCCGGGCGTTCGGACTGCGAGCGCAGACCCAGGAGCAGGGGTACGCGGCCCTCGACGGGACCTACGCCGCAGCGGGCTGCGGCCCGGTTGAAACCGAGTACGCGGTCCCGCACGGGGCTGATGTCACAGCGTTCTGCGCCTCGCGGCTCTCGCACAGGCCTCGTCAGCCGCCGTACGCCCCCGAAGCCGTCAGCCGGAGTGCCGTGTCGATCAGCGGCACGTGGCTGAACGCCTGTGGGAAGTTGCCGACCTGCCGCCGGAGGCGCGGATCCCACTCCTCCGCCAGCAGCCCCAGGTCGTTGCGCAGGGCGAGCAGCTTCTCGAACAGCTTGCGGGCCTCGTCGACGCGGCCGATCATCGCGAGGTCGTCGGCGAGCCAGAACGAGCAGGCCAGGAACGCACCTTCGTCGCCCTCCAGGCCGTCCACGCCCGCGTCCTCACCGGCGGTGGGGTAGCGCAGGATGAAGCCGTCCGGGGTCGACAGCTCCCGCTGGATGGCCTCGATCGTGCCGATCACGCGCTTGTCGTCGGGCGGCAGAAAGCCCATCTGCGGGATCAGGAGCAGTGAGGCGTCCAGCTCTTTGGAGCCGTACGACTGCGTGAACGTGTTGCGCCCCTTGTCGTAACCCTTCTCACACACGTCCCGGTGGATGTCGTCGCGCAGCTCGCGCCACTTCTCCAGCGGACCATCCGCGTCGCCGGACTCGATGAGCTTTATGGTGCGGTCGACGGCGACCCAGGCCATCACCTTGGAGTGCACGAAGTGCCGGCGCGGCCCCCGCACTTCCCAGATGCCCTCGTCCGGCTGGTCCCAGTGGTCCTCCAGGTACCGGATCAGCTTCAGCTGCAGCAGGGACGCGTAGTCGCTGCGGGCCAGTCCCGTCATGTGCGCCAGGTGCAGGGCCTCGGTGACCTCGCCGTACACGTCCAGCTGGAGTTGGTGCGCGGCGCCGTTCCCGACGCGTACGGGCACCGAGCCCTCGTACCCGGGCAGCCAGTCGAGCTCCGCCTCGCCCAGCTCGCGCTCGCCGGCGATGCCGTACATGATCTGCAGGTTCTCGGGGTCGCCGGCGACCGCGCGCAGCAGCCACTCGCGCCAGGCGCGCGCTTCCTCGCGGTAGCCGGTGCGCAGCAGGGAGGACAGGGTGATCGCCGCGTCGCGCAGCCAGGTGTAGCGGTAGTCCCAGTTGCGGACGCCGCCGATCTCCTCCGGCAGCGACGTGGTGGGCGCGGCGACGATGCCCCCCGTCGGCGCGTACGTCAGTGCCTTCAGGGTGATCAGCGAGCGGACCACGGCCTCCCGGTAGGGCCCGTGGTACGTGCACTGCTCCACCCACTCCCGCCAGAACTCCTCCGTGAGCTCCAGGGCCTGCTCCGGCTCCGGCAGCGCCGGCGGCTCCTTGTGCGAGGGCTGCCAAGAGATGGTGAACGCGATCCGGTCACCCGGCGCGACCGTGAAGTCCGCGTACGTGGTCAGTGCCTTGCCGTAGGTTTCGGCGGATGTGTCCAACCACACGGAGTCGGGACCTGCGACAGCCACCGTCCGACCGTCGTGCTTGTGCACCCAGGGCACGATACGGCCGTAGGAGAAACGCATCCGCAGCGCCGAGCGCATGGGCACGCGGCCCGTGACGCCCTCGACGATCCGCACCACCTGGGGGGCTCCGTCACGCGGGGGCATGAAGTCCGTCACGCGGACCGTGCCGCGAGGGGTGTCCCACTCGGATTCCAGTACGAGGGAGTCGCCGCGGTAGCCGCGGCGGGACGCTCTGGGCGGTGTCGCATCCGCGCCGTGGGCCGGTCCCAACCGCCAGAAGCCGTGCTCCTCCGTGCCGAGCAGCCCCGCGAAGATGGCGTGGGAGTCGAAGCGGGGCAGGCACAGCCAGTCCACCGTGCCGTCCCGGCAGACCAGCGCGGCGGTCTGCATGTCTCCGATGAGTGCGTAGTCTTCGATGCGCCCGGCCACGTGCATCTCCAGTCGAACGGCCACGTCGCCCCCCGAGGGGCGGTCGCTCTTGCGGTCAAGGGTTCGTTTGAACAAAGTGTCGTTCCGTAACGCCAATGGTTGCAGTGAATGCCGTTGCGAAACGAACTGACGAGCTCTTGTTCCGGGACTACGGACGTGGGTGGTGCCGTTTGCCGGCCTGCTCGGCAGCGAGTGTCCGAGCAGGATACGACGCACGCTGATGATCCGCGCGCCCCTTCCTGGAACCCGGTTGCACCGAATGAGTCGCGTGACTGTGGTCCGTGTCTGCCCGTGCGCGGAGGGTGGCCGGAAGCAGCCTCGTCCCGGCGCTGATACCCTGGTAGCCCGTGGACCGGTGGGCGCCCCCCGTAGGGACAAAGACAACAGGGGTCCCCCGAACCGCAGCGACGGCACCTCCGGAAATGTCCGGATCAGAGCGCCGTATCGCACTCCGAACCGCGACCACGGGAGCCCCCTCTTGGCCATGCCGCCCACATCCACGACGACCAAGCACATCTTCGTCACCGGGGGTGTTGCCTCCTCCCTCGGTAAGGGCCTGACCGCCTCCAGCCTGGGCGCGCTGCTCAAGGCACGGGGCCTGCGGGTCACCATGCAGAAACTCGACCCGTATCTGAACGTCGATCCGGGCACGATGAACCCCTTCCAGCACGGTGAGGTGTTCGTCACCAACGACGGCGCCGAGACCGACCTGGACATCGGCCACTACGAGCGGTTCCTCGACGTCGACCTCGACGGCTCCGCCAATGTCACGACGGGGCAGGTGTACTCGACGGTCATCGCCAAGGAGCGGCGCGGCGAGTACCTGGGCGACACCGTCCAGGTCATCCCGCACATCACCAACGAGATCAAGCACCGCATCCGTCGCATGGCCACGGACGACGTCGACGTCGTGATCACGGAGGTGGGCGGCACGGTCGGCGACATCGAGTCGCTGCCGTTCCTGGAGACCGTCCGCCAGGTCCGTCACGAGGTCGGCCGCGACAACGTGTTCGTCGTGCATATCTCGCTCCTTCCCTACATCGGCCCGTCGGGAGAGCTGAAGACGAAGCCGACGCAGCACTCGGTCGCGGCGTTGCGCAATATCGGTATTCAGCCGGATGCGATCGTGCTGCGCGCCGACCGTGACGTGCCGACCGCGATCAAGCGCAAGATCTCGCTGATGTGCGACGTCGACGAGGCGGCCGTGGTCGCGGCCATCGACGCCAAGTCGATCTACGACATCCCGAAGGTCCTGCACACCGAGGGCCTGGACGCGTACGTTGTCCGCAAGCTGGACCTGGCCTTCCGCGATGTGGACTGGACGATCTGGGACGACCTGCTCGACCGGGTCCACAACCCCCGGCACGAGATCAACCTCGCGCTGGTCGGCAAGTACATCGACCTGCCCGACGCCTATCTTTCCGTGATCGAGGCGCTCCGTGCGGGAGGCTTCGCCAACAAGGCCCGCGTGAAGATCAAGTGGGTCGCCTCGGACGACTGCAAGACCTCGGCGGGCGCGGCCCAGCAGCTCTCCGACGTCGACGGGATCTGCATCCCCGGCGGCTTCGGCGACCGTGGCGTCCCCGGCAAGGTCGGCGCGATCCAGTACGCCCGCGAGAACAAGATCCCGCTGCTCGGCCTGTGCCTGGGCCTGCAGTGCATCGTGATCGAGGCTGCGCGGAACCTCGCCGACATCCCGGACGCCAACTCCACGGAGTTCGACGCCGCCACCGCCCACCCGGTCATCTCCACCATGGCCGAGCAACTCGACATCGTCGCGGGCGAGGGCGACATGGGCGGAACGATGCGCCTGGGCATGTACCCCGCCAAGCTCGCCGAAGGCTCGATCGTGCGCGAGGTGTATGCCGGCAAGGAGTACGTCGAGGAGCGTCACCGCCACCGCTACGAGGTGAACAACGCCTACCGCGCCGAGCTGGAGAAGAAGGCCGGTCTGCAGTTCTCCGGCACCTCCCCGGACGGCAAGCTCGTGGAGTACCTGGAGTACCCGCGCGAACTCCACCCCTACCTGGTCGCGACCCAGGCCCACCCCGAGCTGCGGTCGCGCCCGACCCGCCCGCACCCGCTCTTCGCCGGTCTGGTGAAGGCGGCCGTCTCGCGACAGGAAGAAGCACGCAAGACGGGCAAGTGACACCAGGGTTGTACGGTTGCCGGGGTGCGCACCTTTTGGGCGCGTGCCCCGGTTTCTGTTGGGCGCAGGTCTGTGTGTGGAAGGACAAGTCGACATGACCATCAAGGACACCGCCGAGGAGTGGGACGTCAGGGCGACCGGGAGCCCGTTCACGGGAAACAAGACCTCCGTGCGCGCCGACGACGTGGTCATGCCCGACGGGTCGGTCGTCCGCCGCGACTATCAGGTCCATCCCGGCTCGGTGGCCGTCCTCGCCCTCGACGACCAGGGCCGGGTGCTGGTGATCCGCCAGTACCGGCACCCCGTACGCCAGAAGCTGTGGGAGATCCCCGCCGGCCTGCTCGACGTCCCCGGCGAGAACCCCCTGCACGCCGCCCAGCGCGAGCTCTACGAAGAGGCCCACGTCAAGGCGGAGGACTGGCGTGTGCTCACCGACGTGTACACGACGCCGGGCGGCTGCGACGAGGCCGTACGCATCTTCCTGGCCCGTCATCTGTCCGAGGCCGGCGGCCGGCGCTTCGAGGTCGAGGACGAAGAGGCCGACATGGAGCTCGCCCGGGTACCTGTCGAGGAGCTCGTGCGCGGTGTCCTCGCCGGTGAATTGCACAACAACTGCCTCGTCGTGGGCGTCCTCTCACTGATCGCGGCCCGTGGCGGCGAAGGCCTCGACGCGCTGCGCCCGGCCTTGGCGCCGTGGCCCGCGCGCCCCTTCGAGGCGTGATCCACACTGACGCGCACCGCGAGGCCGACTGTGTGACGATCGCCTGATCCGATCGAGGGATGGGCCCGCCACGCTCCGCCGGGATCGTCGCAGAGCGTGAACTAGGCTCTGGAAGCGCCCCGTCCGGAGTCCCGGCGGGCTTGCGCGGCAGTGGGACGGGAGTGTGGCCCGTGATGGATCAGGTGGTGGACACCGGCGACACGAAAAGGTCGGCCGGGGAGCAGCGCACGGCCGCCGCGTCCGCTTCCGTCAACGGTCAGTTCCTCGGCCGCACAAGAGAGTTGAAGGAACTGCGGGCCGACATCGAGCGCGCCGGGCTGGACACCCTCTCGGGCCGCAAGGCGCCACGCGCGCGCGTGCTGCTCGTCGCCGGCAAACCCGGTTCCGGCCGTACCGCGCTTGCCGGGGAACTCGTACGACAGGTCGCGGACGGTTACCCGGACGGCGTGCTGCGCGCCCGGCTCACCGAACCCGACGGCACACCGGTGCCCACCGAGCGCACCGCCCGCGAGCTGCTCGCCGCCCTGGAGGTGACCGCCCCGCCCGGAGCCGCCGAGGACGACCTCACCGAGGCCGTGCGCGTGGCTCTCGCCACCCGCCGCGTGCTGCTCCTGCTCGACGACGCGGCCAACGCGGAACAGGTCGACGCGCTTCTCCCCGACGCCCCGCAGTGCCTGGTCGTCGCTGTCTCCTGCGGTCCGCTGACCGGGATCACCGATGTCCGCCCGTGCACGCTCGGCGGCCTGGACACCGAGTCCGCAGTCGCACTCCTCGGCCGGTACACCGGCTCGGTGCGCATCACCGTCGACCCGCGCGCCGCCGAAGGGCTCGTGGAGATCTGCGCGGCCCAGCCCATCGCGCTCCAGCTCGCCGGCTGCTGGCTGGCCCACCGGCCGAAGTCGGCCGTCGCCGACCTCCTCAAACAGCTGCGCACGGAGGGTGACGAGGAACCGGCACTCGGCCGCGTCTTCCGCCTCGTGCATGCCGAACTTCCGCGTACGGCCGCCCGGATACTGCGACTGCTCTCGCTCGCTCCCGCCGGCCTGGTCGACCCGCACACCGCGTCCGCGCTCGCCGGTTGCTCGGTGGACACGGCGCACACCGCGCTGGACGACTTCGCCGCCCTCGGCCTCGTACGGCCCGTCGAATCGCCGTTGCCGCAGTACGAGGTGCCCGGCTGCCTGCTGCCGCTGCTGCGCTCGTGCGCCGGGAGCGAGGACCGCCCGGCCGAGCTGCGGCTGGCGCGTGCCCGGATGCTGGAGCGGACCGTACGGCTGCTGGTGTCCTGCCGCGCGATCACCGAGATGGGCAGTTCGCCCGTCCGCGAGAGGCTCGCCGGGATGCCCCGATCCCTGCGCTTCCCGAACCCCCGCGCGGCGGCCGATTGGCTGCGCATCCGACAGCCCGCGCTGCTGGCCTCCGCCCGCCTCGCGGTCGCCGACGGGGAGCTGGACACCCTGGCCCGCCGTCTCCTGTCCGCGCTGGTGCGGGCGATGGTCGCCCACTTCGGTACGCAGGCGGCGGCGCCCGAGCTGTATGGCATCCACCGGCTCGTCCTCGACGTCGCCGAGCGGCAAAACCTCCCCCGCGAGAAGGCCGCCGCGCTGCTGAACCTCGCCGACCTGGACGCCCGGACCGGCCGTACCAGAGTGGCGCTCGCCCGCTACCGGGCCGCGCTCGATGCCGGACGCGAGGCCCGGGATCCGTATGCGACCAGCCGGGCCATGGAATCCGTGGGCGGTGCGCATCAGGAGCTGGGGGACTACGAACGGGCCGTCGACTGGTACGGGCGGGCGCTCGCACAGCGGCTCGCCCGGGACGAGCGCGTGGACGCGGCCCGGCTGCACGGCCGTATCGCCGGCGTGCACACCTGTGCGGGCCGCTACGGCGAGGCGCTGCGCAACTGGCGCTCGGCGGTCACGGGCTACCGCCGGGCCGGCGACGTGGCAGGCCAGGCAAGGGCGTTGAGCGAGATGGCGAGGGTGCAGGAGTACGCGGGGCGGCCCGAGGAGTCGCTGCGCATCTGCGAGGAAGCGGTCGAGTGGGCGCGCCACGCCGAGGACGTACGCCTGCAGGCGGCGCTGCAGCTCCGGCTTGCCGACACGCTGGAGCGGCTCGGCGACCCGGCAGCGGCCCGACTGCACCGTGGCGTGGCCGAGCGCATGCTGGGAGAGAAGGTCCTGGAAGAGGGGTCTGCCAGGGAACAGGTCGCCAATGCCTGCGATATCCGTAGTGAATCTAGTGAAGATTGATGCATTGAAAGGCTAGACAGGGGGAATCCCTTCATTAGACTGGCTCCGCTGCGTCCCTTTCGCAGTGTCTCCCGGTGTGCTCCCGTGTCATCGGGTGTGCCAGGCGTCGTCTGGCAATGCGTGACCACAGACCCCCGAGCCAAGGAACCGTGATCGACGTGAAGGTCGGCATCCCCCGTGAGGTCAAGAACAACGAGTTCCGGGTGGCCATCACCCCTGCCGGTGTGCACGAGCTGGTGCGCCACGGCCACGAGGTGGTCATCGAGCAGAACGCCGGCGTCGGCTCCCTGATCACGGACGCCGAGTTCGCCGCCGCCGGTGCGCGGATCCTGGCCACCGCCGACGAGGTGTGGGCCACCGCCGACCTGCTGCTGAAGGTCAAGGAGCCCATCGCCGAGGAGTACCACCGCCTGCGCAAGGACCAGACGCTCTTCACCTACCTGCACCTGGCCGCCTCCAAGGAGTGCACGGACGCGCTCCTGGAGTCCGGCACCACGGCGATCGCGTACGAAACGGTCGAGCTGCCCGGCCGCGCGCTGCCGCTGCTCGCGCCGATGTCCGAGGTCGCGGGGCGCCTCGCCCCGCAGGTCGGCGCCTACCACCTGATGCGCGCGAACGGCGGCCGCGGGGTGCTGCCCGGCGGTGTCCCGGGTGTCGCCGCGGGCAGGGCCGTCGTCATCGGCGGCGGCGTCTCCGGCTGGAACGCCGCGCAGATCGCCATCGGCATGGGCTTCCACGTGACCCTGCTCGACAAGGACATCAACAAGCTCAGGGAGGCGGACAAGGTCTTCGGTACGAAGATCCAGACCGTCGTCTCCAACGCCTTCGAGCTGGACAGGGCCTGCCTCGACGCCGACCTCGTCATCGGCGCCGTCCTCATCCCGGGCGCGAAGGCCCCGAAGCTGGTCACCAACGAGCTCGTCTCGCGCATGAAGCCGGGAAGTGTCCTTGTCGACATAGCGATTGATCAGGGAGGCTGCTTCGAGGACTCGCGCCCGACCACCCACGCCGAGCCGACCTTCCCGGTCCACAAGTCGGTCTTCTACTGCGTCGCCAACATGCCCGGCGCGGTGCCCAACACGTCGACGTACGCGCTGACCAACGCCACGCTTCCGTACATCGTGGAACTCGCGAACCGGGGCTGGGTGGCGGCGCTGCGCAGTGACCCGGCGCTCGCCAAGGGGCTCAACACCCATGACGGGAAGGTTGTTTACCGTGAGGTAGCCGAGGCGCACGGTGTGGAGCACATCGAGCTGGAGACCCTGATCGGCTGACCCGTCGGCCCACTCCCCGTCGGCACAAGGCGATACGTCAACACGAGTCGTCAACCGTGCGCGCCCGGCCGGACCTTGTGTCGCAAGGTCCGGCCGGATGTGTGTCGAGTCGCTGTGCGAGACTCGTTCAAGTCGCCTCGAAGGTAACCCTTCGACCGTTTCGCACACCCCGGAGTCCTGCCGTGCGACGGCCTTACGCCCTTGACAGGGGGATGTTCCGTTGTCGACACATCGGGCCGGGTCCGGCGCATTGTGTTGCTGCGAACCGCCGACACGCCATAGAGTCGCCAACTGTCGGCATGGTGCCACGCTGACCTATCTAGAAGTTACCTGGTCACCAAGGAGGTAAGACGACTTGTGAATGAGTCGACATTTACTCCCGGGGGTGGTCGAGCAGGAATGCCTGCGCAGGGCCCGAGGCCCACGGGGCTCGAGGCTGTCGGCTCCGTAGCTGTGCGCACCTTCGCAGCCCACCAGAGTCCGCAGATGACTCAGACAGTCCACCAGAGCATGGATGGCCATCACGTGAACGCCATGGCCGGCAACGGAAGTGGCGATAACCGCACCCACTTCGCCGACTACGACGACCTGCCCGAGGGGCACTTCTACGACCCCGACGCCGAATACGAGCCCGACCCCGAGTACGCGGCCACGCTCGCGCCCGACGCGGCCCGGCAGCGCCGTGAGCGCGTCGGCCCCACCGGGCGCCCGCTGCCGTACTTCCCGATTCCGGGTCCGCTGACCGATCACGGCCCCGCGAAGATCATCGCGATGTGCAACCAGAAGGGCGGCGTCGGCAAGACGACGTCGACCATCAATCTGGGCGCCGCTCTCGCGGAGTACGGACGCCGGGTCCTGCTCGTCGACTTCGACCCGCAGGGCGCGCTCTCGGTCGGCCTCGGCGTGAATCCGATGGAGCTCGACCTCACCGTCTACAACCTGCTCATGGAGCGGGGCATGGCGGCCGACGAGGTGCTCCTGAAGACCGCGGTCCCGAACATGGACCTGCTGCCCAGCAATATCGACCTGTCGGCCGCCGAGGTGCAGCTGGTGTCCGAGGTCGCGCGCGAGTCCACGCTGCAGCGCGCCCTGAAGCCGCTGATGGCCGACTACGACTACATCGTGATCGACTGTCAGCCCTCGCTCGGCCTGCTCACCGTGAACGCCCTGACGGCCGCTCACAAGGTGATCGTGCCCCTCGAGTGCGAGTTCTTCGCCCTGCGCGGTGTCGCGCTGCTCACCGAGACCATCGAAAAGGTCCAGGAGCGGCTCAACCCCGAGCTGGAGCTGGACGGCATCCTCGCGACGATGTACGACTCTCGCACGGTGCACAGCCGCGAGGTACTCGCGCGGGTCGTCGAGGCGTTCGACGATCACGTCTACCACACGGTCATCGGGCGCACGGTCCGCTTCCCGGAGACCACGGTCGCCGGTGAGCCGATCACCACGTACGCCTCCAACTCCGTCGGTGCCGCCGCCTATCGCCAGCTCGCCAGGGAGGTGCTCGCCCGGTGTCACGCCGAGTGAGTCTGCCGGGGGCCGACGAACTGTTCCGTACGACCGGGGGAATGGCACTGCAGGCGTCCACCCCCAGGCGCCAGGCCAACGGTGAGGCCCGGGTGCCGGCTCCGGCGGGCGAGGGCGATACCGCTGCCAACTCCGGTTCCGGCTCCGGGGAAGACGCGCCGCAGTCGGTGCCCGCGCAGGGTGGTGACGGCGAGGGTGCCGAGCATGTGGCCACGGACTCCGACTCCTCCGACGCGGGGGAGTCCCGCAGCGGGGCCGCGGCCGCGGAGCGCTCCGCGCGACGGCAGGGGGCGCAGGAGGGCTCTGCCGCCGCGCAGCCCCAACGGCGCCGGCGCGGGCGCGCTTCCGCACGGCGGCCGAGCGGGCGCGAGCGGCACGACGAGAAGATCACGGTGTATGTGTCCGCCGAGGAGCTCATGGATCTTGAGCATGCTCGGCTGGTGTTGCGCGGCGAGCACGGGCTCGCCGTCGATCGCGGACGGATCGTGCGCGAGGCGGTCGCCGTGGTCCTGGCGGATCTCGAGTCCCGGGGGGACGCCAGCATTCTTGTACGTCGGCTTCGTGGGCGGTAAGCGGTAGCCTGCGACGGCTATGACCTCGTACGACGGCTCCGCCCCCGCATCCGGCTTTGCCGGTCGTCGGCGTGCGCTGGGGCGGGGGCCGGGGGCTCCGCCATCGCCTCCGGCCAGGGGTGAGCCGCCCGCTCCCGCAGCGCTGGTCGAGCCGCCCGCGGCGGAGAAGGAGTCGCTGGTTGAGGACGGTTCTTCGGCTGCGGACCGCGGGGCGTTGGGCCCACCCTCTCCCAAGCTCTCGGCTTCGATCGAGCAGGGGGGACCCCCACCCCCATCGCCCCGCGGAACGCCCGCCCACAACGCCGGCGGGCATGACGACGCACCGCCTGCCGCCGCGCCCGCCGGGTCCCACGAAGCCGGCGCGCCCGTCGACGTCGGAGAACCGGACGAGCCCGGTGACGGTGTCTTCACCGTGCGGCTTGCGAACTTCGAGGGGCCGTTTGATCTTCTGCTTCAGTTGATTTCCAAGCACAAGCTGGATGTGACCGAAGTGGCTCTGTCCAAGGTCACTGATGAGTTCATGGCGCACATCCGTGGCATGGGGCCGGACTGGGATCTTGATCAGACGACCGAGTTCCTTGTGGTCGCCGCGACTCTGCTCGATCTCAAGGCCGCCCGGCTGCTGCCGTCCGCGGAGGTGGAGGACGAGGCGGACCTCGCCCTGCTCGAAGCGCGGGACCTGTTGTTCGCGCGGCTGCTGCAGTACCGGGCGTACAAGCAGATCGCCGACATCTTCAGCGGGCGTCTCGAAGAGGAGGCCCGCCGGTATCCCCGTACCGTGGGACTGGAGCCGCACCACGCCGAACTGCTGCCCGAGGTCGTCATCAGCATCGGGGCGGAGGGGTTCGCGAAGCTCGCCGTGAAGGCGATGCAGCCCAAGCCCAGGCCGCAGGTGTACGTCGATCACATCCACGCCCCGCTCGTCAGCGTGCGGGAGCAGGCGGAGATCGTCGTGGCGCGGCTGCGGGAGGCCGGTGAGGCCACCTTCCGCGCGCTGGTCGAGGACACGGACGACACCCTGACCGTCGTGGCCCGGTTCCTGGCCCTCCTGGAGCTGTACCGAGAGAAGGCCGTCGCGCTAGACCAGGAGGAGGCGCTGGAAGAGCTGCTGGTGCGCTGGACGGGCGGGGACGGCGACGCGCAGCCCACGGTGACGGACGAGTTCGACAGGCCCCCCGAGGTGCCCAAGGAGGAGAAGGCGTGAGCGAGGACTCGACCGAGGTCCCGGCAGGGCTGCGCACCGTCGCGGACCTCGACCTCAGGGCCGCCCTGGAGGCTGTCCTCATGGTCGTGGACGAGCCCGCGACCGAGGAGCACCTCGCGAAGATCCTGGAGCGGCCCCGGCGACAGATCGCGGACGCGCTGCGCACGCTGGCCGACGAGTACACCGTGCAGGGCCGCGGCTTCGAGCTGCGGCTGATCGCGGGCGGCTGGCGGTTCTACACCCGGCCCGAGTACGCGGCGGCCGTCGAGCGGTTCGTACTGGACGGACAGCAGGCCCGGCTGACCCAGGCGGCCCTGGAGACGCTCGCGGTCGTGGCGTACCGCCGGCCGGTCAGCCGTTCCCGCGTCTCGGCCGTACGCGGAGTGAACTGCGACGGTGTGATGCGTACCCTCCTGCAGCGCGGTCTGGTCGAGGAGGCGGGCGCGGAACCCGAAACAGGTGCGATCCTGTACAGGACGACGAACT
>CBFGQM010000048.1:0-20688 GCA_965650905.1 uncultured Streptomyces sp. | reverse complement strand
TGCCGCCGCCTTCTCGTACAGCGTGGGATACAGCTCGGCTCCAAACATGTTGGTCCGGGGCCGTTCGATCGCTGACACCAAAAGCCCCATGTCACGCACGCTGTGCTCGGTACCGTTGACCGTGCGAGCGATGGCCATGGCCGAGATCCGGTCGACAGAGGGAATCGCCCGCAGCGGTCTGGTCCTCAAGCTGCTGCGGGACTCCTGCGACCGGCCGGAAGAGCTGGACCGGGCGGTCGAGGCATGGCGGTGGGGCGGAGCCGCCGGGCTGGCGGTGCTCGAAGAGGCGTGGCAGCCCGAGGGGCCCGACGCCACCCGGGCGCGCACGGCGCTCTCGACGGGCTGGGAGGACGAGGGGCTGCCCGAACTCGTTGTGCGTGGCAACCGCTGGACACTGTCCGGCCGGGGCCTGCAACTGCGGTACGGGCGCGACGGCCGCTGGTATCCGTACCGGGAGCGGTCCGGCACCTGGTGGCCCGCCGGGCCGCCCGCGCACGATCCCGTCCTGGCGCTCGCCGAACTAGTCGGTCGAAGGTGCGTGTTTCTCCGTCCAGGTCGGTGAAACGGCACACGGGCTTGCGGGTCTCGCCCTCCGGGCTGACCTTGGTCCGCCACTCGGGCTCGGCCATGGCCGCCGGATCCCACACGGCGACGGCTTCCTCCAGACATGCGAGCCTGGATCACGGCGCACGGCATACCTGCCGGGCGTCGCGAGGACACTGACCGCGGGACGTGTGGTGACCGACGCACCGTGCGCTGCGGTCAACGAGGACGGAGCCGGGTGCCGTCGCAGCGATGAGTCTGCAGGCGCCCACAGGTCTACCTGCCGACCGAAACAACCGACTCATCGGGAGTACAGCATGGGCCTCATCGACATCGAGCTGTTCGCAACCCTCGACCTTGTCGGGCAGGCGCCCGGCGGCCCCGACGAGGACCCGGTGGGGTTCCCGTTCGGCGGCTGGCAGGCCCCCCTGCTGGACGAGGTCGCCGGGGCCCAGGTGGGTGCCGCGTACGAGGGCACGGACGCCCTCCTGCTCGGCCGGCGGACGTATGACATCTTCGCCGCCTACTGGCCGTACCAGGAGAGCGGCGAGGACAACGAGATCGCCACGCTCTTCAACGGCGTCCCGAAGTACGTGGCCTCCCGCGGCAAGCCCGACCTCTCGTGGGCCGGGTCCACGCAACTCGGCCCGGATCTGGCCGGCGCGGTGCGCGAGATCCGTGACCGGCACGAGAACGTGAAGGTCGTCGGGAGCCTGAACCTGGTGCAGACCCTCCTGCACGAGAAACTCTTCGACCGTATCGACCTCTGGGTGCACCCGATCGTGCTCGGCGTGGGGAAGAAGGTGTTCGACCATGGCGCGGTGCCCACGAACGTCACACTCCTCCAAGCGCCGACAGCCAGCCCGAAGGGCATTGTGTACCTGCGTTACGGGCTCGCCGACGGCACACCCGGGACGGGGGACATGAGTGCACCCGATCGCGGTGCCGGGCGCAGTGACTGATGCCGCCATGCGACCCACTCCGGCCGCCCGGCGGCCTACAGGCGTGGGCAACCGGCCCGACGTCCGATGCGCACGTTCTCCGTCGGAGCCCATGAGGTCCTTGCTCGCCACCTTGACACGGTTGACCTGCCTGGCAGTCGTTTCACCTTCCCACCTCAAGCACCGACCGAGTCACGGAACGCCACAGATCAAGGCGAAGCGACACCACTTCTCAGCGCGTCGCGCAGCACTGCGACGGCCTGGGCAACGGCCGCACGGGTGGCATGGGTGTCGCTGAGGGGGTTGAGCATCATGAAGTCGTGGGTGATGCCGTCGTAACGGACCGTGGTGATGTCGACGCCCGCAGCGCGGAGCTTGGCCCCGTACGCCTCGCCCTCGTCGCGTAGGACATCCGCCTCGTCGACAAGGAGGAAGGCCGGTGGCAGACCGGCGAGCTGATCGAGGTCGGCCTTCAGGGGAGAGGCGGTGATCTCGCTGCGCCGCGCGCGGTCGGGCACGTAGGCGCTCCAGAACCACTCCATGGCCTTGGCGGTGAGGAAGTAGCCGGTGGCGAGATCGGCGTAGGACTCGGTGTTCATTTCGGCGTCGGTGACCGGGTAGTACATGGACTGATGCACGAAACGGACGTCGCCGCGCTCCTTGGCCGTCAGAGCGAGAGCAGCCGTCATGTTTCCGCCGACCGAGTCGCCCGCCACCGCCATGCGGTCCGGATCGAGGCCATGGGCAGCGCCTTCTCGGACGATCCACTGAGCGGTGGCGTAGCCCTGCTCGATCGCTACCGGGTAGTGCGCCTCGGGAGAGCGGGTGTACTCGACGAACACGACCGCAGCCTGCGCCCCGTCCGCGAGCTCGCGCACCAGTCGATCATGGGTGTCGGCGTTGCCCAGGATCCAGCCACCGCCATGCATATAGAGAACCACGGGGAGGGGCGGCGCGGCGCCTCGCGGCCGGACGATGCGGACACGTACATCGCCGACATCGGCAGGAACAGTGATCCACTCTGAGTCGACATCGAGCTTCTCAATCGGTTCTGCCTGAAGGTCGTCCAGCACCTTGCGGGCCTTCTCGGGCCCCAGTTCGTACAAGAACGGCGGCTGGGACGTGGCATCTGCGAACTGCTGGGCTGCGGGCTCCAGAACGATGGAGCCAGAGGGAGCGGTCATGACGAGCTCCGTGAGGTCTGGGGTTGAGGGAGATGCTGAGGACTCCTGCACGGCCTGACCACGGAGCGTCAATGCGCCCCGCCACTGGGCAGGCAGCGCAGCATTGCCACGAGCAACAGCCTCGCCCCTCCGAGTCATGATCGCATCCGTGCAGTCGCACACCCCGGCCCGTACCGCCCCTTCGCGACACTGGGCGTCCGGTCGTGCCGATGCGCGGACAGCCAGGCAGTCACGGAAGCGATCGCCGCCCCCCGGAGGGGGCGGCGGTGCAGAGCGCGCGCCGGTGAGCCGCCACTCATCGCTGCGGTTGTACGACCGCTGTTCGAGGTCGACGATTGTTACAGCCCGCAATCGGAAGGAGCATGATGAGCGAGCCGACGACCAATGCCCCGCCGATCGTGCTGATCCACGGGCTTTGGATGACCGCCAGAAGCTGGGATCGCTGGGCGCAGTACTACCGGGCGAAGGGCTACGACGTGGTCGTGCCGACGTACCCAGGGTTTGAGATCGAGGTGGAGGCGCTGCGCGAAAAGCCCGAAATCATCGCCGCGGCATCCGTCCCCGAAACCCTCGACCATCTCAGCGACGCGGTCGAGAGCCTGGACCGTCCGCCGATCATCATGGGCCACTCCTTCGGCGGGACCTTCACCCAACTCCTGGTCAACCGAGGGTTGGGCGCCGCCGCCGTGACGATCGACTCGGCTCCACCCGAGGGTGTGCGGGTCAACCCGCCGTCCCAGATCAAATCCCTGTTCCCGATCCTCGCCAATCCGGCCAACCGGCACCGCGCGGTGGGCTTCACCAGGGAGCAGTTCCACTATGCGTTCGCCAACACGTGCAGCCGGGAGGAGTCCGACGCGGCGTACGACCGCCTCCACATCCCGGCGCCCGGCAGCTGGGTGTGGGCCTACGGCCTGATAGCCAACTGGAAGCCGGGCCACCAGGAGACCTGGGTCGACTACGACCTGGACGACCGGGCGCCGCTGCTGTTCATCATGGGCGGCAACGACCACCTGATGCCGCCCTCGGTGATCCGCTCGAACGCGAAGAAGTACCGCAACTCCGAGGCGCTGACCGAGACCTACGAGTTCCCGGACCGCTCACACTTCACCGGTGTCGAGCCCGGCTGGGAACAGGTAGCCGATTACGCGCTCGAATGGGCGACCAGCCACGCCCGCACCCCGCAGGGCTGACAAACCGCCGACAGCGGCACCCCGCAACGCCTTATCGCCAGCCCGGTTGGCGCGCACCGATCTGACGGGATGGCTGCGCCACCCCAGCAGACGCGAGTTCGCCGCGCTGCTCGGCGAGTTCAGACGATCCTCGGTGCCCGGCTGTTGGAGGTGGCCGTGAGCGCGGCCGGGGTGTCGTGCGGGGTGGCGCTGGACTGTGCGGACGGGGAGGAGGGCATGGTCTTCCCACAGGTGCTCCAGCCGCTCCAACAGCGCAGGCCGACAGGCGTGAGCGTCCCCTTGGCCTCACCAATCGCGGTGATCGGCTCGGCTCCGAGCGTCGGCGACTCCGCGACCACCAGGTCCAGTTCCTGACCGCGCCGATGTCCCCGGCAGGGGATATCGGTCGGGCGCACCCTGCAGGTCAGGCGCTCTTCTCGGTGGGCTCCAGAATCGCCACGCACTCCACGTGCGAGGTCATCGGAAAGAGGTCGAACGCCCGCAGCGTCCGCACCCGGTAACCCCCCTCGCGGAAGTACCCCAGGTCCCGCGCCAGCGCCGCAGGATCGCAGGCGACGTAGGCGATGCGGCGGGCGCCCAGGCCCGACACGTGCTGGGCGGTCTTCCTGCCGGCGCCCGCGCGGGGTGGGTCGAGGACGATGAGGTCGGCCTCGGTGATGCCGGTGCGCGGCAGGACCGCCTCGACCCTTCCCTGTTCGATGCGAACGCGCTCGAAGCCCGCGAGGTTGTGCCGGGCGTCCTCGACCGCGCGCTTGCCGGACTCGATGCCGAGCACCGCGCCCTGGTCGCCCAGCCGGTCGGCGAGGGCTCCCGCGAAGAGGCCGACGCCGCAGTACAGGTCGAGGGCCGTCTCGCCCTTACGCGGCAGCAGGCCCTGCATCACCGCCTTGACCAGCGTGTCCGCGGCCTTCGGATGGACCTGCCAGAAGCCGCCGCTGCCGACCCGGTACGTACGGTCGTCGGCGCGTTCTCGTACGAAGGGACGGCCGTGGACGCGGTGGACCCCGCCGTCCTTCTCCCCCACCCGCATGACGGAGACCGGCTTGTCCAGCGCCACGATCGGCAGGCGGGCGCCGGCACGAGGCGTAAGGATCACCTGGCGGTCCTGGGATCCCGTCGCCGCGATCGCCTCGATCGACTCCATCCCGGACCAGTCACGCCGCTCGATGCCCAGCTCGGTCACCCCGGGAGCGGCGATCATGCAGTGCTCGACGGGCTCGACCTCGTGCGACCGGTGGCGCCGCAGACCGGCCCGGCCGGAGTCGTCCACCGCGTACTGCACGCGCGTACGCCACGCGGGCACCTCACCGGCGGGAAGCTTGTCGCCCTCGGCGGGCATCACCGTGCCGTCCCACCCGGCCTCCTCGGGCGTCAGGCCCGCGAGCCGCTTCAGCTGCTCGGCGATCACCTCACCCTTGAGACGGCGCTGGGCGCCCGGTTTGGCGTGCTGCCAGTCACAGCCGCCGCAGCGACCGGGGCCCGCGTACGGGCAGGGCGCCTCGACGCGGTCCTTGCACGCCTCCAGGACGGTTACCGCATCCGCGCGCAGGAACCGCGAGTCCTCCTCGCCCTCGGTGACGCGCGCGACGACCCGCTCGCCGGGCAGCGCGTGCCGGACGAAGAGGACCTGGCCGCTGTCCGTACGGGCGATGCAGTGCCCGCCGTGGGCGACGGGGCCGATCTCGACCTCGTACTCCTCCCCGACCAGCGACTTCTTCGGTTCTGCCTGCATGGCGGGGACTCCATATGCGAAAAGGGGGAACGGCCGGACAACAGCCCACCAGTCTACGTGGACGCCGCCCGGCCGTTCGACACAAGTCCGTCGGCCCTAGGCCTTGATCGGTCCATACGACTCCGTCGGGCCCGGCCCGCCAGGCCCATGTTCCGTCAGCCCTTGGGCCCGCTCGGCTCCTTGCGCCGCTCCTCCGCCGGCCCACGTCGCACCGCCCCCGGAGCGTTCCACTCCTGCCGCTTCCGGGCCCGCCTCTTGGCCACCTCTGAGGACTCCAGCTGATACGGCACGGATGTCACCATCACACCCGGCGTGAACAGCAGGCGCCCCTTGAGCCGCAGCGCGCTCTGGTTGTGCAGCAGTTGCTCGTACCAGTGCCCCACGACGTACTCGGGAATGATCACGGAGACCGCGTCGCGCGGCGAGTCCCGGCGCAGCCCCTTCACGTACTCGATGATCGGCCGCGTGATCTCGCGGTACGGCGAGTCGAGAACCTTCAGCGGTACGTCGATGCCGCGCCGCTGCCACTCCTCCTGGAGCGCCTTGGTCTCGGCCGGGTCGACGTTGACGATGAGCGCTTCCAGGGTGTGCGAGCGCATCAGCTTGGCGTACGCCAGTGCGCGCAACGTCGGCCGGTGGAGCTTCGAGATCAGGACGACGGAGTGCACGCGCGAGGGGCGTACGACGTCGTCGCTCGGCCCCTCGGGGGCGGCGATCTCCTCGGCGACCCGGTCGTAGTGCCTACGGATCGCGGACATCGTCGCGTAGAAGATCACCATACCGAGCAGCGCGACCCAGGCGCCGTGCGTGAACTTGGTGAGGAGAACGACGACCAGCACGAGCCCCGTGAAGAAGGCACCGAAGGTGTTGATCGCCCGGGAGCGGTACATGTGGCGGCGCTTGGCCCCGTCCCGCTCGGTGGCCAGGTGGCGGTTCCAGTGCCGGACCATGCCGGTCTGGCTGAGCGTGAAGGAGACGAAGACACCGACGATGTAGAGCTGGATCAGGCGAGTGGAGTTCGCTCCGTAGATCCAGACCAGTAGGGCGGCCGCACCGGCGAGCAGCACGATGCCGTTCGAGAAGGCGAGCCGGTCGCCGCGGGTGTGGAGCTGGCGCGGCAGATAGCGGTCCACCGCGAGGATCGAGCCGAGCAGCGGGAAGCCGTTGTACGCCGTGTTGGCCGCGAGGAAGAGCACCAGCGCGGTGGCCGCGGCGAGCAGGACGAACATCAAGCTGCCTTCGCCGAACACGGCCTCGGCGACCTGTGAGATCACCGGGTTCTGGACGTAGTCGGCGCCGACCGCGACACCGTCCTTCACAAGGTCGGTCGCCGGGTGCTCGGCCATGCGGACGTGCGTCGCCATGGCCAGGCCGATGATGCCGCAGAACATGGTGACGGCGAGCAGGCCCATCATCGCGAGCGTGGTCGCGGCGTTCTTGGACTTGGGCGTGCGGAAGGCCGGGACGCCGTTACTGATCGCTTCGACGCCGGTGAGCGCGGCACAGCCGGAGGAGAAGGAGCGCAGCAGCAGGAAGACGAGTGCGAAGCCCGCGATACCCTGGTGCTCGGCCTTGATGCCGAAGTCGGCGGTCGGCGCCCGCATGGTGTCCCCGAGGACCAGGCCACGGAACGCGCCCCAGACGATCAGGGCGAAGACGCCGGTCACGAAGACGTACGTCGGAATCGCGAAGAGCTTCCCGGACTCCCTGACCCCGCGCAGGTTCATCAGCGTGAGCAGCACGATGACGGCGATCGCGCAGAACACCTTGTGCTCGACCACGAAGGGGATCGCGGAGCCGAGGTTCTCGATGCCGGAGGAGATGGACACGGCGACGGTGAGCACGTAGTCGACGAGCAGCGCGCTCGCGACGGTGAGGCCGGCCTTGTTGCCGAGGTTGGTGTTGGCCACCTCGTAGTCGCCGCCGCCGCTCGGGTACGCGCGCACGTTCTGCCGGTACGAGGCCACCACTGTGAACATCAGCACGACGACCGCGACCGCGATCCAGGGGCTGAAGTGGTACGCCGACACGCCCGCGATGGAGAGAACGAGGAGCACTTCTCCAGGCGCGTACGCCACGGAGGAGAGTGGGTCGGAGGCGAAGACAGGGAGTGCGATGCGCTTCGGCAGGAGCGTTTCTCCGAGCCGGTCGCTGCGCAGGGCGCGCCCGATGAGGATTCGTTTGGGCACGTCTTTCAGTTTGGACACGCAGAGGATCGTAAGCGCTCGCGCGGGGAGTCGCCCACCCTCCCCTGTCGGCTCCGCCCGAGCCGACGGCACCCTCGGCCGGGATCTACTCTCCGAGTGCACTGCGGCGCGGGCGGCGCCACGGATTTCGAGGCCGACAAGATCCACGTGTCTCTATGACAAAACCCTGGATTTTTACCCTCTTTACCCTTTTTATGGTGGTTGTATGAATGCCACCGCGGAGCACATCGGCGCCGCAGCCGGACTCGTCGGCCTCGGAATCCTGACGCTGCTCAGCGTCCGCGGTATCGGCGCCGCTGATCACCGAAAGACCGTGAGCCCGGGGGTGCCCGAGGGCACCCGTGCACGGGGGTGCCCTCCGCGGGCCGCGCGTGTGTAGCTTGGGCGTCGGTCTGAGACCCTGATTAGCCTGAGCTGCAACCATTCACACTGGAAGGACGGTCGTGCACATCGTCATCATGGGCTGCGGAAGAGTGGGGTCCGCTCTCGCCCAGACCCTGGAGCAACAGGGGCACACGGTCGCCGTGGTCGACCAGGACCCCACCGCCTTCCGACGACTCGGCTCCGGGTTCGGCGGCCGTCGCGTCACCGGAGTCGGCTTCGACCAGGACACACTGCGCGAAGCGGGCATCGAGGAGGCGGGCGCCTTCGCCGCCGTCTCCAGCGGTGACAACTCGAACATCATCGCCGCCCGGGTGGCCCGCGAGATGTTCGGCATCGAGAACGTAGCGGCGCGCATCTACGACCCGCGCCGCGCCGAGGTCTACCAGCGCCTCGGCATCCCGACCGTCGCCACCGTCCGCTGGACGGCAGACCAGATGCTGCGCCGGCTGCTGCCGTCGGGCGCCGAGCCGCTGTGGCGCGACCCCACGGGTGGTGTGCAGCTCGCCGAGGTGCACGCGTCGACGACGTGGGTGGGCCAGCGGATCAGCAAGCTTCAGGAGGAGACCGGCGTGCGCGTGGCCTTCCTCACCCGGCTGGGCGAGGCGATCCTGCCGACGTCGCAGACGGTGCTCCAGGACGGAGATCTGGTGCACGTGATGATGCGTACCGACGATGTCGAGAAGGTCGAGGCGTCGTTCGCCGAAGGACCTGAGGAGGGCGGTCACTGATGAGGGTCGCCATTGCCGGTGCCGGTGCGGTGGGCCGCTCGATCGCGGGCGAACTGCTGGAGAACGGGCACGAGGTCCTGCTGATCGACAAGGCACCCACCGCCATCTCGGTCGAGCGCGTGCCACAGGCGGAGTGGCTGCTCGCCGACGCCTGCGAGATCACTTCGTTGGACGAAGCAGCCCTGCAGCGCTGCAACGTGGTGATCGCCGCGACGGGAGACGACAAGGTGAACCTGGTCGTCTCCCTGCTCGCCAAGACCGAGTACGGGGTCCCGCGGGTCGTCGCCCGCGTCAACAACCCCAAGAACGAGTGGCTGTTCAACGAGTCCTGGGGTGTCGACGTCGCCGTCTCCACCCCCCGTCTGATGTCCGCCCTGGTCGAGGAGGCGGTAAGCGTCGGCGACCTCGTCCGGCTGCTCCGCTTCAGTCACGGTGACGCCAACCTGGTCGAGCTGACGCTCCCGCCGGAGTCCGCCCTGGCGGGCACCCGGGTCGGCGACGTCGAGTGGCCCGAGGACACCTCGCTGGTCACCATCATCCGCGGCACCCGTGTCCTCACACCCACCCGGGAGGACTCCATGGAGGCGGGCGACGAACTCCTCTTCGTGGCCGCCCAGGCACGCGAGGAACAACTGGAGGACCTACTGTCGGTACGCCGCGAGGACGCGGTGGGCTAGGGCGTGTTTCGAAAGCGTCTGGTGCGTGCGATCCCAAGGCGGAGGTTCGCCCCGATACTGGGCGTATCGAGGCGAGCCCGACAACGCTGCGAGCGTGCGTGCCAGACGCCGCGGGGCAGGCGGGACTTTCGAAACACGCCCTAGCGGCGGCCAGCCGGCTTGGTCGGCTAATCGGCTTAATCGGCTTCCGGTTCTCTACGAGGATGGGGCGCCCGGAGATCTCCGGGCGCCCCATCCTCGTATGCGCGCTTGGTCGTTGACCAGACCTGATCCTTGGCCCGCCCCAGGCGCGACCGCCGCTACCGCTTGCGGTGCTTCGCGCCCGTGTCGGCGGAGTCGGTCGTAGCGTCCGCGAGGCCCTGGAGCGTGTCGTCGATCAGGGGGGCCGTCGCCTCGCCGAACCGCTCGGCCGTGCGCCTGCGCTCGCGCTCCTCCTCGCCTTTCTCCGCCGCCTCCATCTCCGCGAACACATCGATCGGCGCCGGCGCCTTCGCCAGGAAGAGCCAGGTGAGATAGACGGCCAGGAGGAAGGGCGGGATCTTCAGGGCGATCAGGACCCAGCCGAGCTGGGTGGTGTCGGCCCACCAGTACAGCGGGAAGAGGATCGCGCACTTGGCCAGCAGAATCAGGCCCCAGGCATAACTCGCCTTCGCGTACGCCTTCTTGCGGCCCGGGTTGCGCGTGCGCCAGGAGAGGTTCTCCTTGAAGACCGGGCCGAGGACCAGGCCCATCAGCGGGACACCGGCGAGCGTTGTGATGATGTAGGCGAGCCCCAGGCCGAGGGTGTAGAGCATACCCGGCAGGTAGAAGTCCTTCGCGTTACCGGTCATCATCGCGAAGACCACGCCGAAGGCCACGCCGAAGACGCCGCTGAAGGCGTGCTTGACCGTGCCCTTCATGAGCAGGCGGACCACGACGAGCAGCAGGGAGACACCGAGGGCGGCGATGGCCGCCCAGTGCAAATTTTTGTTGATCGTGTAGATCGTGACGAAGAGCAGGCCAGGCAGGACTGTCTCGATCATGCCCCGCAGACCGCCGAACGCCTCGAAGAGCGCGGCCTCGGTCACCGCCCGCGAATCCCGCTGAGCGTCGTCTTCGGTCGGCTTGTCGAGCGACGTCACCGGCTACTCCCGTCCGAGGGGTCTGAGTTCGTATTTGGGGTTGAACAGCACCCGGCGGCCTCGGCTCATCGAGATCCGGCCCGATGCGATCAGCTTGCGCCCCGGTTCAATGCCCACTATGGAGCGCCTGCCGAGCCACACCACGTCCAGAGCGGCCGAACCGTCGAACAGCTCGGCCTCCAGAGCCGGGACACCGGCCCTCGGGCGCAGAGTTACCGTGCGCAAGGTACCAGTAACGGTGACTATCTGTCGGTCATGAGCGTCACCGATGCGCGTACATCCTGCGGTCTCGGTGTCCTCGCGCAGCTCCTCGGACTCCAGATCCTCCTGCGACGAGGAGAGCCTGTCGATCATCCGCCGGAATCGGCCCGTCGGCTTTTCGGAACGAGGAGCAGCACCCATGTCTGAAGCGTACCGGGGGCCCATGACAGCTACGTACTCCTGCGAACGGACGCTCGAAGCGGTACCCCGTCCCCGGCTCCGGGATGGGCTCCGTCTTGGGCTTCGTGATGCCGCATCCCCCAGGCGGGCCGCCCCCGGCCCCCTGCCGACACTCGGCTCACCTCTCGCCGGGGGCCGCCGAACGCGACGAGCCGCACCCCGGGGGGAACGGCCCCTGTGCGCATCCGCGACTGCCGCGACTGCCGCGACTACCCGTCCTACCGGACCTCGGTGGTCTCCGGCCCACGCTGCAGCTGACCCATGCCGCCGGAGAAGCGGGAACCTTCCTGCTCCTCCTGCTGCACGCCCTCGGTGACCATCTGCGCGTCCTGCGGCAGCGTCAGCACGATCGGGTCGCGCGGGGCCATCGGGCCCTCGCCGCGGACAACCACGGTGTCCCGGAAGATCTGCTCGAGGAGCCCGGCGGCCTGCGGCTGCACCGCACCCTGCCCGGAGATCACTCCGCGCAGGAACCAGCGGGGGCCGTCCACGCCGATGAACCGTACGACCTGGAAGCCGCCGGTTCCGTCCGGCAGCTGCACCGGCACCTGGGCGCGCAGCTCCCAGCCAAGCGAGCCTTCGACCTCGTCGATGACCCCGCCCTGCTGGGTGATGCCGGTGGCGATCTCCTCGCGGACCTCGCCCCAGATGCCCTCGCGCTTGGGGGCGGCGAAGGCCTGCAGCTGGACGGCGCTGTCCCGCAGCACCACCGTGGCCGCGACGATCGCGTCGCCCGCGACCTCCACACGGAGCTCCATGCCGTCGACCCCGGGCACGAAGAGGCCGCCCAGGTCGACCCGGCCCTCGGCCGGATCGCGGATCTCCGTGCTGTCCCAGGGACCGTCGGGGCGCGGCTCGGGCTCGAGCCGTACGCGCTCCCGCTCTACGCCGTCCGCCACGGCGTCGACGACGTCGACGACCTGCTCGGCCTCGCCCGCCGCGTCCTCGGCGGCACTGCCCTTCTTGCGACGTCCGAACACGTCACTGTCCTTCCCGGTCGGATACGACGGAAGCGTATCGATTCCCACCCGTTGTGCCGCCCATGGCGGCATGACCGCCGGTGGACCCGAAGCCCCCCTCGGCCCGCGCCGAATCGGGAAGCTCCGCCACCTCCCGGAAGCGCACCTTCTCGACCTGCTGGACGATCACTTGGGCAATCCGGTCGAAGCGCTCGAACCGCACGGACTCGCGCGGGTCGAGATTCACCACGATCACCTTGATCTCCCCACGGTACCCGGCATCCACCGTCCCCGGGGCATTCACGAGGGCAACACCGCAGCGGGCGGCGAGCCCGGATCGCGGGTGCACGAAGGCCGCGTACCCCTCGGGGAGGGCGATGGACACTCCGGTGGGCAGCACGGCGCGTTCGCCGGGCGCGAGTTCCCGGCTTTCCGTCGTCCGCAGATCCGCCCCGGCGTCGCCGGGGTGCGCGTATTGCGGAAGCGGCACGTCCGGGTCGACGCGCTTGATCAGCACGGCTATCTCCTGACGGGGCGTTGGGGTCATGGCTTCACCTCGAAGGCGCGGGCGCGCCGGATCTGCTCCGGGTCGTTCATGGCCGCCTGAATCTCCTCCTGGCGGCCGTTCTCGAGGAAATGGTCGGCCTTCACCTCGAGGAACAGGGCGTCCGCGCGGACCGCGACCCGTCCCTCAGGGCCGCCGATCCTGCCGGTCGCCGTGCAGTAGATCTTCCGTCCCACGACGGCGGTGACCTCGGCCTCCAGGTGCAGCAGGGTGCCCACAGGGACGGGCCGCACGAAGTCGGTCTCCAGGCGCCTGGTCACCGCGATGGTCCGCAGCAACCCGTTCAGCGAGCCGAGTGTCTCGTCGAGCGCGCTCGCGAGGATGCCGCCGTGAGCGAGGCCGGGCGCACCCTGGTGTGCGGCCTGGACGGTGAACTCCGCGATGATCTTGACGCCTTCGCCCGCGCGCGACGCCAGGTGCAGTCCGTGCGCCTGTCCGCCGCCGCAGCCGAAACAGTGCTCGTAGTGCGCGCCGAGCAGCTCGCCGGGAGCGGGCGCCTCCGGGTGCCGCACCGGCGCCACGGCGTCGGCCGGGGGCCGCAGCGTCGAAGATGTACCACTCACAGGCGCAGACCTTACCCGCGCGTCGGAGAAGCTCACGCACCGTGCCAAGCTTGGCTTCATGCAGCCCTCCGCCGCGCCCTACGAAGAACGTCTGACCGCGCCCCGCTCCTGGTGGCTCATCTGCTTCCTGGCCGGCCTCTCGATGGCGCTGATCCTGCTGCCCTTCGGCACGCTGCCCCTGCTGGGCGGCCTGGTCGGCGGCACCGCGGTCGCCGCGGTGGTGGCCAGCTCGTACGGCTCGGTGCGCATCCGGGTCGTGGGCGACTCGCTGATCGCGGGCGACGCGAGGATCCCGGTGTCCGCCCTGGGCGAGGCCCACGTCCTCGACGACGAGGAGACCCGTGCCTGGCGCACGTTCAAGGCCGACCCGCGCGCCTTCATGCTGCTGCGCGCCTACATCCCCACGGCCCTGCGGGTCGAGGTCACGGACCCGTCGGATCCGACGCCGTACGTGTACCTGTCCACGAGGGAGCCTGAGCGCCTGGCGACGGCGCTGGATGCGGTGCGGGCGGACCCGTCGGCGTAGGTCGCTTCCGGCGCCGCCTTCGATTCGGGAGCCGCCTTCCACGCCTTCCGGTTCGGAGCCGCAGTCGAGGGCTCGACGTTCAGCGCCCCAGTTCCTGGGAGGTCTCGCCCATGGGCAGGGGGTCAGCAGGCTTCTCCAGGGGCGGCAGCGCGGGCAGGGCGTCCCACGCCACCTGCGACGTGCGGAGGTCCTTACGGATGCGCTCCGCGAGATGTCTGGTCTCGCGGCGGTTCACGATGGCCCCGACGGCCGCGCCCACCAGGTACGGCATCAGGTTCGGCAGGTTCCTGGCCATTCGCTTCACGATCCGCTGGCGCAGCTCGCGCTTCATCTGGCTCCCGAGAGCCGCGTTGAGCGTCCACGGCTTCGTCACGTCGACGCCGCGCTCCTCGGACCAGGAGCTCAGGTAGATGGTGGTGCGCTGCTTGAGATTACCGGGCGGCCGAAGGCCGTAAACCTCGTACAGCTCGGCGATCAGCTTCAGCTCTATGGCGGCGACGCCGGTGATCTCGGCGGCCAGCTCCGCGGGCATCGCCGCCGGTACGGGCATCATCGCGGCGGCGCCGATTCCCGCGCCCACCGTCGAGGTCGCGTTGCACGCGCCCGCGACGAGCTTGTCCGCGAGCTGCTCGGGCCCCAGGCCCGGGAAGTGTTTCCGGAGCGTCGCGAGGTCGCGTACGGGGATACGCGGGGCGTTCTCGATGATCCGGTCTGTGATGTACCCCAGGCCCATTCTCGCCCGGCTGCCGCCCCTGCGGACCCCTTCCCTGAGCCCCTGCCCGACGGCGGTCGCCCGCCACTTGACGACAGGCGCCTTCGGCTCCGCCACCTCGATGGCACCGGAGGCGCCTGTCACGTCCGCTACTTCGGGCGAGGCCTTCCGGCCCCGCTCGTCGTCACGCATGCCGTCCGAAGCAGGAGGCGCCGCTCCCCGGCCACGGAAGCGGCGGCTCCAGGGCGGGGTCGAGCCTTTCACGGCCGCCCCTGCCTCAGTCGCAGTCGCGGCAGATCGGCTGGCCGTTCTTCTCGCGGGCCAGCTGGCTGCGGTGGTGGACCAGGAAGCAGCTCATGCAGGTGAACTCGTCCTGCTGCTTCGGCAGCACCCGGACGGCCAGCTCCTCGTTCGAGAGGTCCGCACCGGGCAGTTCCAGGCCCTCGGCGGCCTCGAACTCGTCGACGTCGACCGCCGAGGTCGACTTGTCGTTCCGGCGAGCCTTCAGTTCCTCAAGGCTGTCCGAGTCGACGTCGTCGTCGGTCTTGCGTGGGGTGTCGTAATCCGTTGCCATGTCGCTCTCCCCCTCTGGGTCTTTGTGGTGTCTCGAGCGCACTAACGCGTGAGAGGCCGGACTTGTGCCCGACCTGAGGCGGAGATTTTGCCTCACATCAAGGTCTGTTACTCAATCGACACCCAACCGGACCCGTCAAGAGTGATCGGCTTGGATGGCGAACGGGACCGTACACGGTCCGTATACCGCACTTCAAAAGACGCCTCACCGTGTACTTCCCGTGGTCACGAGCCCCGAAAACCAGGACGTTCCCGGCTCTTCGGCAGTATTCTTGATCACGGAGAGTAGATAGTCGGCACATCGCCCTTGTGATTGATCACACACGGCCCTCCTGGTCGATCCCCCCCAAAAATCAGCGCAAAGCGAACAAGCCCGCGTGTCGGCGACATGATCTCAGATGGGCAGGGCCACCCGCATCACCAGGCCACCCCCTTCCCGCGGCTCCGCGGTGATGTGCCCGCCATGGGCACGGGCCACCGACCGGGCGATCGACAGGCCGAGGCCCACGCCCTTGTCGCTACCCGTCCGCTCGGTCCGCAGCCGCCGGAACGGCTCGAAAAGATTGTCGATCTCGTAGGCCGGCACCACGGGGCCCGTGTTGGACACCACGATGACCGCCTGACCGTGCTGGACCTTGGTCGTCACCTCGGCCCATCCCCCCTTCGGCACGTTGTACCGAACGGCGTTCTGGACGAGGTTGAGGGCGATCCGCTCGAGCAGGACGCCGTTGCCCTGGACCACCACGGAAGCCCTCTCCCCGCGGATCTCCACGCTGTTCGTCTCCGCCTCGGCGCGCACCTGGTCGATGGCCTGCGAAGCGACCTCGGAGAGGTCGACCGGTTTGCGCTCGACGATCTGGTTGTCGCTGCGGGCAAGCAGCAGCAGGCCCTCCACGAGCTGCTCGCTGCGCTCGTTGGTGGCGAGCAGCGTCTTGCCCAGCTGTTGCAGCTCCACGGGGGCCCCCGGATCGGACAGGTGCACCTCCAGGAGCGTGCGGTTGATCGCCAGGGGCGTACGCAGCTCGTGCGAGGCGTTCCCGACGAAGCGCTGCTGGGCCGTGAAGGCCCGCTGCAGTCGCTCCAGCATGTCGTCGAAGGTGTCCGCCAGCTCCTTCAGCTCGTCGTCCGGACCGTCCAGCTCGATACGACGGGACAGGTCCGAGCCCGCCACCGCGCGCGCGGTGCGGGTGATCCGGCCGAGCGGAGCCAGGACACGGCCCGCCATCGCGTAGCCGAAGGCGAACGCGATCACGGCGAGGCCGAGCAGCGCGAGCAGTGAGCGGCTGAGCAGGTTGTCCAGAGCGACCTTACGCTGATCGTCGATGCAGTTACTGATCGCCGCGTTGAACGCGTCGAGCGTCTGCTGGCCCTCGCCGACAGCAGGGCACTTGTCGCTGGCGACCCTGATGTTGTCGCCGCTGACGATCTTGTAAAGCGGCTCGTTGCCCGTGCTCACCGCCTGCGCGGCCACCAGATAGATGATCGACAGCAGCAGCATGCCGGCGATCAGGAACATCCCGCCGTACAGCAGCGTGAGCCTTATCCGGATGGTCGGACGCAGCCAGGGGAACGGAGGCTCCGGCCTCCGGGGGTCCCAGGTGGGCTTGGGGGGCGTCCTCGGGGGCGCGGGTGTCGTAGCCATGGATCAGATCCGGTAGCCGGAGCCAGGCACGGTCACGATGACCGGGGGCTCTCCGAGCTTGCGGCGCAGGGTCATCACGGTGACGCGTACCACGTTGGTGAACGGGTCGGTGTTCTCGTCCCAGGCCTTCTCCAGGAGCTGCTCGGCGGAGACGACGGCACCCTCGCTGCGGAGCAGCACCTCCAGGACGGCGAACTCCTTGGGGGCGAGCTGGACCTCCTTGCCGTCCCGGAAGACCTCGCGGCGGTTGGGGTCGAGCTTGATCCCGGCGCGCTCCAGGACGGGTGGCAGCGGCACGCTCGTACGCCGGCCGAGCGCACGCACCCGTGCCGTCAGTTCACTGAACGCGAAGGGCTTGGGGAGATAGTCGTCCGCTCCGATCTCGAGGCCCTCGACCCGGTCGTTGACGTCCCCGGAGGCGGTGAGCATCAGCACACGCGTCGGCATGCCGAGTTCGACGATCTTGCGGCAGACGTCGTCGCCGTGCACCAGCGGGAGGTCACGGTCGAGGACGACCACGTCGTAGTCGTTGACGCCGATGCGTTCCAGGGCGGCCGCACCGTCGTACACGACGTCGACGGCCATGGCCTCCCGGCGCAGTCCGGTGGCCACCGCATCGGCGAGCAGCTGCTCGTCCTCGACGACGAGTACGCGCACGTCGCTTGTCCTTCCTCTGCCCACCCGCGTAGCGCATCTCGGCACACACGGACGGGTTCTGTCGTGGGTGAGACCTCCATCCTGCCCTTTTCGGCGATAAGTCGGGGGTAAGACGGGTGAGAGGTACAGGGGATGCAGGATTTTCTCTTCCGCTTGAGGTTTCCGTCCAAGGGAGCGGGGGGAGGACGGCTTTACACCCCGCGATCACGCTCTGCATGTGGCACACCACCATGTGGCTATGTCACGAACCGTTTCCGCAAGGCGGGTGTGGGTGTCCGGCACCGTCGCCCCCCAGCACGGGCAGCGCTGGACATCCGCTGGAGACGTGATCGCCCCTTACGAACGGCACACCCCCGTGCCACTGACCCACGACCCAGGACGAGGGGGCGCAGCATGGACGCATTCACCGCAGGACTTCTGCAGCGCATAAGGGCGACCGAGTCCGACCTGACGCGGGCTCGCGACGAGGGCGACGATTTCCTCGTCGAGGTCGAGCAGGGTGAGCTGGACGACCTGCGCCGCCTCGCCGCCGAGCACGGTGTGGAGGTCGGCGCGATGCGCGTCTGATCAGCTCGCACGAGAGCGGCCCCCGGCAGATCCAGGATGCTGTTGGTTCTCGGGGTCCTCCTCCTTCTTCGCCCCGTCGATCGTCTGGTCGGCGGGGCGAAGTCGTGCGACGTGGTGGTGCGGGTGCGGGCTCGGGGTGTCCCGGTGAGCTGGGCGTCGATGCGGGCGAGGTTGATCGCGGCGCGTCGAGGGCTGACGTGATTGCGCGATCAGTCGTGCCAGGCGCCCAGCTGCTCGAGGCGGGTCTGGAGCGACTCGAACAGGCCGGGCGGGGCCGCGACGGTCAGCTCCGGCGAGAGGGGCTCTCCGGGGCGGCCGCCGGTGCGGGCGCCCGCCTCCCGGGCTATCAGGTCACCGGCCGCGTAGTCCCAGGGGTTCAGCCCGCGTTCGTAGTACGCGTCCAGGCGGCCGGTCGCCACATCGCACAGGTCGATCGCGGCCGAGCCACCGCGGCGGATGTCCCGCACCTGCGGGATCAGCTGCCGGGCCACCTCGGCCTGCCGGGACCGGCGCTCGGCGAGGTAGCCGAAGCCCGTACCGACGAGGGCCAGCTCGAAGGCGGGGGCGGGCCGCACGCGTGTGGGGCGATCGTTCACGTACGCGCCCTGGCCGAGGACGGCCCGGTAGGTCTCGGCGCGCATCGGGGCGTGCACCACGCCGACGACCGTCTCCCCGTCCTTGCGGGCGGCTATCGAGACAGCCCAGCTGGGCAGCCCGTAGAGGTAGTTGACCGTTCCATCTATCGGGTCGATGACCCACTGGATGCCGCTGCTGCCCCGAACGCTGGCACCCTCCTCGCCGAGCACGCCGTCGTCCGGTCGGAGGTCGGCGAGCAGACCGGTTATCAGCTTCTCGGAGGCGATGTCCATCTCGGTGACGATGTCGACGGCGCTGGACTTGGTCGCGGCCACGCCGAGGTCCTCGGGGCGGCCGTCGCGCAGGAAGACGCCCGCCCGGTGCGCCGCGTCGAGGGCGGTCTCCAGGAGCGCGGCCTTCAGGCGGTCGCTCGCGGTGTCAGTCACGGTGCTCCTCAAGCGTACGGACTGTCGGCGCCCGCGGCGGCGGGCTTGGGGGCGCGCGCGGGGCAACAGCCCACGGGGCACAGGTCGTGGCTCGGGCCCAGCGCGCCGAGGGCGCAGAGCGTCACGTCCAGGCCGCTCTCTGTCGCAGCCCGATCCAGGACGAGCTCGCGGATCGCGGCCGCGAACCGCGGGTCGGCGCCCACGGTGGCCGAGCGACGCACCGGCAGACCCAGCTCCTCGGCCTTCGCCCAGGCTTCCGTGTCGAGGTCGTACAGGACCTCCATGTGATCCGAGACGAACCCGATGGGGGCCATCACAACGGCCGGACCCCCGGCGCTGTGCAGCTCCTCCAGGTGGTCGCAGATGTCGGGCTCCAGCCACGGGATGTGCGGGGCGCCGGAGCGGGACTGGTAGACGAGCTGCCAGGGATGGTCGGTCCCGGTCTCCTCGCGTACCGCGTCGGCGATCAGCCGCGCGACGTCCAGGTGCTGCTTCACATACGCGCCACCTTCGCCGTGGCCCTCGACGGGCCCGGAGGTGTCCGCCGAGGCCTTCGGGATCGAGTGGGTCGTGAAGGCAAGGTGCGCGCCCGCGCGGACGTCCTCGGGGAGGTCGGCGAGCGACTTCAGGACTCCATCGATCATGGGCTGCAGGAAGCCCGGGTGGTTGAAGTAATGCCGCAGCTTGTCGACCTTCGGCAACTCCAGGCCCTCCGCCCGCAGCGTCGCGAGCGCTTCGGCGAGGTTCTCGCGGTACTGGCGGCACCCCGAGTACGAGGCGTACGCGCTGGTGGCGAAAGTGAGAATGCGGCGGCGGCCGTCGGCGACCATCTCGCGCAGGGTGTCGGTCAGATACGGCGCCCAGTTCCGGTTGCCCCAGTAGACGGGAAGGTCCAGACCGTGGTCCGCGAAGTCCTTGCGGAGGGCCCCGAGGAGGGCGCGGTTCTGGTCGTTGATGGGGCTGACCCCGCCGAACAGGAAGTAGTGCTGCCCCACTTCCTTGAGGCGTTCTTTGGGGATGCCCCGTCCCCTCGTCACGTTCTCCAGGAAGGGGACCACGTCGTCGGGACCTTCCGGGCCGCCGAACGAGAGCAGGAGCAGGGCGTCGTAGGGAGTGGCATCGAGCGCGTCTGGCATGTCTTGATCCTGCCATCCGCCACTGACAGCCGGGAATCGGCGGTGTGAAGCCGGCGGGCATGCGTAAGGGCGACCTGCCCCGTAATCTGTGTCGAGTTCACCGCCCTTCGGGACTCGCTCGATCCGGACCGGCGCTTCGGAAACGACTACCTGCGGCGGGTGTTGGGGGCGTTTTAGCCGAGCCGTAGCCGACCGCACAGGTGCGCGGAGGGGGACACAGAGCCGAAGACGATAGTTCCGTTTCTAGCGATTTTACGGAGCACGCCACGCGCCGTCGTCACGGAGAAGGCTCTTCGAGTGTCAACTCCCCGCCCCCGCGAGAAGTTGGGCGGCGCGCCGAGCCACGCAGGTGGCCCGAATGGAGTACTGTTGCGAGCCCTGGGTCCGGACACTCGCAGGGCGTCCGGGGCCTTCCAGGACCGCCGGGAGGGGGCTCGTTGCACAGGGTGACGAAGAGCGTCACACAGCGTTGCGAATAGGTAACCGTGCCATAACGGCGACCCAGGGCCCAGCCCCGACACGCCGGGCAATTCGGCAAGGTTGTGGCAGGCTGCACCCGTGCAGGCCACACTCGACTAGCGGAAGCAGCGACGCACGTGACGTCGGCAGGCACCA
>CBFGQM010000047.1:0-20697 GCA_965650905.1 uncultured Streptomyces sp. | reverse complement strand
GCCGCCGTACGGGCCCTCGCCGCCGTACGGGCCCTCGCCGCCGTACGGGCCCTCGTCGCCGTACGCCCCGCCGTCGTACGGTCCACCACCGCCGTACGCCCCGTCACTGTCTCCTTCAGAGCCGACGTCGCCCCCCTGCCCCGGCCTCTTGGGGAGGACGGAACAGACGTACTCGGCCCAGTCGGTTCGCCGTGTCACCGACTAGCTCTTGGCCGCCGTGGCCTTCGACTTGGTGGCCTTGGCCGCCGAAGCCGGTGCCGACTTCACGGCCGCGTCCGGGACGGCCGAGACCGCCGCGTCCCCTCCCGGCTCGACGGCCGGCTCCTTTGGCTTCACGCCAACGCCCAGCTTTTCCTTGATCTTCTTTTCGATCTCGTTGGCGAGGTCGGGGTTGTCCTTCAGGAAGTTGCGCGCGTTCTCCTTGCCCTGGCCGAGCTGGTCGCCCTCGTATGTGTACCAGGCGCCGGCCTTGCGGACGAAGCCGTGCTCCACGCCCATGTCGATCAGACCGCCTTCGCGGCTGATGCCCTGCCCGTAGAGGATGTCGAACTCGGCCTGCTTGAAGGGCGGCGCGACCTTGTTCTTGACGACCTTGCAGCGGGTGCGGTTACCGACAGCCTCGGTGCCGTCCTTCAGGGTCTCGATGCGGCGAATGTCGATACGCACCGAGGCGTAGAACTTCAGGGCCCGGCCACCGGTCGTGGTCTCCGGGCTGTTGTGCACCATGACGCCGTCCACGAAGTAGTTGTGCGTGCCCTCGACTTCGATGTCGAACTTCTTCATAGAGCGCGTCGGCGGCTTGACGTGGATGTCGAGGATCCTCGAGGCCACGAGGCGCTGTGTCTCCTCGATGAACTCCGGCTCGACACCGAATCGCCCACGGAAGCGCGGAAGGAGCTTGTACTGCATGGAGGGGTGCGCATAGGGAGCCACCATCTCCTGGAAGCGCGCCGATGAGTCCGTGCCGAACTGCAGGACGGCCATCCGTCGCTCACCTGCGCGCCGGAGTCGCACGTCCAGGCCATGCGTTTCTCGCAGATAGTCGACAATGCGCTCCCTTGAGCCTTCGCTCATGGCTTCGACGCAGATCTCGATCCGACCCGAGCCGCCTTCCGTACGCTCCTGAAGCCCCTGAGAGCGCACCGTAAAGCAACCGTCATCCATGTACCAGACGGCCAGAGCCAGCGGAGTCAGCGCCTTGAGGTGCTCCCAGGTGATGTGCTTCTTGTCTCCACCGAGGTAGACGACTTCCCTCAGCTCGTCCAGCTCCGGAAGCGGAGTGAAGTCCGCGAAGACCGCGCCTTTCTCGTTCTGTGTCCGGGAGCATCCGATGTTCCCGAGCAACGAGACCTTCCAGTCCAGGTACTCGGCCTGCCTGGCGCCGTGCCCCATACGGAAGCGAACTCCGGTGCGGCCCCTCCTGTTCGGGGAAAGGCTGCCGTCGCCCATCAGTGCCCCGAGGACAACCTGCTCCTGCTGCCCGCTCAGCACCTTCTTTTCGCTGATGAGCACACGGTCTCCGGCGATCAGTTCACCCGCTTCCCGCCAGCCTCCGGGAGTGCGGATCAAGTGGTTCTCCGTCGCGGCGAACTGGGCCTTGCCGTTCTTTCCGGACTTGGCCACGGTGAACTGCAGGAACCGCTCGGCGTTCCCGTTGTCAAACCAGTTGGTGATACGTCGGGGGACGATCTTGTCGGTGTCCGGGTCGTAGGAGAGGACCTCCACCTCCATCCGCTGGTTGACGATCTTGCCGATCTTCTCCTGCCTGCCGTCGGCCAGCGTGACCCGAGTCGAGTAGTTGAAGCACCCGAACATCACGCCGATCTTTTCCCGCAGCTGGTTGATGAAGATCGCCGTGGTCTTCGACTGGTTGAGCGCGCTAGTGATCTTCCGGAGGGCCTGGCTCATCAGACGGGCCTGCAGACCCACGTGGGAGTCACCCATCTCGCCCTCGATCTCCGCGCGTGGCACCAGAGCGGCGACGGAGTCGATGACGATGAGGTCGAGCGCGCCGGAGCGAACCAGCATGTCCACGATTTCAAGGGCCTGCTCGCCGTTGTCCGGCTGCGACAGGATCAGGTTGTCGATGTCGACGCCGAGCTTCTTCGCGTACTCAGGGTCGAGGGCGTGCTCCGCGTCCACGAAGGCGACCTGGCCGCCCGCCTTCTGCGCGTTGGCCACGGCGTGCAGGGTCAGCGTGGTCTTACCGGAGGATTCCGGTCCGTACACCTCCACCACTCGGCCGCGCGGCAGGCCGCCGACTCCGAGAGCCACATCGAGCGCGGTCGACCCGGTGGGGATGACGTCGATGGGCTCGTTCGGCCGCTCACCCATGCGCATCACTGCGCCCTTGCCGAATTGCCGTTCAATCTGTGCGAGCGCGGCGTCGAGCGCCTTCTCGCGGTCGGTTCCTGCCATGGGTTCCACCCGGTTTGCTTGAGTCGATCGCTTCACGTCAAAGACGCTAACGCCTGCCACTGACAATGCGCCCCGACGCCCGCCTGGCCTGTGGATAACTCGGGCACTCCCCCGCGAAATCACCGTCGCGAGCCCCGCCGGAGCCCCCATGAGAATGGATGTTCGATTTTAGTGTCAAGCCCACCGCCGGCATCAGCGCGAGCAGGTTCACGGCTGAACACCCCGGCTGCCTTCCGGCCGGAACGGGTGGGGCGCGGCGTGCGGGGAGAGCGCTACGAAGAGTCCCGCTCCGCCTCGTCCACGGCCGGCCGCGTCGCCCTCGGCCCCCGCGATGCGCCTCCCACGCGTGCGAGGAGGGCGCCCGAGCTCCGCCCGCGATGCCCGTGCACCCGGGGGTCCTCCGTGACGTCGTACCGCTTCACATACGCCCCCAGGAAGGCCTGCAGCGTCGCGACCGCGGGGATGGCGGTCAGCGCGCCAACGGCGCCGAGCAGTGCGGTACCCGCGATGACCGAACCGAAGGCGACCGCCGGGTGGACGTCCACGGTCTTCGCGGTCAGTTTGGGCTGCAGCACATAGTTCTCGAACTGCTGGTAGATCACGACGAAGATCAGCACCCACAGCGCGTACCAGGGGTTGACCGTGAAGGCGATCAGCATCGGCAGAGCGCCGGCGAGATATGTGCCAATGGTGGGTATGAACTGCGACACCAGACCCACCCAGACGGCGAGCACGGGCGCGTAGTTCACACCGAGGGACTCCAGCAGGATGTAATGCGCCAGGCCCGAGATCAGCGCCATCAAGCCGCGCGAGTAGATATAGCCCCCGGTCTTGTTGACGGCGATCTCCCACGCGCGCAGCACCTCGGCCTGGCGGGCGGGCGGCAGTACGGAGCACAGGGCGCGTCGCAGCCGCGGTCCGTCGGCGGCGAAATAGAACGCGAACAGCATGATCGTCAGGAGCCGGAAGAGGCCGCCCACCACCTGCGCGGACACATCCAGGACGCCGCTCGCGCTGTTCTGCACGTACTTGCGGAGCCAGTCGGAGCGGAGCAGGCCCTTCTGGATATCCACGCGGTTGAGCTCGGTGTGGAAGGTCGTGTTGATCCAGCTGATCACCGAGTCGACGTACTTCGGGAAGTCCTCGACCATGTCGATGATCTGTCCGGCGAGCATCGAACCGAGCAGCGTGACGAAACCCGCGCTCGCGATCATCACGACGAAGAACATGAGCGCTGTGGCCAGCCCTCTGCGCATGCCGTGCGAGGCCATCCAGCTCACCGCGGGCTCGATGGCGAGTGCCAGGAAGAACGCGATCAGGATGTTGATCAGCAGTCCGGTCAGCTGGTGGAAGGCCCAACTGCCCAGCTGGAAAGAGGCCACGAGAGCGAGCGCGAGCACCATGGCGCGCGGCAGCCAGCGCGGCATGCGGGCGCTCCCGGCCGCGCCCTCGGCCGGGGGCCGCGTGGGCGGCGTCGTGCCGAGCGGGGATGCCTGATGTCCGACCTGGGCGGACTCGTCTGTCGATGCCACGGAGCCAGTCTCGCCCACGCCTGCGACCATCGGCCCCCGTCCCCGGACTTTCGTGGCCCGGTCAGCGCTTTTGGTACGGAACGTCCACGGCTGTGCACACCGCGCGCCACACGTCCTTCGCCTCCCAGCCCGCATCGAGCGCCTGGTGCACCGTGCGCCCGCCGAGCTCCGACATCACGTGATCGCGCGCGAAGGTGTCGGCGTACTCCTTACCGAAGTGATCCGCCATCAGCTGCCAGAAGATCGTCAACCGCATGACTCCAGTATCCCGCCCTGAGAGTGGGGCCGAGTCCGGACCGCTTGTCGAGAACGCTTTCCGTCCTACGGTCGGACCATGGCCGAAACAGGAGAATGCCCACTCCCCACGACGCCCCCGGCGCGCTCCCCGCTCGCAGGCGTCGAGCGCTTCGTCTGGCTCACCGCGCGTGTGCTGGAACAGCGGCGTTTCGCGTACCACTTCCTCGGTGGCGGTGCCGACGCGGTCGAGACCGCGTTGGCCGCCTACCGCAACGAGGACGAGGGGTACGGTCACGCGCTCGAACCCGATCTGCGCGGTCCCGTCAGCCAGCCCCTGCATACGGGGCACGCGCTGCGTGTCCTGGACTCGATCGGGCGCTGCGGCGGGCAGCGGGTGGAGCGCGTGTGCCGCTATCTGACCGCCGTGTCGACGCGGGACGGCGCGCTGCCGGCGATCCATCCCAGCCAGCGCGGCTACCCGACGGCACCTTTCGTGCCGATCGTGGAAGATCCGCCCAGTGAGCTCCTCGCCACGGGCCCCGTGGTGGGGTTGTTGCACCGCAACGAGGTGTGGCACGCCTGGCTGTTCCGAGCCACCGACTTCTGCTGGCAGGCGGTGGAGTCCCTGGACAGGTCGCATCCGTACGAGAGCGTGGCTGCCGTGACCTGCCTCGCCCCCGCCCCCCACCGCCGACGCGGGGAGGCGGCCGCCGACCGGCTCGGCCGCCTGGTGCGCGAGCATCCGCTCGCGGCGCTGGACCCCGAGCGTCTTGAGGAGTATCCGGTGGCGCCCGGTTACGCACCGAGCGAGCACCACTTCGCGCACGACTACGCGAAGACCCCGGGCTCACTCGCGCGCGCGTGGTTCACCGACGAGGAGATGACGCGCTCCTTGGAATTCCTGGCGAGCGAACAGCAGGAGGACGGCGGCTGGCCCATCCGCTGGCGGCAGTGGGCCCCGGGCACCGCCCTGGAGGCGCGCCCGATCGTGTCGATCGAGGCACTGCGCACCCTGCGGGCGTACGGAATGCCCGTCGGCTGACTGCCCTCACGCATTATCTAGCCAGATAGACCGGTCACGCCGATCGCGGTCCCGATGTTCAACGGTCCTCACCAGTGCATCGTCGGTGGGCTTCGCAACGGTCGTATGTCCCGTGCGGCGGCCCTCGCCCACGGGACGGCCGGGACCACGAAGCGCGGTCACCAGGACGGGGACACCGGCGGGCAGCACGGGCAGGAGGCCGAGGACGAGGACGAGCGCGAGCCCGGCGACGGCCCGCTCCATGGCGGTCCTGAGCATCGGCGCTCTGTTCATCGCCCCAAGGGCGTTTCCGCAGGTCCGGGCCATTGTCAGTGGGCGGGTGCAGGATGGGGGCATGGTCAGGTCTGCACACGGCGCCCTCGATGGCTTCTCCCCCGCGACCCGCGGCTGGTTCACGGGGGCCTTCTCCGCGCCCACCGACGCCCAGGCCGGGGCGTGGCGGGCCATCAATGAGGGCTCGGACGTGCTCGTGGTCGCCCCGACCGGTTCCGGCAAGACGCTGGCTGCGTTCCTCGCCGCGCTGGACCAGCTGGCCTCGACTCCGCCGCCGGCCGACCCCAGGAAGCGCTGCCGGGTGCTTTACGTGTCACCGCTCAAGGCCCTGGCGGTCGACGTCGAGCGTAATCTGCGCAGCCCGCTGACCGGTATGAGGCAGGAGGCGGTGCGCCTCGGGCTGCCCGAGCCCGAGGTGAAGGTCGGCATCCGCTCGGGAGACACCCCGGCAGCCGAGCGCCGCGCGCTGGCCACACGCCCGCCGGACATCCTGATCACCACGCCGGAGTCGCTCTTCCTGATGCTCACCTCGGCCACGCGCGACGCGCTGACCGGTATCGAAACGGTGATCCTGGACGAGGTGCACGCGGTCGCGGGCACCAAGCGCGGCGCCCACCTCGCGCTGACTCTGGAGCGGCTCGACGCGTTGCTGCCCAGGCCCGCGCGCCGCATCGGCCTGTCGGCGACGGTCCGTCCCGTCGACGAGGTCGCCCGCTATCTCTCGCCGCGACGCAGGGTCCAGATCGTCCAGCCGGCCTCCGGCAAGGAGTTCGACCTGTCGGTGATCGTCCCGGTCGAGGATCTGGGGGAGTTGGGCGGCTCCCCGGTCGCCGACTCCCCAGGGGGCGCCGAGCGCCCGTCGATCTGGCCGCATGTCGAGGAGCGGATCGTCGATCTGGTCCAGGCCCATCGCTCGACGATCGTGTTCGCGAACTCACGCCGCCTCGCGGAGCGGCTCTGTAACCGGCTCAACGAGATCGCGTACGAGAGGGCGACGGGCGAGCCCCTCGAGGAGCACCATGCCCCGGCCGAGCTGATGGGCGGCTCGGGGGCGGCCCAGGGTGCCCCGCCGGTCATCGCGCGCGCCCATCACGGCTCGGTCTCCAAGGAGCAGCGCGCGCTGGTCGAGGAGGACCTGAAGGCGGGCCGTCTGCCGGCGGTGGTCGCCACCTCCAGCCTCGAACTCGGCATCGACATGGGCGCGGTGGACCTCGTCGTACAGGTCGAGTCGCCACCGTCCGTGGCCTCCGGGCTCCAGCGCGTGGGCCGCGCGGGTCACCAGGTCGGGGCGGTCTCCACGGGCGTCTTCTTCCCCAAGTACCGAGGAGACCTCGTCCAGTCCGCTGTCGTCACCGAGCGGATGCGCACAGGTTCGATCGAATCCCTCCGAGTCCCCACCAACCCCCTGGACGTGCTGGCCCAGCAACTGGTCGCAATGACCGCACTGGACACCTGGCAGGTCGACGACCTGCTCGCGACGGTCCGCCGGGCCGCTCCCTTCGCCTCGCTTCCGGAGTCCGCGTTCACGGCGGTGCTGGACATGCTCGCGGGCCGCTATCCGTCCGACGCCTTCGCGGAGTTGCGGCCACGCGTCGTCTGGGACCGTGTCGCCGGGACGGTCACCGGGCGCCCCGGCGCGCAGCGCCTCGCCGTCACCTCCGGGGGCACGATCCCGGATCGCGGCCTCTTCGGAGTGTTCCTCGCCGGCTCCGACCCGAAGAAGGGAGGCGGCCGGGTCGGGGAGCTCGACGAGGAAATGGTCTACGAATCCCGCGTCGGGGATGTCTTCACGCTCGGTACCAGCTCCTGGCGCATCGAGGACATCACGCGCGACCGCGTCCTGGTCTCGCCCGCGCCCGGCGTGCCGGGCCGGCTGCCGTTCTGGAAGGGCGACCAGCTGGGCCGCCCGCTCGAACTGGGCCGCGCGGTGGGCGCGTTCCTGCGGGAAGTCGGCTCACTGTCCAAGGACGACGCCCGGCTCCGGCTGCTGGCCGCCGGCCTAGACGCCTGGGCCGCCGACAACATCCTGTCCTACCTGGCGGAACAGCGAGAGGCCTGCGGTCACGTCCCGGACGACCGCACCATCGTCGTCGAGCGGTTCCGCGACGAGCTGGGCGACTGGCGAGTCGTCGTGCACTCCCCCTTCGGCGCCCAGGTCCACGCCCCGTGGGCCCTCGCGCTGGGCGCCCGCCTCTCCGAGCGGTACGGCATGGACGCCCAGGTCATGCACGCCGACGACGGCATCGTGCTGCGCCTCCCGGACGCCGACCTGATGGGCCTGGACCTGCTCGACCAGGAACCCATGACGATGGGGACGGAGTACGACCCGGAACAGTCCCCCATCGGCGCGGCGGACGTCGCCTTCGACAAGGGCGAGGTCGGCCAGATCGTCACCGATCAGGTCGGCGGCTCTGCGCTGTTCGCGTCCCGCTTCCGCGAGTGCGCCGCCCGCGCCCTGCTGCTGCCGCGCCGCAACCCCGGCAAGCGCACCCCGCTGTGGCAGCAGCGCCAGCGCGCCGCCCAACTGCTCCAGGTGGCGAGCGAGTTCGGCTCCTTCCCCATCGTCCTGGAAGCGGTCCGCGAATGCCTCCGGGACGTCTTCGACGTCCCCGGTCTCGCGGAGCTCATGGGCGACCTCGAGTCCCGCAAGGTGCGGCTCGTCGAGGTCACGACAGCGGAGCCGTCACCGTTCGCGCGGTCACTGCTGTTCGGATACGTCGCTCAGTTCCTGTACGAGGGCGATTCCCCGCTCGCCGAGCGACGCGCCGCGGCCCTGTCGCTGGACTCCCGTCTCCTTGCCGAACTCCTCGGCCAGGCGGAGTTGCGCGAGCTGCTGGACGCCGACGTCCTGATGGAGCTGGAGCGCGAGCTCCAGTGGCTCACCGAGGACCGCCGCGCCAAGGACGTCGAAAGCGTCGCGGACCTGCTGCGCCTGCTCGGTCCGCTCACGGATGCCGACCTGACCGAGCGCGGCGCCGAACCGGACTGGGCCCGCGAGCTGGCCTCGTCCCGCCGCGCCATCAGGGTCCGGATCGCCGGCGCCGACCACTGGGCGGCGATCGAGGACGCGGGCCGCCTGCGCGACGCGCTGGGCACAGCGCTGCCCGTCGGCGTCCCGGAAGCCTTCACCGATCCGGTCAAGGATCCCCTGGGCGACCTTCTCGCTCGGTATGCGCGCACCCACGGCCCGTTCACCTCGACCACGGCGGCGGCACGCTTCGGTCTCGGCACGGCGGTCATTGAGGGCGCCCTGCAGCGACTCGCCGCGGGCGGCCGTGTCGTGCAAGGAGAGTTCCACCCGGCGGGGATCGGCCAGGAGTGGTGCGACGCGGCGGTGCTGCGCAGGCTGCGGCGCCGTTCGCTCGCCGCGCTGCGCCATGAGCTGGAGCCGGTGCCACCCGCCGCGCTCGCCCAGTTCCTGCCGCAGTGGCAGCATCTGGGTGGCGGGCACGGGCTGCGCGGCATCGACGGCATCGTACGCGCCATCGAGCAGTTGCAGGGCGCCTCGGTGCCCGCGTCCGCCCTTGAGAAGCTGGTCCTGCCGTCCCGTGTCGCGCACTACGCTCCGGCAATGCTCGACGAGCTGACCGCCGCCGGCGAGGTGGTGTGGGCCGGAGCGGGCGCACTGCCCGGCAAGGACGGCTGGGTGTCCCTGTATCTCGCGGACGCGGCTCCCTTGCTGCTGCCGCCCCCGCATCCTCTGGAACTCACCGCGCTCCACCAGTCGGTCCTGGACGCCCTCTCCGGGGGCTACGGCCTCTTCTTCCGCCAGATCGCCGATCAGATCCGCGCCACCACACATCCCGACGCCGGCGACCCCCAGCTCGCCGACGCACTCTGGGACCTGGCCTGGTCGGGCCGACTGACGAACGACACACTCGCCCCGATGCGCTCCCTCCTGGGCTCGGGCCGCACCACGGGCGCCACCGCCCATCGTGCGAAGCGCACGGTGCCGCGCGGGAGGTACGGCACTGTGACGGCCGCCGCCCGCCCCGCCTCCCGGACCGGCCCGCCCACCGTCGCGGGCCGCTGGTCGCTGCTCCCCGACCGCGAGCCCGACCCCACCATGCGCGCCCACGCCCTGGCCCGCGCCCTGCTCGACCGGCACGGAGTGGTCACCCGTGGCGCGGTCGCCGCGGAGGGCGTCGAGGGCGGCTTCTCAGCGACGTACCGCATCCTGTCCGCCTTCGAGGAGAGCGGTCAGGCCCGCCGTGGCTATGTGGTGGAGGGGCTCGGTGCCGCGCAGTTCGCCATGGACGGCGCGGTGGACCGGCTGCGCGCGGCGGCCAATGCCCGCGAGCGGGGCGAGGTCCTGCCCGAGCCGGGGTTCCCGGGCGCGCCGGCACCTGGGTTCTCGGACCCCACCACACCGGGCTTCGCAGACTCGTTCACCGACGGCACCGAAACCGGCTTGCCGGGCAGCCCCGCCTCCGGTCGCCGCCCTACCCTCGGCAACGCCACCCGTGCCGTCGTCCTTGCCGCCGCCGACCCTGCGAACGCGTACGGCGCTGCCCTCCCCTGGCCGGAACCCCCGACCGGAGCGGGCCACAAACCCGGCCGCAAAGCGGGCTCCCTCGTCGTGCTGGTCGACGGCGAGCTGACCCTGTATATGGAGCGCGGCGGCAAGACACTCCTGGCCTGGCCCTCCACTGCGGACGACACACCGCTGGACGACCCACGCCTGCGCATAGCCGCCGAGGCGCTCTCCGCGGCGGCCCGCGCGGGTTCACTCGGCACGGTCACGGCGGAGCGTGTGAACGGCGCCTCGGCCCTGACATCCCCCTTCGGCGCGCTGCTGGAGGGAGCCGGCTTCCACGCGACCCCGCGGGGCCTACGCCTGCGCGCATAAACCTCGCCGGGGCGGCCACACCTACGCCTCCGCGAGGAGCCGCACCCGGAAGGGCCGCACCCGGGATAGAACAGACTCCAGCCCCGGCACTGGCCCCGCCTCCGGCACAAAACGCCGGCCCGTGCCCCCACCTTCACCCGGCACCCGGCACCCGCCCCATGCCACCCTGGACCCATGCCCGAAGGAGACACCGTCTGGCAGACCGCCCGGCGCCTGCACACCGCCCTCTCGGGCCGCGTGCTCATCCGGTCCGATCTCCGGGTGCCCAAGTACGCCACGGCCGACCTCACCGGGCGCATCGTCCTGGACGTCACTCCGCGCGGAAAGCACCTGCTCACCCGCATCGAGGGCGGACTGACGCTGCACTCGCATCTGCAGATGGACGGCTCCTGGAAGGTGTACGCACCAGGCGAACACTGGAGGGGCGGCCCCGGTCACCAGATCCGCGCGATCCTCGGTACCGCGGAGCGCACAGCCGTCGGCTACCGGCTCCCTGTACTGGAGCTGCTCCGTACCACCGACGAACACCCGGCCGTTGGCCACCTCGGCCCTGACCTCCTCGGGCCGGACTGGGACCCCGGCAAGGCCCTGGAGAACCTCCTGCGCGCCCCGGCCCGCCCCCTCGGTGAGGCCCTCCTGGACCAGCGCAACCTCGCTGGCATCGGAAACGTCTACAAGAGCGAACTCTGCTTCCTCCTCCGGGTCACCCCATGGCTGCCCGTCGGCGAACTCCCCGCCGAACGCGCCGCCCAGCTGCCCACCCTGGCCAAAAGACTCCTGGAAGCCAACCGTGACCGCCCGATCCGCAGCACCACCGGCCACCGCGACCAGAACCACTACGTGTACGGTCGCGCACCGCGCCCCTGTCTGCGCTGCCGCACTCCGACCCGTTGCGCGAACCAGGGCGACGGTTCACGCGGGCGCCCCACCTACTGGTGCCCGACGTGTCAGTCGGGCCCGGCCCCTCAGGCGCGGCCTGTCCCATCCAAATAGGACTTGTCCGGCCGATCATGCTGGAGAGGGTGCTGGCTGGTTGAAACGATCGTGAGCAACGAGACCGGCAGCATGCTCTACCTGTGGGGCGTGGCTGGCGGGACCGCTGGGATGGTTGCTGAGGTGTCAGTACCTAGGTCTCACCCGCTGCGTTCGGTGGTTACAGTCTGGGCTATCCATGTCGAACAGGTTGGCAGGTCTCCGCAGACTGGCTACCCAGAGCAACGGTGTCAGCCCACACAACTAGGGTTGCTGGCCATGACCTCAAGAGGATCTCACCATAAGGGTATTCATCCCGATGTGGCCGTATTGCTCGACCTTGTGCCGGCAGACTTGGCAGGCGGCGAGCGGATTGACTGGACCGCGGCCGAAGTCGCGCTAGGCACCAAGCTGCCGAGCGACTACAAGGCTCTGCTGGACACGTACGGCGTGGGCGATATCGGGAAGCTCGTCATTCTGCCTCCACTCCCCAGTGATGTGCGCGGGTGGGAAGAGTGTCACATCGGAAGCATGGCAGTCGGCCTGCGCGGGCTCTGGGACGAGGACTCAGGTCCCCCGGGCGTGACGCTCGGTGCCGATGCCGTTCTGCCCTGGGGCTCTGGCATGAATGCCAACGAGATGGCTTGGCTCATGAACGACCCTGATCCGGACAAGTGGCCTGTCGTAGCCTGGCGCCGGCACCACTCGTGGGGCGAGTCGCCTTGGGCCTTGTTCGACTGCGGCATGGTCCAGTTCATCACCCGCATGATGCTGGGCCGGTTCGCCCCCTGCCCACTTGGCGATGCGTCGCTCTGGAAACGGACAGACACCTTCGTCAGCTGGCGCGAGCAACGTCGACGGCTTGTCGCCGGACTGGACCCGCATACCGGCGAGCCGGACCCCTATGCCGACATGTACCCCATCACCGATGAGTAGGCCCGGTCAGGTCCGGAGCCAGATCGCGAGGGCTGCCGTCGTCGCGGTGCCGAGGAAGACGTATCCGCGCTTGTCGTAGCGAGTGGCGACAGCGCGAAACTGCTTCAGGCGGTTGATCGCCCGTTCGACGGTGTTGCGCTGCTTGTACCGCTCCTCATCGAAGGCCGGCGGCTGTCCGCCGCGTGAGCCTTTACGCAGGCGGGCGGCCTGGCTGTCACTCTTCTCCGGGATGGTGTGCCGGATGCCCCGCCGTCGTAGGTATTCGCGGCAGGGCCTGTTGCTGTATGCCCTGTCGGCCGCCAGGCTGTCGGGCTTCCTGCGTGGCCCGCCCGGTCCGATCCGCGGCACTCGGATCTTCTCCAGCACGCCTGTGAACTGGGTGCAATCCGCTCGCTGCCCCGGCGTGACGATCAGGGACAGCGGGCGGCAGCGACCGTCCGCGCTCAGGTGGAGCTTGCTGGTGAACCCGCCCCGCGAGCGGCCCAGACCCTCGCCTCCCGCACCACCTCCACCAGGCGGGCGACGAGGCTCTGCCACACGGTTTCGACCTGGTGTTCTGCCGCCGCATCCCCCTTTGGCGCAGGCGGCGGTTCGGTGCGAGCGCCGGCGGCGTGCTGGTGGGCCCGCACGATCGTGGAGTCCACCGAAATGTCCCAGTCGATCTCACCCGCCGCGTCGGCTGCGGCCTGGACCTGCTGACCGGCAGGAACGGCCGCAGCCGTTCCCACTCGGCATCACTCAGATCACCCCGCCCCATGTCCACACCAACGACCCGGACATGGAGCAGTCCATTGATCGGCAGGACAAGTCCTAATTGACGACCCCTCAGTCACTTTCGTACCGTCCTTCACGCCGTCACGGCGTACGACCTCACCGGACGCACCACTTTCGTCACCGGCGCCGTAAGCGGTATCGGCCGCGCCTGCGCGGTTTTGTGCGCCAGGGACAACAACAAGACCGTCGACTCCACCCCCGCACCCCGGGAACATCCTCGGCTTCGGCCGGCTGCGCATCCCCGGCTCAAACTGCCCGCCGCCTTCTGGCCAGACCGTGACCACCTTCCCCGTACTCTCGCTTCTCGCACTGGCCCTCGCCACCCGGCTGGCGACCCTGAACCCGGTCGGACCGCAGAGAGACAGCCGGACGGGCCGGGCGGCGGCTGTCCGCCGCAGACCGGCCGGGGGCCTCACGCCCGGGGAACTGCGCGGGTGACCATGCGGTAGGCCGTAGCGGTGGGCCTGGCGGTCCTCGCCGGGAAGCGCCACCAGGCCAGGGAGGCCAGCACCGTGGCCCAGCAACGAGCCCCGGGGCAGCCCCGTGTCCGGGTCACGCCGTGCGAGAACACGAACCCGTTGTGGGCGAACCGCCACCCCTTGTCACGGATTGTGCGCACCGCTTCAGGAACGCCGGGTCGTAGACGAGGGCCCGCCTCGCCCGCCCTCACGGATCCGAGCCGCCCGCCCACGGATCCGAGCCGGACACCCGCACGACCCGCGCCCTCGGCGCGCAGTGAACAGGGAGCAGACTCAGCCCCCACCCGCCTGCCATGACCGCCGCCTCCAGCAGGCCCGCGTCCGGCGCCAACACCAACCGCGTCGCGCCCCACCACCACAGCACCCCGCCGCCCAGAGCCAGTCCCCACCGCCCTGTTCCCGCTGCACGCCCCGCCATGGGGCCACCTCCAACCCACCAACCGAAGCCAGACCGCCACCGTCACCCGCCGGGATGTCGCACCAACCTCAACGAAGCGGACCGGGCACACCCGACGCACAAGCGCACCAACCACGCCACCGGTCCTCTCCGCACGCCCCTCCCACCATGGCCACAGCGAGACACGCCAGCAAACTGAGCAAAAGAGACAAAACACAAAACGAGAGCCCCGCCGCGCCAGCAGAAACGCAAAAACCCCGACCTGACCTCCAGGTCTCCCCGGAGAATCCCCTGGCCGGGGCTCTCACACAGTTCTCAGTTCAGGGTCACAGGCGCATAGCCGCACGCCATGAGCACACGCTCATGACCGCACGCACGCAATCGTCAGGCGGCGACCACGTCGACCGCCTCGGCAGGCGCCTTGATCGTCACTCGTTCCGGTGGCACACCGGTCACCGACACGGAATTGAGCCTCGGGCGTACCGGCGTGGGCACAGGCTGAGTGACCGCTGCCGACCGGGCCAACTCGGCGAGCGCGAGCTCGTCGCTCACTTCTCGCATGAGCTCGGACATCCGTACGTCCAGCGCGTCGCAGATCGCGGAGAGCAGCTCGGAGGACGCCTCCTTCTGCCCCCGCTCCACCTCGGAGAGATAGCCGAGCGAAACTCGGGCGGACGAGGAGACTTCGCGCAGAGTACGGCCCTGGCGCTGGCGCTGCCGACGCAGCACGTCACCCAGCAGGCGACGGAGCAGAATCATCGGTGGCTCCCTCCTCGGACCGCGTAGCCGCATCCTTCTCGCCCCACCGTACCGCCTTGCGCCGCGGCCGTGCGGGGGGCGATGACGTGTTCACTCAGGGCTGCAAACATCAAGTCCCCCCGTTCTGTTCCGTATCCTGTGCCGGCGCATTCCCGGTCTGTTCGCCCGCAAGCTCCTCCAGGAGCAGCGCGAGTACGCTCCGTACACTCTCCCTACGAATTTCCGCACGGTCGCCGTTCAACCGCAGCGACACCACTTTCCCGCCATCCACTTGCCCGGAAACTGGGCCGAAGGGCCCGTCGACGGCCACGAAAACGGTCCCGACCGACTGCCCGTCCTGGGGATCGGGCCCCGCGACACCCGTGGTCGCGATGCCCCAGTCCGCGCCGATCAGTTTGCGTACGCCCGCCGCCATCTGGGCTGCCACCTGCGGATTCACCGCCCCATGCTGATCCAGCAGGGTGGCGTCGACGCCGAGTACATCCCGCTTCAGATCGGTGGCGTATGCGGTCACGGAACCACGAAAGGCCTGGGAGGCTCCGGGCACCGCGGCGATCTCCGCCGCCACCAGGCCACCCGTCAGCGACTCGGCAACAGCGAGCGTCTCACCCCTCACTGTAAGTAGTCGCAGCACTTCAGCGGCCTCGGAAGTCATCCTTCCGCCTCCTCCGCCGCGGCCTTCCGCTCCACGAGACCCTGGCGCCGCAACACCATGGCTTGTCTCACATAGTCGACCCCCGTCACCACAGTCAGAGCGATGGCCACAGCCATCGCCCAGAACCTCAGAGTCGCCAGCGGCCCTGTCAGGGCCAGGACGTACATCCCCACCGCGGTGCCCTGCGCGAGTGTCTTCACCTTGCCGCCGCGGCTCGCGGGGATCACGCCGTAGCGGATCACCAGGAAGCGCAGCAAGGTGATCCCGAGCTCACGACCGAGGATGATTCCTGTCACCCACCACGGCAGATCACCGAGCGAGGACAGACAGATCAGCGCCGCTCCCATGATCGCCTTGTCGGCGATCGGGTCGGCGATCTTCCCGAAGTCGGTGACCAGGTTGTACGTCCGCGCCAGGTGACCGTCGAAGATGTCGGTGATCATGGCGATGGCGAAGGCGGCCCAGGCCCAGGCCCGCCAGACAGGGTCGTATCCCCCGTCGGCCAGCATCAGCGCCACGAAGCCCGGCACGAGGATGAGCCGGAGCATGGTCAGGAGGTTGGCCACGTTCCAGAGGCTGGCCTGGTCGACGGCCACGGCGCCCAGCTTCCCGCCGCGCTGCGACTTCGAGCGCTGAGCATCGGCAGCGCCCGTACCGGAAACGCCGGCGGCACCATGCGTACCAGGCGTGCCGGGGCCGCCCGGCGCGGATGCCGGCACTCCCGTCATCTGGCCGCCTCCTCAGGACTTGCGAACGAGCCGGGCAGCGGCTCGGCGACCAGGTCGACGCCTTCCGTGCCGACCACCTTCGCTTCGACCATACGACCGACCGTCAAACCCTCGCCGCTCGTGAACAGCACCTGGCCGTCGGTCTCCGGCGCCTGGTGCGCCGCACGGCCGGCCACACCCTCCACGGCGTCGACCGACTCGACGAGCACCTCCAGGGTCTCGCCGACGCGCTCCTCCGCCCGCTGGGAGACCAGCTCCTCCGCGAGCCGTGAGACCCGCGCGAGTCGCTCGGCGACGACGTCTTCGTCCAGCTTGTTCTCGTACGTCGCCGCCTCCGTGCCCTCCTCGTCGGAGTATCCGAAGACACCGATCGCGTCCAGTCGCGCGCCGTTGAGAAACCGCTCCAGCTCGGCAAGGTCGTCCGCACGCTCGCCGGGGAAGCCCACGATGAAGTTGGACCGCACACCGGCCCCGGGGGCCTTGGCGCGGATCGTGTCGAGCAGTTCCAGGAACCGGTCGGTGTCCCCGAAGCGCCGCATCGCACGCAGCACACCGGGAGCGGAGTGCTGGAAGGACAGGTCGAAGTAGGGCGCGATCTTCGGCGTCGAGGTCAGTACGTCGATGAGCCCGGGCCGCATCTCGGCGGGCTGCAGATAGCTGACCCGCACCCGCTCGATGCCGTCGACATCGGCGAGTTCGGGCAGCAACGTCTCCAGGAGCCTGATGTCGCCCAGGTCCTTGCCGTACGAGGTGTTGTTCTCGGAGACCAGCATGATCTCCTTGACGCCCTGTTCGGCGAGCCAGCGCGTCTCGCCCAGGACGTCGGACGGCCGCCGCGAGATGAAGGAGCCACGGAAGGACGGGATGGCACAGAAGGAGCAGCGCCGGTCGCAGCCGGAGGCCAGCTTCACAGAGGCGACCGGGGAGCCGCCGAGACGGCGCCGCAGCGGCGCACGGGGGCCCGAAGACGGAGCGAGGCCTTCCGGGAGATCGACGGGGGCGTGCCCTGGAAGGGCGACCTCCGTCGCGGACTTTTGCCGCTCGGCAGGACTGATCGGCAGGAGCTTGCGCCGGTCCCGGGGCGTGTGTGCGGCGTGGATCCCGCCGGACAGGATCGTCTGGAGCCGGTCCGAGATGTCCGCGTAGTCGTCGAAGCCCAGCACACCGTCGGCTTCGGGCAGTGCGTCGGCGAGCTCCTTGCCGTACCGCTCGGCCATGCAGCCGACGGCGACGACGGCCTGGGTTCTGCCGTGTCCCTTGAGGTCGTTGGCCTCCAGGAGCGCGTCGACGGAGTCCTTCTTGGCAGCTTCGACGAAACCGCAGGTGTTGACGACGGCGACGTCCGCTTCCTCGGCGTCCTCCACGAGGTGCCAGCCGTCCGCCTCCAAGCGGCCTGCGAGCTCCTCCGAGTCCACCTCGTTACGAGCGCAGCCAAGAGTGACGAGTGCGACGGTACGGCGTTCAGGCATGGGCTCAAGACTACTTCGTCCCACTGACAGCCCACGTCGACGGGGTTGGCCGATCTTGGCCAACCCCGTACCCGCCTGTGCTGAAAGGCCTGCGCATGTCCGCCCCGTGCAGCGCGGACAGCTCCAGGCGTCGCCCAGCGCGGCTCAGCCGACCTCGGGGTCGCCCTTCGTGTACGTCAGGCGCTCGACCTGACCCGGCTGGAACTCGTCCTCGATCTGCTTGCCGTTCACGAACAACTGGATCGCGCCCGCGTCTCCGAGGACGAGGTCTATCTTCTGATCGTCCTGGAAGGTCTTGGACTCGCCCTTCTGGAGAAGACCGTCCCACACCGACCGCCCGTTGTGGTCCTTCACCGAGATCCAGCTGCGACCGTTGTCCGCGCTCACCCTGACGGTGACCTTGTCCCGGGGCGCGGCCGCAATGGCGCTGTCCGACGGGTCGGGCTTGCGGTCGACGGGCTTCGGGGTCTTCTTCGGAGACTTGCTGGTGGTGGGCGTCGACCCTTCGGCGACCTGTGTGTTCGTGTCCGCCCCGTCGTCGCCGTTGACCAGCGTGAACCCGACGAAGCCGATCACGGCGACGATCGCGGCGACCATGGCCGCGGTCCAGTTGGGCCCCTGACGCTCCGGACGGATCCGCTCCGCCTCGAACAGCGGTGCCGCAGGGGTCGGCGACGGACGCCCCCCGTGCTCGGCGGCGTACTGCGCGAGCAGCGGGGCCGGATCGATGTGAACGGCGCCTGCCAGGGTCCGGATATGACCGCGCGCGTAGACGTCCCCACCGCAGGGGGCGAAGTTGTCCTGCTCGATCGCGTGCACGATGGCGATGCGGACCCGGGTGGCGTTACTGACTTCGTCGACGGTCAGCCCTGCTTCGACGCGAGCCTGTTGCAGCGCACGGCCGATCGAGGGACGGTCCTCTTGTTCGAAGAGACGCTCGTCCTCAGGGGAGTTGTCCTCAGGGGAGTTGCCGATGGACACGGGGGCGCCTTTCGAGCGTGTAGCCACCTGTGCTGGGGGTTCAGTCTAGGGGGAGTGCGAAAGGGTGGGGCAACCGGGCGGTAGGACTTTGTACGCCATCAGAATGGCCGGACATCCGATGGTGGGACATATGCGTGTCCCTCCTTCAACTTGACGCGCGCCGAGGGGAAACGGTTGCTCGCCGTTCCCTTACGGGTGAGTCACGTTCGCCTGCACACGCACACTCGACACACTCCGCACAGGGAACCCGGCCCGCGCCGGTTCCTCACGGTGCTTCCTCACGGTTGAGCCTCCCCACGGATCACCGCGAGCACGCCATCCAGTTCATCGGCTTTCACCAGAACATCGCGGGCCTTGGAACCCTCGCTCGGACCGACGATGTTGCGGGACTCCATGAGGTCCATCAGCCGCCCTGCCTTGGCGAATCCGACGCGCAGCTTGCGCTGGAGCATCGAGGTGGATCCGAACTGCGTGGAGACGACCAGCTCGGCTGCCTGGCACAGCTTGTCGAGGTCGTCGCCGATGTCGTCGTCGATCTCCTTCTTCTCCTTGGTGCCCACGACGACGTCGTCCCTGAAGACAGGCGTCATCTGGTCCTTGCAGTGCTGCACCACCGCCGCGACCTCGTCCTCGGTCACGAAGGCACCCTGCATACGGGTCGGCTTGTTCGCGCCCATCGGCAGGAAGAGCCCGTCGCCCTTGCCGATCAGCTTCTCGGCGCCGGGCTGGTCAAGGATGACCCGGCTGTCGGCGAGCGAGGAGGTGGCGAAGGCAAGCCGGGACGGCACGTTCGCCTTGATCAGACCGGTGACGACATCCACGGAGGGCCGCTGCGTGGCGAGCACAAGATGGATGCCCGCCGCGCGCGCGAGCTGCGTGATACGCACGATGGCGTCTTCCACGTCTCTGGGGGCGACCATCATCAGGTCCGCGAGCTCGTCGACGATCACCAGCAGATACGGGTACGGGCTGAGCTCGCGCTCACTGCCCTCGGGCAGCTTGACCTTGCCGTTCCTGATGGCCTCGTTGAAGTCGTCGATGTGCCGGTACCCGAACGCCGCGAGGTCGTCGTAGCGCAGGTCCATCTCGCGCACGACCCACTGCAGCGCCTCGGCGGCCCGCTTCGGGTTGGTGATGATCGGCGTGATCAGGTGCGGGATGCCTTCGTACGCGGTGAGTTCGACGCGCTTGGGGTCGACGAGCACCATGCGGACGTCCTCGGGGGTCGCCCTGACCATGACCGACGTGATCAGGCAGTTGATGCACGAGGACTTACCGGAACCGGTCGCACCGGCGACCAGCACATGCGGCATCTTCGCGAGGTTGGCCATCACATAGCCACCCTCGACGTCCTTGCCGAGCGCGACCAGCATCGGGTGGTCGTCCTCGGCCGCGTCGGCCAGTCGCAGCACATCGCCCAGGTTGACCATCTCGCGGTCGGTGTTGGGGATTTCGATGCCGACCGCGGACTTGCCGGGGATCGGGCTGATGATCCGCACATCGGGACTGGCGACGGCGTACGCGATGTTCTTGGTGAGCGCCGTGATGCGCTCGACCTTCACGGCGGGGCCGAGCTCGACCTCGTACCGCGTGACCGTGGGACCGCGTGTGAAGCCAGTGACGGAGGCGTCGACCTTGAACTCGGTGAAGACGGTGGTGAGCGAGTCGACGATGGCGTCGTTGGCGGCACTGCGCGCCTTGCCGGGGCCGCCGCGCTCCAGGAGGTCGAGTGACGGCAAGGCATAGGTGACGTCGCCCGAGAGCTGGAGCTGCTCGGCTCGCGCTGGAAGCTCGCGAGGCGTCTGAGGGGCGGTCTTGGTCAGGTCGGGGACCTCGGCCCTGAGCATCTCCTGTCTGGGCCTGCCTCCCTTGGTACGCGCTGCGGGTACGGGCGTCGTCTCCTCGTGCCCGCCCGTGTCCTCGCGCTCACCGCGGTCGGCCACGACGCCCTGCGTCAAATCGGCCACCAGTGCCGAAGGAGGCATCCCGTGCAGTACGGCGCCGTCGAGCGCCGCCGCGGCGGCCGCTGCCACGTCGACCGCGTCCATCGCATCGACCATCGCCGACCACTCCCGCAGTCTGATACGGGAGCAGGTCGAGATGGGCGTGGCTGTTCGGATGGCCGTGCTCGAGGCGCTGGCTCGCAACCTTCCCAACCGATGAGCCGGCCGATGCGCTCCGCCAATTCAAAGATCG
>CBFGQM010000046.1:0-20699 GCA_965650905.1 uncultured Streptomyces sp. | reverse complement strand
GGAGGGCATCGAGGCGCCCCCCGTTCGCCGGGCCGTCCGGTCGGCGGCGCCGCCGCCGACAGCGGCCCAGCCGGCTGGGTACACGGCGCTGGGTGGCACGTGGCGGCAAGAAGGAGACGATCGCCGACATCGCCATCTGGGCCGTGCCCTTCGGGCTCGTCGGTGGCCGCCTCTATCACGTGATCACCAGCCCGGACGCGTACTTCGGGGCGGGCGGCGAGCCCATCAGGGCCCTGTACGTCTGGGAGGGCGGTCTCGGTATCTGGGGCGCCATCGCACTGGGCGGGCTCGGCGCCTGGATCGGGTGCCGCCGGTACGGGGTCCCGTTCCCGGCGTTCGCGGACGCCGTCGCCCCCGGTATCGCGATCGCGCAGGCGATCGGGCGGTGGGGCAACTGGTTCAACCAGGAGCTCTTCGGCCGCCCCACCTCGCTGCCCTGGGGCCTGGAGATCTCGCCGGACAAGCGGCCCGAGGGCTACGCGGACGTGGCGACGTTCCACCCCACCTTCCTCTACAAGTCGCTATGGGACGTAGGTGTCGCGGTCCTGGTCATCTGGGCGGGCGCGCGCTTCGCCCTGGGGCACGGGCGGACCTTCGCGCTCTATGTGGCCGCGTACACCGTGGGCCGGTTCTGGATCGAGTACCTGCGGATCGACGAGGCCCACCAGTTCCTGGGTCTCCGGCTGAACGACTGGACCTCGCTCGTGGTGTTCGCCGGCGCCGTCGCCTACCTGGTGATCTCGGCCCGGCGGCGCCCCGGCGTGGAGGACATCGCACCGAGCGACGCCCGGGCGGACGCCGCCGAGACAGAGAAGGCGAGCATATGAGCGGCAGCAACAGCATCAAGCAGAACAAGATGAAGCTCGGGAAGGTGCACACCCGGTCCCTGCCGAACAGGATCTTCGGCTGGTCTTTGTTCTGGCTGAGCCTGGTGGTCATCGCGGTGAACTGGATCGAGGAGTTCAGCGAGTTGGAGGTCCTCCCCGGCGGCCACTCCGTCTTCTACCTGGCGGGCGGCATCGTGGCGGCCGCCGTCGGGCTGTGGCGGGCGGGCGTCATGGACGCGAAGTCGTAAGTCGTAGCCGAGGCGAGCGCCCGTCCGCGCCTCGTACACGCACAGCGCGACCCGTTCTGGCCGGCCTGCCGGTCAGTTCGAGGAGCCTGGCTCTGAATCCGGCGGGACCGTACGGTCGGCTGCCCGCCGCCCGCCGCGGAGGGTCAGGGTGATCCATGTGACCCAGCCGATCGGCTGCAGTGCCCAGTAGCTGGTGATCCGGTACAGCAGTGTGGCGGCGATGGCCTGTTCCGGGCGCAGGCCGTAGACGGTGAGCAGGGTCGCCAGGCTCGCCTCTACGACGCCGATGCTGCCGGGGGTCAGGCGCAGGCTGCTCGGGATCTGGGTGAGCACGTAGGCGAGCAGCAGCCCTCGCCAGGGTATGCCGATGCCCAGCGCCCACAGACTGGCCGCCAGACATGCCGCGTCGAACGCCCAGTTGAGCACGGCGAGACCGAACGGCCGCAGCCAGGGCCGGATTCCGGGCTGCACGCTGCCCGCTTGCGCGAGAAGGCGTGCCAGCGCCTCTTCGACCTGCCGGACGCGCCGGAACCGCTCTCCCGCCCGTGTCCAGGCCCGTCGGACCGCCGTACGGAACCCCGCGGAACGGGAGAGTGCCAGGACCAGCAGGCCGACGGCGAACGCCAGCACCAGCACGTCGAGGACGGGGCGCAGCACCGCGCCGCCGGGACCGCTCAGACCCGTGGCGAGCGCCCCTGCCACGAGCAGGACGAACAGGCTGACCACCGACAGCGCCCCGGAGACCACGAGCACCGCGGCCGCCAGGGCCTGGTCCACGCGGCGGCGACGCAGCTGGCGGAAGAGCCAGGCGGCCGAGAAGGCCACGCCGCCGGGCAGTACGCCCGCCACGGCGTTGGCGGCCACGGCCAGCGCTGTCATGGTCCTGAGGCTCAGTCGCGCCCCGCCGGCGTGCAGCAGCCAGCGCTGCACGCCGGCGAAGCACACGAGGGACGCCGCCTCGAAGGCGGTCGCGAGCGCGAGCTGGGGCGGGCTCACCCGGGCGAGGAGCCGGGTCGCCGCGGCGAGTTCGTGCCGGTGGTCGATGGCGTACAGGACCACAGCCGCCACCAGGACGGCCGCGACCAGCCACCACGCCCGGCTCGGGCGCGTGGCCGGTCGCGCCCCGGCGCCGGGCCTGGGCGCCCGTCTCCGAGACGGATGCGGTGAACGGCTGCGGCCGGTGTGCGACTCGGCGGGATGGCTGCAGGGCATGACCGCCTCCGGGGCACGGTCGGGGCGCATCGCCCAGGTCTGCCGGGGCCGGTACGCGACGGCGCCGAGGGCGGTTACCGCGCGTCCCTGGCTCAGGCGGCGCGGTCTCGGGCCTGCTCTGCTTCGCCCGCCTCGCCGTGCTCTCGGTGGAGAGGTACGGGAGTGTGAGGTGCCGGTTCCGGGATGGGTGGAGCTTCCGTGGGCAGACGGAGCCGTTTGAGGGCGAGCGCGTTGACGGCGACGATGATGCTGGAGCCGGACATGGACAGGGCCGCGATCTCCGGGCGCAGCACCAGGCCGGTGGCGGGCTCGAAGACTCCGGCCGCGATGGGCAGGGCGAGGGCGTTGTAGCCGATGGCCCAGCCCAGGTTCTGCCGCATCTTGCGCAGGGTGCCGCGGCCGATGCGCAGCGCGGTGGGGACGTCGAGCGGGTCGGAGCGCATCAGGACGAGGTCGGCGGTCTCGATGGCGACGTCGGTGCCGGCGCCGATGGCGATGCCGAGGTCGGCCTGGGCCAGCGCCGGGGCGTCGTTGACGCCGTCGCCGACCATGGCGACCTTGCAGCGGCCGTCCTGCTGGAGTTCGGCGACCTTGGCAGCCTTGTCGCCGGGGAGGACCTCGGCGATGACGGTGTCGATGCCCAGCTGGGCGGCGATGCGTTCGGCAGTGGCCTGGTTGTCGCCGGTGAGCATGACGACCTCGACACCGAGGGCGTGCAGTTCGGCGACGGCCCGGGCCGAGGTCTCGCGAGGTGCGTCGGCGATGCCGATGAGCCCGGCGGCCTGCCCGTCGACGGCAGCGATGACGACGGTGCGGCCGGTGCCGGCCAGCTCCTCGCGGCGCTCGGCCAGGGGGCCGAGGTCGACGCCTTCGCGCAACGCCAGGCGCAGGTTGCCGACCGCGACGCTGTGTCCGTCGACGACGGCACTCGCGCCATGACCGGGGACGTTCTCGAAGTGCCGGGCGCTCACAGGGGCCGTGCCGTGCGTGTCGGCGTACCGGACGACGGCGTCGGCCAGCGGATGTTCGGACTCGCGTTCCACCGCCGCAACCAGCCGCAGCAGTTCGGCCTCGTCGCGTCCTGGCGCGGTGATGACGTCGGTGACCTCGGGCTCGCCCTTGGTGAGGGTGCCAGTCTTGTCCATGACCACCACCTGGATGCGGGCGGAGGTCTCCAGGCCGACGGCGTTCTTGAACAGCACACCCCGCTTCGCACCCAGCCCCGTACCGACCATGATCGCGGTCGGGGTGGCCAGACCGAGGGCGTCGGGGCAGGTGATGACCACGACGGTGATGGCGAACAGCATCGCGGTGCCCAGCGAGCGGTCGGTGGCCAGCAGCCACACCGCGAGCGTCCCCACACCGCCGACCAGCGCGACGAAGACGAGCCAGAACGCGGCCCGGTCGGCGAGTCGCTGACCGGGCGCCTTGGAGTTCTGGGCCTGCTGGACCAGCTTGACGATCTGGGCCAGGGCGGTGTCGGAGCCGACCTTGGTGGCGCGGACGCGCAGGGTGCCGTTGGCGTTGATGGTGGCGCCGATGACCGTGTCGCCGAGAGCCTTGTGGACGGGCAGGCTCTCGCCGGTCACCATCGACTCGTCGACGTCGCTCTCGCCTTCCTCCACGACACCGTCCACCGCGATCTTCGCGCCGGGCCGGACGAGCAGCACGTCCCCCACCACGACCTCGGCGGTCGGCACCTCCACGGGCTCGCCGTCGCGCAGCACCAGGGCCTTCGGCGGGGCCAGGTCCAGCAGCGTACGGATGGCGTCGTTGGCCCCACCGCGGGCACGCATCTCGAACCAGTGGCCCAGCAGCACGAAGGACGCCAGGACGGTGGCCGCCTCGTAGAAGACGTCACCGCCGCCGGTCAGGGTGATGATCAGGGAGTACAACCAGCCCGAGCCGACGGCGACCGCGACCAGCACCATCATGTCCAGGGTGCGGGCGCGCAAGGCCCGCACGGCGCCGTCGAAGAAGATCGTGCACGAGTAGAAGATCACCGGCAGGCTCAGCAGCAGCGCCCACACGTCCTGCCGCAGCCCGAACGGGGTCGGCACGTCCAGGCCGAAGACGTCCTCGCCGATCGGCGACCAGATCACGATCGGGACCGAGAACAACACCGCGACCAGGAAGCGGTTGCGCATGTCGGCCACCATGGCCGCCATCGACATCCCGCCGTGCCCGCCATGCCCCATCACCTCGTGCGGAGAGGGCATCTTCTCCTCGGGCGGGGCATGACCAGCGTGTGCCTCGTGTGCGGCGTGTGCCATATGCGCGCCGTGCTCCGTCTCCGCGGCGTGGGCCGGCGGTTCGGCAACCGCCGTGTGGCCCGCGTGCCCGTCGTGTTCGGCGGGCGGGTCCGGTTCCGCCATCGGGTCGCACAGGTGGGCCGGGACCGACTGGCCCGCGCAGTGGTAGCCGCATTCGGTCACCCACTGGCGCAGCTCGGCCGGTGAGGTGCGGTTCGGATCGAAGACCACGGTCGCCGTCTCCGAGACCGGGTTCACCTCGACCTCCAGCACCCCCGGACGGCGCCCGAGTACGGCGGCGGCGACGTTCTGCTCCGAAGCCCACCGGGCCGCGCCCAGCTCCAGCACCGCGGTGCTGCGCTCCTTGCGCCGATCCCCACCGGCTGCGTGGTGCTCATGATGCTCGTGGTGCTGCACGATCACGCCTCCTTCGCAGCGGCCTGCCACGCGCGCGGGAGCGCCGACCGCAGCCATCGACCCTGCTCAAAAACTAACCGATTTAGTACCACCTCGCGAGGGGAAATGTCTCCGGCTACAGAGACGAAGCACGAGGCGGGCGGCCGGTGTGCCGATCCCCCGATCCCGACGCCGCGCCCCGGACGCGGTGCGGTGCCTACCGCGCGGCAGCCTCGGCAGGCGCGGCGGGCCCGCGAGGACGATCAGGATCCGGGCCGCCTGCACGACGGACGCGGCCAGGACCAGGGAGCTCACGGCGACGACGGTGCCCGTGACGGGCGAGGCAGCGGCACGCAGGCTCTGGTACAGGACGCCCGTCGCGAGTACGTCCACCGCGGTCAGCGTCCAGAACCAGCGTCGTGCCCGGCGGACGTCGATGCCGGTCATCAGTGCCCCTTCGGGTTGTTGATCCAGACCTGGACGGTGATCGCGGCGAGCGCGGCCAGCAGCACCAGGGCGGCGGCGGTGGCGTACGGCCGCTCGCGCCACCGCCGTCGAGGACTCCGGTCGAGGAAGGGGACGAGGAAGACCAGCCCGAACACGCCGGCGATGACGTAGGCGATGGAGGCCACCCCGAACCACTGTTCCATCGGGAAGAACCACCAGAACATCCACAGCGGACGGGTGACCTCGATCCCCGCCACCGGGGTCGGGCCGAGCACCGGCGGCACCAGCACGGCCAGCACCGTCAGCATGCCGAGGAGCACCAGCCCGAACGCGGCGACCCGCTTCAGGTGCGCGGTAAACGGCTCGGGCGTCTCCTCCTCCGGGACCGGGATTTCCGGATGCGGGGAGATCCTGTGCCGCTTGACGAGCAGCGCGTGCCAGACGAACAGCAGCAGGATCAGCCCGGGGATGATCACCGCGTGCGCCGTGTACAGGCGGAGCAGGATCGGCACCCGGTCCGTGAGTTCCGGGGTGAACCAGATCCCGGCGCCGCCCAGCAGCTTGGCCACGTCCAGGTTGTGCATGAGGGCCTCGTAGCCCTCCTGGTCCCACTTGAGGACGGTGCCGGTGAACACGGCCAGGAAGGTCAGCAGGAACATCGCCGCGCCAACCACCCAGTTGCCCTCGCGGGGCTTCTTGTAGGACGCGTGGAAGTACACCCGCAGCAGGTGCAGCAGCACGATCACGAACATCGCCTGCGCGGCCCAGAAGTGCAGGCCGCGGGCGAAGCCGCCAAGCCAGACGTCCGCCACCAGGTCGCGTACGGACTGGTTGGCGTCCTCGGGCATGGGGTTGTAGAACTGCGCGATGTAGATCCCGGTGGCCAGCAGGATCACGAAGGAGACCGCGGTCAGACCGCCCAGGCTCCAGGAGAGGTTGTTGGCGTGTTCGGGCACCGGGTAGGCCAGCGCCTTGATGCCCATCCGCTCGTCGATCGCGTCGACGGCGCGGTGAAATCTGCCGGGCCGTGGGGCCGCGGTCGCGCTCGGTGCGGCGCCCCTGCCCTCCTCCTCGCTGGTCATGGCCGCTCCTCGCGGGTGCGCCGGTGTTCGAGTTCGCGCAGGCGGTGCGGAGGACGCAGCCAGTAGGAGAGCCACAGCCCGACCGCGACGGAGGCGAGGCCGAGGGCAAAGAGCGCCGTGTCCCCGCTGTCCGAGAGGCCGCGTGCGGGCCGGAGCTCGTCGAGGATCTCGCTGGTGCCGGTCTCCTCACCGGTCGCGAAACGGACGCCCTGCGGGGCCGAGGGCAGCTTCCCGCCGAGCGAGCCGAGCAGCAGGAACTGTGCCTGGCGGGTCGCGGCCGTACTCTCGCCCGGACGGTCGATCAGCTCCCCGGCCCGCTCCACGAGCGCCAGGTTCACCCCTTCCTTCTCAGGGGCCTCCAGGGCGTCCTCGACGCGCTCGGCCACCCGCTCATCGCCTGCGTCGTTGGCGATCAGGGCGAGGGCCTGCTCGACCAGCACCACCGACCGCGTGCTCTCCTCCTCATCGGCCCGGGCCACGCCGGACAGCGCGGCGAAGGGAACCAGCAGGGCAAGCAGCGCGGCGGCCGACGTCATCACCCAGCGATGGGCGCGCCGCCCGGGCGCAGCCGAGCGTACGCCTGCGCCTGGTCCGTTGCCCGGTGAATCCTCGTTCATGGCGACTCCGCAAGGGTTCTCGCCGAGAGCGTGACCTGTACGGGCAGGGATCCGTGCATCCGACTCGCGCGGCCACCCGGCTGTCACACCGTTGCCGCACAGCCGCCTGCCGTACGGACCCGACCGCGCCTGGTGACCGGCCGGGACCCGTCCGGGCAGGCGTACGCGAGCACGGTTCCGGCCGAGCGGGCTGCTCTCTCAGTGTTTGGTGAGGGTGGGACCGCCTTCACGCAGCACCTGCAGGCGCCGCCGGTACTCCTCCTCGTCGATCTCGCCCCGGGCGAACCGGTCGGCGAGCAGCTGCTCCGGCGTCCGGGACGAGGACGGGGGCGTGGTCGTGCCGCCGTCTTCGGACGGCCCCCGGCTCAGCGACCGGAACAACAGGACGAAGACGGTGATGATGAGCGCCCAGAAGAGCACCATGCCGAGCGACATCCCGAACCACCCCCACCCGCTGACGTCGTGGTCGTACCAGAAGAACATCGCGATCACTTTCCTGTGTCGAAGGACCTTCAGGCCCTGGGCACCCGCGGTGGTGCCGCGGTACTGCCCACGGTCACTCCACGCTGACGGCGCGCACATGGGCCCAACGGCCCTCTCGGCAGGGTCGGGAGACCCCTACCTGGCGGGGGTATGCGGGGCGACCGTTGTGGTACCCGGTCCACGAAGCGGATTAGGAGAGCGCCATGAATCTGGCGGATCTGGTGGTCGTGGTCGTCTCCGCCGCGCTGCTGGGCGCACTGGGCTGGTTCTTCTTCGGCCCGCGCCGGGCGCGGGCGGCCGAGATGGCCGGCGGAATCCAGCGTGTGGCGGTGACGGTGCGCGGCGGTTACAGCCCCGACGTGATCCGCCTGGAGCAAGGTGTTCCGGCCGATGGAGACCGCGGGAACGGACGGCGCCGCCCCCGCCGGGGATGGCGAGCGGACCGCGACAGCGGCGCCGCCGTCACCAGGTACCTCTGGCGGACCACCGCCCACCGGGCTGAGCGAGGGGCAGGCCGCCGAGGCGGAAGCGGCGCAGGCCGCCGAGCGGAAGGCGGAGATCAAGGACCTGACGCGGCGGGTGGCCTTCGGCGCGGTGCTGACCGCTCCGGTGCTGTTCGCGGTGATGGCCGACTCCTTCGGCGCCGACTGGGTGCCCGGCTGGCTGCTGAACCACTGGCTGCAGCTCGTGCTGATCACCCCGGTGATGCTCTACACCGGCTGGCCCATCCACCGCACCGGCTGGCTCACCCTGGCCCACCGCTCCGCGGACATGAACTCCCTGATCACCCTGGGCACGGTCGCCGCGTACGGCTACAGCCTGCTGGTCACCCTGGCGCCCGGTGCGCTGCCGGAGGACGTACGCGAGGTGTACTTCGAGGCGGTAGGGGTGATCCTGACCCTGATCCTGCTCGGGCGGCTGCTGGAAGCGAAGGCCAAGGCCGGTACCGGTGAGGCGATCCGGGCGCTGCTGGGCCTGCAGGCCCGTACCGCCCGGGTGGTCCGCGACGGGGCCGAGGCCGAGATCCCGGTCGAGGAGGTCGCGGTCGGCGACGAGGTGATCGTCCGGCCCGGCGAGAAGGTCCCGGTGGACGCCGAGGTTCTGTCCGGGTCCTCGGCGGTGGACGAGTCGATGGTCACCGGGGAGCCGATGCCGGTCACCAAGCGGGCCGGGGACACGGTGATCGGTGCCACCGTCAACGGCACCGGGTCGCTGCGGGTGCGGGCGGCGAAGGTCGGGGCGGACACGATGCTCGCGCAGATCATCCGCCTCGTGCAGCAGGCTCAGGCGTCGAAAGCTCCCATCCAGCGGCTTGCGGATGCCACCTCCGCGTACTTCGTGCCCGCGGTGATCGCGATCGCGATCGCCACGTTCGCTGTCTGGTTCACCGTCGGTCCGGCCCCGGCGCTGACCCTGGCGTTGGTCTCCGCGGTCGCGGTGCTGATCATCGCCTGCCCGTGCGCGCTGGGCCTGGCCACCCCGATGTCCATCATGGTCGGCACCGGCAAGGGCGCCGGCGCGGGCATCCTGATCCGCTCCGCCGAGGCGCTGGAGACCGCGCACAAGCTGGACACAGTCGTGCTGGACAAGACCGGCACCATCACCGCCGGCACTCCGGTCCTCACCGACGTGCGCGTCGCGGACGGCTTCACCGAGGACGAGTTGCTGGCCCTGGTCGCTGCGGCCGAGCGCGACAGCGAACACCCCCTCGGGCAGGCGATCGTGGCCGGCGCACGGGAGCGCGGCCTGAAGCTGTTGGACGTCACCGGCTTCGACTCGGTCACCGGCAAGGGCGTGCAGGCCACCGTCGGCGGCCGGGCTGTCCTGGTCGGCAACCTGCGGCTGCTCACGGATGTCGGCATCGACACCACCGCCCTGGAACCGCTCGCAACCGAGTTGTCCGCCCAGGGCAAGACCCCGGTGCTCGCGGCGGTCGACGGCCGCCCGGCCGGCGTGCTCGCGGTCGCCGACACCGTCAAGGAGGACTCGGCCGCCGCGATCGCCGCACTGCACCGGCTGGGTGTCCAGGTCGTCATGCTCACCGGTGACAACCGGCGCACCGCCGCCGCCATCGCCGCCGAGGTCGGCATCGAACGGGCCCTGGCCGAGGTACTGCCCGAGCACAAGGCCGACGCCATCCGGCGGCTGCAGGCCGAAGGCCGCCGGGTCGGCATGGTCGGCGACGGCATCAACGACGCCCCCGCGCTGGCCGCCGCCGACGTCGGCATGGCGATCGGCACCGGAACCGACGTGGCCATCGAGGCCGCCGACATCACCCTTATCTCCGGCTCCCTGCAAGGAGTGCCCACGGCGATCCGGCTGTCCCGCGCCACGATGCGCAACATCCGGCAGAACCTGTTCTTCGCCCTGATCTACAACGCCGTCGGCGTCCCGGTCGCCGCCGGTGTCCTCTACCCCTGGCTCGGCATCCGGCTGTCCCCGATCATCGCGGCCGCCGCCATGGCGCTGTCCTCCCTGTCCGTGGTCGCCAACGCCAACCGGCTGCGCCGCTGGCACCCCGCCCCGCTGCCGGCCACCACCCCGCCCGCCGTCACGCCCCGCGCCGAGGTCCCCGACGAGCACCCGTCCGCTCCCCGGACGGCCCCGCCCACGCGCGCGGCACAGCACACCCGCACCACACTGGAGACCGACATGACCAGCCACGACCACCACAGCCATCACCAGGACGCCGAGCCGCTGAAGGACCCCGTGTGCGGCATGACCGTCACCCCCGAAGGCGCCGCCGCCCACCGCGACGTGGACGGACACCGCTACTACTTCTGCTCCCCGAACTGCGCGACCGACTTCGACGCCGACCCGGCCCGCTACATCGCACAGTCACAGCAGAACCCCTGCTGACCGCCCCACACTCCGGCCCGGCCCCGCGGTCCCGTGCCGCGAGGCCGAGGAAGAGACCGCCATGTCCAAGCAGGCGAACCCGCCCCCGCCGGGCGACCGACCCACCCCCACCGCGCCTCCGCCCCCACCCGCGTTGCGGCACTGGCTGTGGCCGCTCGCCATCCTGCCGCCGTCGGGCTGTGGGCCGTGCTCCCGGGCACGCGGCCCGACGAGCCGGAGAAGATGGACCTGAGCTACTCCAAGTTCCTCGACCAGGTCGACGACGGCAAGGTCAAGACCGCCACCATCAACACCGACGGCAAGACCAGCGGCACCCTCACCAACGGGCACACCTACACCACCGTCGTCCCCGTCGACCTCGCCGGCGACCAGCTCCTGGACCGGCTGGAGGACGAGAAGGTGGCCATCACGGCCGAACCACCCTCCACCTCGCCCTCGTTCGGATCCCGGATGCTGTCCTGGCTGTTGCTGCTGGCCCCCTTCGCCCTCATCTTCTGGTTCTGGTCCCGGCTGTCGAAAGGCGCCGCGGGTCAGATGCACGGCGCGCTCGGCGGGGTCGGCAAGTCCAAGGCCAAGGTGTTCGACGCGGAACGGCCCGACACGACCTTCGGTGACGTGGCGGGCTACGAGGGTGCCAAGGCCGAGATCGGTGAGGTCGTCGACTTCCTGCGGCAGCCCGAGCGCTACCGCCGAGCAGGCGCCACCGCGCCGCGCGGGGTGCTGATGGTCGGCCCGCCCGGCACCGGCAAGACCCTGCTGGCCCGCGCGGTCGCGGGCGAGGCGGACGTGCCGTTCCTGTCCGTGGCCGGCTCCAGCTTCGTGGAGATGTACGTCGGCGTCGGCGCCGCCCGCGTACGAGACCTGTTCACCGAGGCCCGTAAGCGGGCGCCGCCATCGTCTTCGTGGACGAGATCGACGCCCTCGGCGGCCGCCGCGCAGGATCAGGCGCCATCGTCTCCAACGACGAACGCGAACAGACCCTCAACCAGCTGCTGTCGGAGATGGACGGCTTCGAGGCCGCCGAAGGTATCGTCGTCCTCGCCGCCACCAACCGGCCCGAGATCCTCGACCCGGCCCTCCTGCGCCCCGGACGGTTCGACCGGCAGGTGACCATCCCGCTGCCCACGCTCGCCGAGCGCGCCGCCATCCTCGCCGTGCACTGCCAGGGCAAACAGCTCGACGCGGGCGTCGACCTGGACGTGGTGGCGCGCGGCATGCCCGGCTTCTCCGGCGCCGACCTGGCCAACGAGGCCGCCATCGTCGCCGTACGGGGCGACAGGGAGACCCTGACCGCCGACGACTTCGACACCGCCCGCGACCGCATCCTGCTCGGCCGCCGCGAAGGCTCCAACGTGCTGCTGCCCGCCGAGAAACAGGCCGTCGCCGTGCACGAGGCCGGGCACGCCCTGGTCGCCGCGCTGTCCCCGCACGCCGATCCGGTCGCCAAGGTCACCATCCTGCCCGCCGGACAGGCCCTCGGCGTCACCCAGCAACTGCCCCTTGTCGAGCGGCACTTGTACGGCGAGGACTACCTCACCCAGACCCTCGCCGTACGGCTCGGAGGACGCGCCGCCGAACTCGTCGAACTCGGGCAGGGCTCCACCGGCGCCGCCAACGACCTGGCCGGAGCCACCGAACTGGCAACCAAGATGATCCGCGAGTTCGGCCTGTCCCCCTCGCTCGGGCCCGTGGGCTACCCCCAGGGCGGCTCGGTCTTCCTCGGCAGCGGCACCACCGCCATGTCCAGCCGCCCCTTCGCCGAGGCTACCCAGGCCGCCATCGACGCCGAGGTCGCCCGCCTGCTGCGCGAGGCCGAACAGCAGGCCACCGACCTGCTCACCACCCACCGCGATCAGCTGCGCAAGCTGGCCGACCTCCTGCTGGAGTACGAGACCGTCGGCGGCGCGGCCGTCTACGACCTGCTCGGCACCCGGCCCCCGACCGAGCATCCCACCGGGGCGACCATCGCACCCCGCCGCGTCACCGTCACCAAAGAACCCGCCGCACACCCCACCGGCCACACCCGCCCCACCCCCGCCGGCCAGACCCGTCCCGCATCCGCCGGTGACCGGTCCGCACCGGGCCCGGGCGGCAACCGACCGCCGAGGGCCGCCTCGTGAGCCCCGTCGGCGCCGACCACCAGCCGCAACCGGCGGCACACCGCTGGTGGGTCCTGGCATCCGTGTCCCTGGTGTGGTTCCTGGTGCTCGCCGACGACACCGCCATCGCCATCGCGATGCCCCCGATCGGCCGCGATCTCGGACTCGGCCTGAGCGGCCTGGAATGGGTGGTCAACCTCTACACCCTCACCTTCGCCGTCCTCACCCTCGTCGGCGGCATGCTCGCCGACCGCTACGGCGCCCGGCCGGTCTTCCTCACCGGCCTGGTCGTCTTCACCGTCTTCTCCCTGGCCGCCGGGCTCTCGCCGGACGGCCCGTCGCTGATCGGGCTGCGGGCCGGCCAGGGCGCGGGAGCCGCCCTGATGGGCCCCTCGGCCCTGTCCCTGCTGCTCGCCGCTTTCACCGGCCCGGCGCGGGCCCTGGCCCTGGGCGTGTGGTCCGGGGTCGGTGCCACCGCTTTGGCCGGCGGGCCACTGTTCGGTGCCGTCCTCACCGCGGGCCTCGGCTGGCGGTCCATCTTCCTGGTCAACGTCGCCCTCGGCCTTATCCTGTGGACCATCGCCCGCCGTACGCTGCCCGCGCCACGACCGTCCCCCCGCACCGGCCCACTCGACATCGCTGGCGCCCTCATCTCCGTGGCCGGCTTGTCCGCCCTGGTCTTCGCCCTGACCCGGGCGAGCGTCTACGGCTGGACCTCGCCCAGACTGTGGGCACTGTTCGGCGCCGCCGCAGCCGCCCTCGCCCTCTTCGTCGCGATCGAGCGCCGCGCCGCCGCTCCGCTGCTGGACCTCAGCCTCTTCCGCAGGCGGAACTTCGCGGCCGGGAACCTGCTGGGTCTGGCCAGCCTCGCCGTCATGTGCAGCGTGTTCTTCTTCCTCTCCCTGGACCTGCAACTGGCGACCGGCGCCACCCCGGTCAAAGCGGGACTGACACTGCTGCCGCTGACGCTGCTCGGCGCCGTGGCGGCACCGGCCGCCGGATGGCTCGTTCCCCGCCTCGGCGCCCGCCTCCTCATCGGCGTCGGCCTGGCCCTGGCCGCCGGCGGGCTGGGCCTGCTGGCCGGCATCACCCCCGGCTGGGGAACCCGTGAGCTCCTGCCCGGCCTACTGGTCACCGGGCTGGGTCTCGGCCTGGCCACCACCCCCATCACCACCGCCACCCTCGGCCACGTCCCCGACCATCACAACGGCGCGGCCAGCGCCGCCCTGAACGCCTCCCGCCTGATCGGGCTGTCCCTCGGCATCGCCGTCATGGGCACCATCGTCGCCGCCCAGTGGCCCGACGACCTCACCCGCTCCACCCTCACCGGCACCGACCTCACCAGCGGCATCGCCGACGGCTTGTGGATCAACGCCGTCCTCGCGCTGGCCGCCGCGGCCCTGGCGATCGCCGCCATCCACGCCCGGCCCCAGCGGCAGCCCGCCGCCCAGGTCGCACCAGCCCCAGCGAACCCCGGGCCAACTCCGCACCGCCCCCACCAAACCCCCTGCCACGGCCAGAAAGAGAGGTGACCGCAGATGCTGCAAAGCGTGGACGTCGGCCGCCGACACCTGGACGCCTACCGCCCGCACACAAGGGACGCGGTCCTCGACGAACGTCGTACGACGTCGTGGTCGTCCACGATCCGCAGCCACTCGCCCTGCCCCGACTCCACGGCCGCGGCGACACCGCCTGGGTGTGGCGCTGCCACATCGACAGCTCCCAGCCCCACCCGGCCGTGTGGGCGCGGCTGCGGCCCCTGCTGGCCCCCTACGACGCGGCCGTGTTCACCCTCGGCGCGTTCGTACCCCCCGACCTGCCAACCTCAAGGGTGGAGATCATCCCGCCCGCCATCGACCCACTCAGCCCGAAGAACATGCCCATCGACGATGGTTTCGCCACCTCCGTGCTGGACTGGATCGGCGTCGACACCGCCCGCCCGCTGCTGGTGCAGGTCTCCCGCTTCGACCCCTGGAAGGACCCCCTCGGGGTCATCGCCGCCTACCGCACCGTCAAGGAGCAGATGCCCGGCGTGCAGCTGGCGCTGGTCGGCTCGATGGCCCTGGACGACCCCGAAGGCTGGCGGGTCTACGAGCAGATCACCGCCGCCGCAGCCGACGACCCGGACATCTCCCTGTTCACCAACCTCACCGGCGTCGGCAACATCGAAGTCAACGCCTTCCAGCGGCACGCTGACGTGGTCATCCAGAAATCGCTGCGCGAGGGCTTCGGCCTGGTGGTCTCCGAAGCAGTCTGGAAGGGCACGCCCGTCGTCGCCGGCCGGGCCGGCGGCATCCCCCTGCAACTGCCCGACGGCGTCGGCGGCCACCTCGTCGACACCACCGAACAGTGCGCCCAAGCCGTCCTCGAACTCCTCGCCGATCCCACATCCGCCCACCGCCTCGCCGCGCGGCGGACACGGCCTGGTGCGCGAACGTTTCCTGCTGCCCCGCCTGATCGGCGACGAACTGAGGCTCATCACCAGCCTCCTCGGGCACACCCCGCAAACACCCCGGTCCCTCGCTGCAGCCGGCACCGCCGACGAGGATCGCGACCCGGTGTGCGGCATGCGCGTGGACGGCGCCGGCATCCTCCCCACCACCTACCAGGGACGCGAGTTCCGGTTCTGCTCACCCTCCTGCGCCCGCCAGTTCGCCACCGACCCGGAACTCTTCTGGCGCGCCGTCACCCGAACCGCCCCCGGCCCCGCACCCACCGAGCCAGCGCGGAAGGAACGGTGAGCATGACCCCGCCGGAACTACGTCAGGACCCCTTCACCCACGACTGGGTGGCCATCACCCCCGGCCGCGCACACCGCCCCCGCCAGATGCCCGCCCCACACCCCGCCACGGCGCCGCCCCGACAGCCCGCGGCCGCCGATCCGGCCTGCCCCTTCTGCCCCGGCCACGAAGACGCCACCCCGCCCGAGATCTGGCGCCTACCCGCCCCCACCCGCGCATCAGGCACCGACTGGGCAATCCGCGTCATACCCAACCGCTACCCCGTCCTGAGCAGCGGCGACCAGCCGGCCCGCCACCACACCACCGGGCTGCACACCCACGCCAACGGCATCGGCAGTCACGAGGTCGTCATCGAATCCCCCCTCCACGACTGGGACCTGCCCGACGGCGACGAAACAGCCGTCACCAACGTCCTGCGCGCCTACCGCCTGCCGACGCCGATGGCGACGTAATGTGCGTCTGGCCCGCAGCGAGGAACGCGAGGTCGCCAAAGAGTTCGGCGACGACTGGGCCGCCTACGCAGCCCACACCCCCGCCTTCTGGCCGCGCTGGAAGACCCATTACCGCGGCCCTGGCAGGACGACGTCCCGGCCGGGGCGGAAGTACGCCACCTCCCGGGACCGGACGGTAGCCCCCAAGCGCCCTCATGCGGATGAGGACACCGCGGCGGAAAGCCCCTCCCGCCGCACCGTCAGGAGGTGACGGCCGCCATGTCCGCGCTCGCTGTAGCTCTGGTGGCCGTGCAGCTGGCCACCGTCGTCGGCGGCGCCGCTCTCCTGTCCCGGCGCCACCGGCGCGACGGTGCGGTCGCCTCACGTTTGGTGCATCGCACCGGGCTTGCTCTCCTCGTCCTGTGTGTCCTGCCGGTTCCGGCCCTGCTCGCTACGGATGCCCCGTGGGAGTCCTGGGGCCTGTGGGGCGCCGGATACCTGGCTGCCGCCATCGTCTACGCGGGCGCCGACACCTACCTGGACGCTCCGCCGACGCCGACCGCATCTCCACCGGCGAGGCCGTCATGACCAGCCCCGATGCCCGGACGGCACGCCCGTCACCGGCCAAGGAGCCCGACGCCCCGGTCCGCCGTGTGACCCCGCCGCCGGAGCGGGAGGTCACGGTGCTGAGGGCGGCGGGCATCGAGAAGGCGTACACCCGCGGCGTGTGGCCCGCGCGCCGTCTGGTGCCGGTGCTGCGGGGTGTCGACCTGGCTCTGGCCCCGGGGGAGGTAGTGGGGCTGGTCGGCGAGAACGGCTCCGGCAAGAGCACCCTGATGAAGATCCTGGTCGGTGCGCTGGCCGCGGACGTCGGCACCGTGACGTACAGCGGGCGGCTGGGCTACTGCCCGCAGGAACCCGTACGAACGGCTCACCTGCGACGAGCACTTCGAGCTGTTCGGCCGCGCGTACGACATGAGCAAGGAGGCCGAGCAGCACTCCCGCCGCTCCCTGTACGCCGCCCTCGGCTTCGAGCGCTATGCCGGCACCCGGACCGACCAGCTGTCCGGCGGCACGCTCGCCAAACTCAACCTCGGTCTCGCGCTACTGGCCGATCCCGAGGTGCTGCTGCTCGACGAGCCATACGCGGGCTTCGACTTCGACACCTACCTCCGGTTCTGGGAACTGGTCGGCGAGCGGCGCAGGGCCGGCCGCTCGGTGCTGATCATCAGTCACTTCGTGACCGACGAAGAACGCTTCGACCGCATCGTGCAGCTGCGTGACGGACGGGCGGCGCCGCGATGACCACGGCACTGCTCACGCGACGCTTTCTGACCGAGGCCGCCCGCAACCCGGTCACCACAACGATGCTCATCGTGGTGCCCGTGGTCTTCGTCGCCGTGGCCGCGAAGTCCATCGCGGACGCCGCGGAGCTGCTCGGCGGGCGGGGCGGCGCCAAGGTGGAGACCGCCACGGCCGGATGGGCCGCCGCGTTCATCTCCGCCATCGCCATGTACTTCCAGACGCGTTCCGCCCGCGCCACCGACCGCCGTCTGGTGCTGGCGGGGCTCCCGCCCGCGCGTCTGGTCACCGCCCGGCTGACCACCGGCCTGGTCCTGGCGCTGGTGGCGAGCGCCGCCGCCCTGGTGACACTGGCCGCCCGGAGCGGCATCGGCGACCCGACCCGGACGACGGCCGGGACCCTGATGTTCGCACTCACCTACCTGGCCATCGGCGCGCTGATCGGCGCCGTCTTCGGCCGGGTGGGCGGCGTCTTCACCGCCTTCCTCGTGCCGTTCCTCGACCTCGGCATCGAACAGAGCCCCATGCTCAACCCGGAGGTCTCCGGCCTCGGCCACGCCCTGCCCGGCTACGGCGCCACTCGCATCCTGTACGACGCCGCGTTCACCCCCGCCTTCGACGAAACCGGACCACTCCTCGTCGCCTTGGCCTGGCTGACCGCCCTCGCCCTCGCCGCAGGGCTGCTGTTCCGCCGGTCCACCGTGCGCCAGACAGTCACAGGCCGGGGGCACCCCACAGCGCAAACCACCGACTCAGGTCCTGCTCGATCCGCAGGTCGTCCTTGACCACGGCCTTGACCTGAAGCTCCAGCGGGCTGTCGCGCTTGTGCCCGGGCAGCGGAGCGAAGGCGTAGAAGCTACCGCGTTTGAAGAGGTACACCAGGGCAAGGGAGCGCAGTTCGACGTCGTGGAAGGTGACCAGGGAGCACAGCAGTTGCGGGCCGAAGCCACTGTCCTGCAGGGCACTGTTCACCGCGTGGAGGTCGCCCACGAGGGCGGGCAGGTCGCCGGGATCGCGGCGGGAGAGCAGCCATGAGTAGCCGTAGATGTCACGGCTGAACTCGACCGGGACGCCACGGCGTTCGGGGTCGGCGTCCAGCAGAGCCCTCACCTCCTGCTGGACCTGCGCGAAGGCGCCGCCTTCGATGCTGGCGAAGCACACCGAGCCGACTCCGGTCGGGGTGAAACCGATGGCCGCCTGGAGGGTGATCGCCGCTGAGGGCGGGCCGAACAGCTGGTCCAGGTCGGGCTTGACCGGCTTGCTCCGGCCGAACAGGACATCCAGGAAACCCACGCGCATCACGTCCCCGTCACGACATCGGCCCGCCCGGCTCGCCCAGCGCGGCGGAGAGCCCCGCGAGCGCCTCCAGCCGGCGTTCCAGGCTGGGGTGGGTGGAGAACAGGTTGGCCACCGTGGTGCCGGGCCCGAGGGCGGGGGTGAAGAAGAACGCGTTGAACGCCTGGGCGGTGCGCAGGTCCTGGGTGGGAATGCGGGCCACGTCACCGCTGACCTTGGTCAGCGCCGAGGCCAGCACGGAGGGCTTGCCGGTGAGCATGGCCCCGGCACGGTCGGCGGCCAGCTCCCGGTAGCGCGACAGCGCCCGGATGAGCAGGAAGCTGACCGCGTAGACGAGGGCGGAGACCGCCATCACCAGGGCGAGCGCGGCGGCGGTGTTCTGGTCGCGGTTACGTCCGCCGAACAGCTGGGAGTAGAACGCGAAGCGGACGACGAGCCCGGCGATCACGCCCAGGAACGAGGCGATGGTGATCACCGCCACGTCGCGGTGCGCGACGTGCGAGAGCTCGTGGGCGAGGACGCCTTCGAGTTCTTCCGTCTCCAGCCGGCGCAGTAGTCCGGTGGTGACGCAGACGACGGCATGGTCGGCGTTGCGACCGGTGGCGAACGCGTTGGGCAGGTCCATCTCCGAGATGGCCACCCTGGGCTTGGGCATGTCGGCGGTGGCGCACAGCCGGTCGATGACGCCGTGCAACTGGGGTTCCTCTTCCGGTGTGACGAGGCGGCCGCGCATGGCGTACAGCGCGATCCGGTCGGAGTACCAGAACTGGGCCAGCAGCAGTCCGCCGGCGATGACGACCACCAGGACGACGGACTTCAGCAGCACGATCAGCGCCGCGATGAACGCCACGTACACCAGCCCGAGCAGGAACATCGTGACCGCCATGCGGGCGGTCAGCTGCCGGTCGGGCTCGAAACGGCTGCGCACCGTCATCACCCCGGAATCAAGCCCTCGTCGGACAGCAATGCCCGCACCTCGGTAAGGCCGGTGTCCTCGTCGGGAAGGACAAGGTCGGACGGTGTGATCACGTCGTCCGGCAGTGGCGTGCCAAGGCTGCGAACGGCGTCCAGCAGGGCCGCCAGCGCGTGGGTGAACGCCGCCTGGTCGCCCGCGTCGGCGGCCGACTGCAGGACGGTGTCCAGTTCGTTGAGCCGGTCGAGATGCTCGTCGGTGATCTCGTACTGGCCCTCGCCGAGAATCCGCATAATCATGATGTCCCCTCCTGGTCGGGCGGGTTCTTCGCGGATCCGCCGGCCTCCACAGCCGGGGGTTCGGCGGACGCGGGGAGCTGTTCCTTCATCCGGGCCAGCTCGATCTCCACGTCCTGCCCGGCGCTCACGCGCTCGAGCTCGGCCTGGATGTCGTCACGCCCGGCCGGCAAGGTGGCGTCCTCCAGCGCGCCGGAGGCGATCAGTTCGTCCAGCGCACCGGCGCGCGCCTGCAACTGCTCGGTCTTGTCCTGCGCGCGCTGCATGGCCAGGCCGACATCGCCCATCTCCTCACCGATGCCGGTGACGGCCTCGGTGATCCGGGTCTGGGCCTCGGCCGCGGTGTAGGTGGCCTTGATCGTCTCCTTGCGCGTACGGAACGCATCGACCTTCGCCTGCAGACGCTGCGCGGCCAGAGTGAGCTTCTCCTCCTGCGCCTGCAACGATGCCTGCTGCCCCTGCAGATCAGTGATCTGCGAGGCCACGGCCGTGCGACGGGTGAGCGCCTCACGGGCCAGGTCCTCCCGGCCGACGGCCAGAGCCTGCTGCGCCTGCTCCTGAAGCTTTCCGGTGGACTGCTGCAGCTGGCTCACCTGCAGGTCGACGCGCTTGCGGCTGGTGGCCACGTCGGCCACGCCGCGCCGTACCTTCTGAAGCATCTGAAGCTGCTGCTCATAGGAGTAGTCCAGGACCTCACGCGGATCTTCGGCCTTGTCCAGCGCCTTGTTCGCCTTGATCCGGAAGAGCGCCGCGATGCGCTTAGCGATGCTGCTCATGGCCACTTCCTTTCGCAGCGGAAGATCGCGACCGAGCCGCGAGAGCGGTCCGGCGCACACCTACCACCATCCCTCAGTACGGTCGGCCCGGCAGATCGCGTCACCGGACGACCGGACCGGCGATCCGTTCCATCTGGCGGCGATATTCCGTCCCGTCGATCCAACCGGCCAGAAGTGACCTGGCCAGGCGGCCTTCCGGGGTGCTGATCCGGGTCCGCCGGTTCCCGAGCGTCATGATCTCGTCAGCGAACCCGCGGCGCGTGCGCGAGACGACGAGCAGGCGCACCCGGTCGCAGACCCGCCGCAGGGCGCCCATCGCCCCGAACCCGGCGGCCAGGATCATCGCCACGATGAGCGCTGCCATCGTCGCGAGCCATCCGTGTCGCCGGACCGGGCCGTCAGTGGTGGGTCGGACGGTCGTC
>CBFGQM010000045.1:0-20720 GCA_965650905.1 uncultured Streptomyces sp. | reverse complement strand
GCCGCGGCCACGTCGAGCGAGCCGCGCCCCGACCCGTCGTGGCGGACCAGGGCGGGGAGTCGGTGTGCGTCGCGGTCCTGCCGATCACCGTGAACCGGGGCGACCCGCCTGAACGCCGGGCCCCTGGGGCGGGTCAAGCGGGACGATCTCCCGCTCGAAGAAGTCGTAGAATCCCTCACCGCGCTCGTAGAGCGTGTCGAATCCGAGACACGTTTCCAGGATCAGTGCTCGCTCGGTGAAGCGGTTGGCGCCTGCCGCGTTCCCGTCATCGTCGTAGACCACCTCGTACATGGCCACGTCCCCTACAATCACCACCTCCGGAACCGGGCGCTCCTTCTCGATGTCCGAGATCTTGCGGGCGTCGAGCACTCTGATGTCGTCGCCCAGGTCCACGCGCACCCGCAGCATGAAGGATTCCCACTGCACGTACGGTGTGATCGGGAACTCCACGATGCGAAGGCGGCGGTGCGGGATGCCGAGCTGTGCCGCTTTCTGGAGTTCCTGTGCGTAGTCGCCGCGCCTCTCCTCGGCGAGGGACAGCGCCCTCGTCCAGTCGCCGGCTGCGAAAGCCTCCCAGCTGGCGAAGCCCCGCTCCTTGAAATTCTGCCCAGTTCGAGCTTGTTCAGGAAGCCGACGCCGCTGTTGTAGATCCGGCCGAAGTCCGCGTGATACGTGGGGCGATCCATGCGCTCGGAAACACCGCTGGGGAAGGAATCAAACACTGGGGATATCCGGTTTCGCCGCGACGAGCATGTTCCTCGGGATGACCACGAGTCGTTCGTCCGCCCCGATCGAGACTCCGTCGGGCAGGTTCGCGCCGAGCGACTGGGTGAGGTCCCGGCCGATGACGGCGATGTCTCCGTTGGCGAGTTCCCAGATGTCGGGGCAGTCAGGGGTGCCGGTCGTGTTCCCCAGCTCTTGGGGTGATTTTCCCAGACGTCGTTTGAAAGTCGTGTCCGGATCCGCTTCCCATGGCCTGGTCACTGGCGTCGCCCCCTTGATCGGTCGGGTGTCGGCACTGTAGCGCCCGACAAGCTTCAGCGAGCTGATGGCCGCCGTCGTCGCACGGCGGGAACGCGGCCTGGGCCCCGAGCACCCCTTCACGGTCGCGAGCCGTCAGCTGCTGGACGAGTACCGATCGGGTCGATGGAGCCCGCCGCGACCGCCCGGCGGATGCCGACGGGATGCGTGACCGCCAGTGATGTTCAGCGTTCGGACACCCGTGGGATCGGCAGGTGGCGCGTATCGCCGCCTACCCGAATTCCCGGATTCCGCCCTACGATCTGGACCGGTAGCCGGGCTCGGGCCGGGGCGGCGGACCGCACCATGTGGGGTCGTGCCGGTGTGCCGCCGTCCGGGCACGGGGGGATACGGGCGGGCACACCGAGGGGGAGCGAAGTGCGAAGGGGGACAGGCCGTGCTCGGCTCAGAGCTTGACGACCACCACACGGTCGGCGCACAGCTTGCGCATGTCGTCCTCGTCGGAAGTGAACACGGTGACCGGGCCGGGCTGCCGCAGGGCGACGGCGGCGAGGGCCGCGTCGATGGCGTACTTGTGGCCGTGCAGGCCCGTCTCCTTGAGGAGGCGGATCGCCTCGCCGGCGACCTCCTCGGTCACCGCTTGGACGTGGATCTGGGAGAGCGCCCACTGCCAGGACGGGAGATAGCGCGTCGGGTCGTAGGCCTCGATCAGGGTCATCGATGTGGTCATGACTCGGATGCCGGCCTTGAGGGCGTCTTTGATGCGCATGCCCATCCGGCGCTCCCCTCGGACCCACTGGGACAGACCCTCGCTGTCGAGCAGGTAGACCACCTCGCCCGTCACGCGGCGTTCCGAGACCGCTCGGGTGCGTCCTCGGCTGCGGCCCGCTCGGCGCGGGCGAGTTCCGCATGCCTGCGCTCGATCTCCCGGCGCTCGGCCTCCGCCTCGGCCATCTCGGCCTCGGTGATCTCGCCGTACTCCTTCTCCCACCAGTCGACCGCCTCGCTGAGGCGCTCCCGCTCCCGCTGGCGCTCTATGGCGTGCGTGACGTAGCGGCTGAAGCCGCCGGGGCCGACCTCGGCCCGGATGGCCTCAGCAAGTTCCTCGGGAAGAGTCACAGTGTATTTCTTGGTTGCCATACCATCGACCATACCGAAGGGGTGGCAAGGCGGCCACCTGATCAAGAGGCATCCCGCACGATCGGGTACAAGCGGCGGCAGAGCCCGCCAGATGGGGAGCGTGACCGGTAATGGCCCAGCAGCCGCCCCTCCTCCGCGATGTCATAGACATCAAGGAGAACATCTCCACCTCGGACTTCGTGCTGTCCCTCGCCGAGGCGACGACACCCGAGGGCGCCCAGAACGCGCTCAAGGACTACGTCGTCACCGAGCGGCTGCTGGAGAACTTCGACGAGGCGCTGGCGCTCATCAAGTCCTCGCTCGACGGGCACCGCTCCAAGGCGGCCTACCTGCACGGCTCGTTCGGTTCCGGTAAGTCGCACTTCATGGCCGTGCTCTACGCGCTGCTCAGCGGCGACCCGGCCGCCCGCGCCCGTACCGAGTTCGACCCGGTGCTGACCAAGCACGAGTGGCTGACCACGGACGGCAAGAGGTTCCTGCTCGTGCCGTACCACATGCTCGGCGCAAAGGCCCTCGAACAGCGGGTGCTCGGCGGGTACGTCACGCACGTCAAGAAGCTGCACCCGGACGCCCCGACCCCGCAGGTGTACCGGACCGACTCCCTCTTCGCCGACATCCGCGCCAACCGTGCCACCTACGGTGACGAGGCGGTCATCCGGGGCCTGGGCGGCAGCGACGCGGGCGACGGTGAAACGGACGAGTGGGGTGAGGGCTTCGGCTGGACCCCGCAGCTCCTCGACACCGCCCTCGCCGCCGAGGAGAACCACGAGGGGGGCACCCCGCTCAACCTCCGCAACCCCTCCACCCCGGCCGAGCTGCGCGCCAAGCTGGTCAACGACGCCGGCACCAACCTCTTCCCCGGCTTCGCCAGGAACGCCGCCGAGAACGAGCACGGCTTCATCTCCCTGGACGCCGGTCTGTCCGTCATCGCCGAGCACGCCAAGTCGCTCGGCTACGACGGACTGATCCTGTTCCTGGACGAGTTGATCCTCTGGCTCGCCACCCTCATCCATGAGCAGAAGTTCGTGGCCCGCGAGGCCAGCAAGATCACGAACTTCGTGGAGGGCGGTGACGCCCGACGCGCCATCCCCGTCGTGTCGTTCATCGCCCGCCAGCGCGACCTGCGTGAACTCGTCGGCGAAGAGGTGTCCGGCGCGGCGGAAGCCTCCATCCAGGACACCCTGAACCTGGCCTCCGGCCGGTTCGACAAGATCACCCTGGAGGACCGCAACCTCCCGCAGATCGCCCACGCGCGCATCCTCAAGCCGAGGGACGCCGAGGCGGAGCGGCTCGTCGAGGCGGCCTTCGAGCAGACCAGGCGGGTCGGCACCCAGGTCTGGGACACCCTGCTCGGCTCGGAGAAGGGCACGACAGGCGCGGACGCGGAGTCGTTCCGGCTGACGTACCCGTTCTCGCCGGCGTTCATGGACACCCTCGTCCACATCTCGTCCGCGTTGCAGCGTTCCCGTACCGGTCTGAAGCTGATGGGCGAACTCCTCGCCGACCACCGCAACGAGATCCGGCTCGGGCAGCTCATCCCGGTCGGCGACCTCTACCCGGTGATCGCGGAGGGCGGCGACAAGCCGTTCACCGACAGCCTGAAGGTCGTCTTCGAGGCCGCCGACAAGCTGTACAAGACCAAGCTGCGGCCGTACCTCCTCAGCTCGTACGACATCACCGAGGACGACGTCGAGCAGTACGTCAACCGGCCCGAGTCCATCACCGACCCGCAGCGCGCCAACCGTTGCCGCATGTTCGTCGGCGACAACCGGCTCGTGTGCACCCTGCTGCTGTCCGCGCTCGCGCCCAGCGTGCCCTCCCTAACTGAGCTGACCATCCGGCGGCTCGGCGCGCTCAACCACGGGTCGGTCCTCGCGCCCATCCCGGGCGCCGAGGTCGGCATCATCAAGAACAAGGTCGCCGAGTGGGCGGCCAGGTTCCCCGAGATCAAGGAGACCGGCACCGACGCCAACCCCGGCGTCCGGCTGGAGCTGTCCGGCGTCGACGTGGACTCCGTCATCGCCAACGCCCAAGTCAACGACAACCCCGGCAACCGGGTCGCCCTCGCCCGGCGGCTGCTGTCCGGGGAACTGGGCGTCGAGCACGGGCAGTTGAGCGACCAGCTCGGCTTCGTGTGGCGCGGTACCTCCCGCACCGCCGAGATCGTGTTCGGCAACGTCGCCGACGAGGACGAGCTGCCCGACCACGACCTGATGCCGCAGGAGGACGGCCGCTGGCGTATCGCCATAGACCTTCCCTTCGACGAGGGCGAGTGGGCCCGGTCGAGGACGTCAACCGCATCCGGCGGCTGCGCGAGCGGCAGCAGGGTGAGCGGTCCCGTATCGTCGCCTGGCTGCCCGCCCATCTGTCCGCGCAGCGCTTCGCCGACTTCCGGCGTCTCGTCGTCATCGACAAGGCCCTCGCCGACGAGCACCGCTTCGACACCCAGTACGCCGGCCACCTCAACGCCGACAACCGCAGCCGCGCCAAGGGCCTCCTCGAAACCCAGCGCGAGGCTCTGCTCAAGCAGGTCAAGAGTGCCTTCAAGCAGGCGTACGGGCTCGCCCAGAAGCAGGCCGCCGACGTGGTGCCCGACTTCGACGACCACCTCGTCCCGCTGCCCGACGTGGACGGTCTCACCCTGTCCTTCGGGCAGAGCCTGCACGACGGCATCCGGCATGTCGCGGGCAGGCTGCTCGCCCACCAGTACCCGGCGCACCCCGACCTCGACGCCGACGGCACCGGCACCGCCGTCAAATCCGCCGACACCCGCAAGGTGTTCACCCATGTGCGGGCCGCCGCCGAGGCGCGTGACGGGCGGGTGGAGGTCCCCGCCGCAGAGCGGAAGCTCATGCAGCGGATCGCCGGGCCCCTGCGGCTCGGGCAGCAGAAGGAGGCGTACTTCGAGCTGTCCCGCTACTGGGCCGACCACTTCCGTCAGCTCGCCAGCGCCCAGGGCAGCACCGGGGACCTGTCCCTGATCACCCTGACCGACTGGACGGACAAGCCCGACCCGCGCGGCCTGCCCGACTTCCTCGCCCGGCTCGTCGTCGCCGCGTTCGCCGAGATGGACGACCGGGTGTGGGTGCGCGGCGGCACCGTACTCGACCCCGCTCCTGATCTGTCCGCGATCAAGGACCATGACGCGCTGCGCAGCCAGCCGCTGCCCGCCGAGTCCGACTGGGACACGGCACGGCTGCGCTTCGAGACGGTGTTCGGGCAGAAGGCTCCTGCCCTGCGGCGCGGCCGGATGGTCAACCAGTTCGCCCGCCAGATCATCGAGGCCGCCCGCGCCCACCGGGACCACGCGGGGGACCTGGTGCACCAGTTGGAGGCCCACGCCTCCTTCCTCGGCCTCGACCAGACCGACGACACCGGACGGCTCGCCCTCGCCCGCCGCTCCCTGCAACTGCTGGACGCGCTCACGGCGGAGGCCGGCAAGGGCGCTGCCGGGGCGAAGAAGACCGTGGAGGTCCTCGCCTCCTTCGATCTCGGCGAGATCAGCGCCGACCGGTACGGGACCTCCATCAAGCAGGCCCGCAGCGTCGCGGAGGCCGTCGCCTCCGCGCCCTGGAGCACCCTCGAACTCGCCGCCGGACTCGGCCCTGAGGGCGCGGCGCTGCTCGACTCGCTGCGTAACGTGGCCCGCGACGACCAGCGCACCGCGGACCTGCGCGACGCCCTGGCCCGCACCCAGCGCGAGGTCGTCGCCCTGGTGAAGCGCAGCCAGGCCGCCACCCCGCCGCCCGCGCCCGTCACGCCGCAGCCCACGGCCGACGACCTGGACCTGGGCAGGCCGACGAGCGATCCGCGGATCCCCTTCACCCCGCAGGAGGCTCCCTCCTCGGGGAGCGGCACCGCTCGGAAGTCCGGGGTCCGCCGTACGACGGTGGCGCGGGCCTCCGCCGATATCCAGGCGGAACTGTCCGAACTGGCCGCCCGCCACCCCGACGCGACGATCGAGATCACCTGCAAGGTCGTCGAATGACGGAGACCGTCGCCGGCGCCCCGGGCGCCGTCCGGCTGAACACCGCGACCGTCACCCAGTACCTGTCCTCGCAGTCCTCCCTCGCCACCTCTCTGACGGGTGACGGCGGGGGCAGGCGCCGGGTCGTGCTGCTGCGGTCCGCGCCCCAGTGGGACGGGCCCGCCGAACCCGCCTGGGGCGAGGGCCGGACGGCTGGTATCACGGTGGCGCCCTCACCGCTCGCCGTCCACGAACTCGTCCTCGACCACCTGACGGGCCGGCGCCCCGGCCCCGCCGTCCTGGTCGTCCTCACCGACCGCGAGCAGAACGAACTCGACCCGGCGATCATTGCCCGCGTGCACAAGCAGCGCATCGACATGGTCGACAGCTGGGATGTCGTACGGGAGGCGTTCGGTGCCCGGCAGATCGACCCGCGCCTGAAGGACGTCAACTGGGCCGCCGAAGCCCTGCTCGACGCCACCCCGCCCGGCGGTTGGCCGCCGGTGCCCGGTGGCTGGCTGGCCCGGCAGTACGCCCTCACCGCGCTCGCCCAGCGTCGCCTGCGCATCGGCCGCTACGACACCGAGGGCGGCACGCGACGCCCCGGCGAAGACCGGCTCGACGCGCAGAGCCTGCTGGACTGGTCGACCGGGCCCGGAGCCCCCGAGCGGCTGTTGGGCTTGCGTGGGCCCGAGCGCGCCGGGCTGACCGCCTTCCTCGGCGAGGAGGACCAGGCCGGTCTCGCCGGACGCGCGCTGCTCGCTCTCGTCGACGCCGAGCGCGGCGCGGACGCCGCAGCCTTCGGCCTCGTATGCGAGGCCCTGTGGCAGCATGCCGAGCCCGCGCCCGAGACGTACCAGGCCCGGGGCCGTGCCGAACGCTACTTCGGCGACCAGCCCCCGGCCGTCGGCGAACAACTCGACGCCCTGGTGGGCGTCTTCGGCCGGTCCGCCGAGAAGTACGTGACCACCCTGCTGATGGCCGGACACCGGGGCGGCGGCGCCGACGCCGACCAGGCCCGCGAGGCGCGCCGCACCAGCGGCATCGTGCTCGACCGGGCCGCCGTGCTGGCCCGCCAGTTCGGCGCGGAGGCGGCCGTCGCGTCGAGCCCCGTCCTGCGCGGCGGACTGGAAGCCCGGTTCACCGCCGTCGGCCAGGCCCTCGCGGCGGGTGACACGGCCGGGGTCGCGGAGGCCGTCCGGCGGCTCGCGGACCACAGGCTCGCCACCGATCCGGAGGAGTCCGCCCGCATCGAACGCGCCCGCATGGGGCAGCGCGTCGCCCGCTGGCTGGCCACCGACCCGTCCGCCGATGCTCCCACCGTCGCCGACGCCATACAGCGGCACATCGCCGAGACAGGCTGGGCCGACCTCGCCCTGGAACACATCGAGGCCGGCGGCGACCCGGACTCCGTTCTCAAGGCCGCCTACGACACGCTGGGCACGCGCGTCAGGGACCGGCGGCGGCAGATCGACGCGTCCTTCGCGCGCTCGCTGGCCGGCTGGACGCAGGACGGCACCCGACCGGGCGGCATGCTCACCGTCGAGACCTTCCTCGACCGGGTGGTCGGACCCGTCGTCCGGCGTGGGGAGGAGCGGCGGGTACTGCTGCTGGTGCTCGACGGCATGAGCGCGGCCATAGCGAACGAGCTCGGTGAGGAACTACGCCGCTCCTGGGCGGAGTTCGACCCGCTGGCCGAGGACACTCCGCGTCGGCGGGCGATGGCCGCCGCCCTCCCCACCGTGACGGCCGTGTCCCGGACGTCGCTCTTTGCCGGCACCCTGATGAAGGGCACCCAGGCCGACGAGAAGAGGCTCTTCCCCACGCTGAAGCTGTGGAGCGGGGCACCGGCCGCCGTCTTCCACAAGGACGACCTGCGCACCGAGACCGCGGGCGACACCTTCGGCCCGGCCCTCACCGAAGCGCTCACCGACGGCAGGACCCATGTCGCCGTCGTCCTCAACGCCATCGACGACCGCCTCGCCAAGGAACAGAAACTTGGCGACGGAACCTGGCGAGTCGACGACGTACCCGGCCTGCGCGACCTGCTCCGGGTGGCGGCGGCGCAGGGCATGGCGGTCATCGTCACCAGCGACCACGGCCACGTCGTCGACCGGCACGGCACGAAGGCCGTCGCGGCCACCGAGCCCGCGTCCGCGCGCCACCGCCTGCCCGGTGGCGGCCCGCTCGGCAAACAGGAGATCGCCCTTTCCGGGCCGCGTGTGGTCTGGCCCGAGCCCGGCGCGTCCATCGTCGCGCTCTGGGACGCAGACTCCCGCTACACCGCACTCAAGGCGGGCTACCACGGCGGTGCTTCCCTCGCCGAGTTCACCATTCCGGTGCTCGCCTTTCTGCCGTTCGGGGCAGAACCCCCCAAGGGGTGGAGGGAGTTGGGGGATCAGCGGCCGGTCTGGTGGGCTCCGGAGGAGGCGGGGAGGCATGCCACGGACGAGTGTGCGGGTCAGATGGCCGGCCCGGTTACGAAGAAAGCCGCCGCGAAGTCCCGGAAGAAGCAGGCCGAACCTGGGACGCTGCCCGATGCGCTCTTCGACGTGGCGCTGACCGCCGGGGGGAACGATGCCCTTCTCACCCCGGTCGTCGTATCGCGGACTGAGGCGCTCGTGACGTCGCTGCTCGACTCGGAGACGTACCAGGGGCAGCTCGATGGTCTGGCCCGCAAGCCCCAGCAGGAGCAGGTTCACAAGGCACTCTCCGCCCTGCTCGACGCGGGCGGCACCCTGCCCGTGACCGCGCTCGCCCAGCGGGCGGGCTTGCCCACCACCCGGGGCGCCGGCTTCGCCGCGGTGCTCCGGCAGCTCCTCAACTACGACGGCGTACAGGTGCTGGAGACCCTGCCGGACGGGCGCACGCTACGGCTGCATGAGGCGCTGCTGCGCGAGCAGTTCGTCCTCCGAGCGAGCTGACAGCGCTCGGGGTGCCTCTGACGTTCGCGTCGAGGCACCCCGAGGCTGTATCTGATGGCGTCCTGTGCCGAACGGTGGCGCTGCAAGGCGCCGGACGTCGGTCCCTCGTACGGCGTGTGCGTGGAAATGGAAGACTGGTTGTTGTGAGCACCACCGGATCCCAGCGCCCCGCCCGGGTGAGCGCCGCCCGCCGCCGTACCGTCATCGACGCTCTGCGGCGCGGTGCCGTACCCGACAGCGGACTCGACCTGCTGGCCACCGGGCTCGGCCGGTTCGAAGCGGCCCTGGACGCGGAACTGGACGCCGTGGCGTCCGGCGGCTCCGTCTTCAAGGCCGTGCGGGGTGAGTACGGGTCCGGCAAGACGTTCTTCACCCGCTGGCTGGGGGAGCGGGCCAAGCGCCGTAACTTCGCCGTCGCCGAGATCCAGGTCTCGGAGAACGAGACCCCGCTGCACCGGCTGGAGACGGTCTACCGGCGGCTCACCGAACGGCTCACCACCTCCAGTTTCCCGCCCAGCGCGCTGCGGCCCGTGGTCGACGCCTGGTTCTACGCCCTGGAGGAGGACGCCCTCGCGGCCGGTGCGACCGAGGAGAAGCTTCCGAGCGAGGTGGAGAGGCTGCTCGTCGCACGGCTCGCCGAGGTCTCCCGGCACGCGCCGTCGTTCGCCACCGCTCTGCGTGGCTACTGGGCCGCCCTCGCGGACGGCGACGAGGCGACCGCCGCGGCCGTCCTGGCATGGCTCGGCGGCCAGCCGCACGTCGCGGCCTCCGCCCGCCGGACCGCCGGGGTACGCGGCGACCTCGACCACTTCGGCGCGCTCGGGTTCCTGCAGGGTCTCCTCACCGTGCTGCGCGACTCCGGGCACACCGGGCTGTTCGTCGTCCTCGACGAGGTGGAGACGCTGCAGCGGGTCCGGTCGGACGCCCGTGACAAGGCACTCAACGCGCTGCGGCAGCTCATCGACGAGGTGCACTCGGGCCGCTTCCCCGGCCTCTATCTGGTCATCACGGGCACCCCGGCCTTCTACGACGGTCAGCAGGGCGTGCAGCGCCTGGCCCCGCTCGCTCAGCGGCTGGCCACCGACTTCACGACCGACCCGCGCTTCGACAACCCTCGCGCCGTACAGATCAGACTTCCCGGCTTCAACCAGGAGTCTCTGGTCGGACTCGGCCTCACCATCCGTGACCTGTACGCCGACGCCGCAGAGATGCCCGAGCGCGTGCGCAAGGTCGTCGATGACGCGTATGTCGCCGACCTCGCGGTGGCCGTCGGCGGGGCGTTGGGCGGGAAGATCGGGGTGGCTCCCCGGCTGTTCCTGAAGAAACTCGTCGGGGACGTACTCGACCGCGTGGACCAGTTCGACGACTTCGACCCCCGGCAGCACTACCGGCTCACCGTTGCCGGCAGCGAACTCACTGACGTGGAGCGGAACCTGGCCGCAACCGTCTCCGCAGACCCTACGTCGGCTGACGACATCGACCTGCAGCTGTGATGGCGGACGAGGGACTCCCGGCCGGGAAAGATCCGGGTGACGAGGATGTCGACGTCCTGGACCGACTCGACCCCGTCGTCCTGCATCACATCGTCAACACCCTCGGATGGCCCGATCTACGTCCCCTGCAGCGGGCGGCGATCACGCCTCTCATGCAGGGGCAGGACGCCGTACTGCTGGCGCCGACGGCAGGAGGAAAGACCGAGGCGGCCTGCTTCCCCCTGCTGTCGGCGATGACCGAGCAGAAGTGGACCGGCACCTCCGTGCTGTACCTGTGTCCGCTCAAGGCACTCCTCAACAACCTGGTCGTCCGTGTCGACTCCTACGCCCAGTGGCTGGGGCGACAGGCTGCGCTCTGGCACGGCGACACCAAGGAATCGCAACGGCAGCGCATCCGAGCCGAAGCTCCGGACATCCTGCTGACCACGCCCGAGTCGCTCGAAGCGATGCTGATCGGCGTCAAGACCGACCACGCCCGCCTGCTGGGAAGCGTCCGGGCCGTCGTCATCGACGAAGTGCACGCGTTCGCAGGGGACGACCGGGGATGGCACCTGCTCGCCGTTCTCGAACGGTTGGAGCGGGTCACCGGACGGCCCATCCAGCGCGTAGGGCTCTCGGCGACCGTCGGCAATCCGGCCGAGTTGCTGCACTGGCTGCAAGGCGCGGGCGTCGGCAGCCGCACCGGTCAGGTGGTCGCCCCCGGAGTGCACCTGCCGACCACCCACGGCAGCGGACACGGCGGCAAAGCGAGTCGCGGGCCGTTCAGCAGGCCTGCGGGCGAAGTGGAACTCGACTACGTCGGCTCACTCGACAACGCGGCCAAACTCATCGCGGCACTGCACAGGGGGGAGAAACGGCTCGTCTTCTGCGACTCGCGCCGCCAGGTCGAGGAGTTGGGCGCGGCGCTCCGCGCCCGCGAGGTGACTGTCTTCCTGTCCCACGCCTCGCTCTCCGTCGATGAACGCACCCGCTCCGAGCAGGCGTTCGCCGAGGCACGCGACTGCGTCATCGTCTCCACGTCAACCCTCGAACTCGGCATCGACGTCGGTGATCTCGACCGCGTCATCCAGATCGACGCACCGACCACCGTCGCCTCGTTCCTGCAACGCGTCGGACGCACCGGGCGGCGGTCCGGCACGGTGCGGAACTGTCTGTTCCTGACCACCCGCAAGGAGACGCTGCTCCAGGCGGCGGGCTTGTTGCTGATGTGGTCGCGGGGCTGGGTGGAACCGGTCGTCCCTCCGCCCGAGCCGCGTCACCTTGTGGCCCAGCAACTACTTGCCGTAACCCTGCAACAGCACAAGCTCGGCGACCGGTTGTGGGACCGGCAGTGGAACGGCCTCGCCCCCTTCGACAAGTCGGCTGCCCCCATCCTGCGCTTCCTCACCGAGGAAAGCTTCCTCGACAGCGACGGTGGGATGCTGTTCGTCGGTCCCGAGGCGGAACGCCGCTTCGGCAAAAGGCACTTCATCGAGCTCACCGCCTCCTTTACCGCACCTCCGCAGTTCACCGTCCTGTCCGGACGCACGGAGATCGGCCGCACCGACCCGAGCGTGCTCACGGAGGAACGCCCCGGCCCCAGGCGGTTGCTACTCGGTGGACGCAGTTGGCAGGTCACGTACATCGACTGGCTGCGCAAACGCGTCTTCGTCGAGCCGGCCGACGGCGGCGGAATCGCCAAGTGGATGAACGGTGGCGTCACCGGACTCTCGTACGCCCTGACGCGTGCCATGCGCGAGGTGCTGTTGGGCACGACCCCGCCGGTCTCCCTCACTCGGCGTGCGGAGGCGTGCCTGGCCGGACAGTGCGAAACCGACGCACCTGACACCGTCCACCCGGGCGGCACGTTGATCACGCGCGTCGGTTCCGACGTCCGTTGGTGGACCTGGGCCGGTTACCGCGCCAACGCCACCCTGGCGGCCAGCCTCCAGTCGGTCACCGACCCCCTGCAACGGCCCACCGACAGCTGGCTGCGCCTGCGCGAGAACCTCACCCCGGGCGCCTGGCGTGTGGCCCGTGAGAACGTCGGCGAGAACCTCGTCCTACCCGACGTGGACCGCCGGGCCGTACGCGGGCTGAAGTTCTCCGCCGCTCTCCCGGAACGCCTCGCCGTGGCCACGGTGGCGGCCCGCTTGGCCGACTTCGAGAGCGCCCGCTTGGTGCTCGGTGAGCCGGCGCGCTTTCAGTACGACGGCTGAACCGGAAAAGCGGCCAAGGCCGCTTCAGACGGACGCCAGGTGTTACGCCCGCCCCAACTGCTCCGTCACTTCAAGGGGACCCGGGTACGTCGCCGACTGGCCGACCTGCCAACAGTCGGGGAGTGAGCGATGTGAGCGACGACACCTCAAGCGACCTGCTGGTAGGGACGTTTGACTCTGTCGGTGAGGCGAACCGGGCCCGAATAATGCTCAAGTGAAGCGCGTAGGAAAAACCCCTGAGGGACGGAGCCGGGCGTGGCTAAGAGGAACAGCAAGAACATGAAGATCCGGCTCGTGGCGATCGCAGCGGCACTGTCCACCGGCGGGATGGTCATCGCCCTGCTGCCATCGGCCAACGCAGACCAGAGGCCGCACCAAGTGTCGGCGGCAACCGCTGATGCCGGCGGCTGTAAGCGACACTATTTCGAGGTCCGGACCGCCCGAGAAATGAAGGTCAAGTGGTCGGCTTATGGGGATCTCTACGACGGCGAGCGCACGATGGTCTACCACTGGCAGGAGACATCGAAGTGGCCCGGGAGCCGTCTCAAATGGGAGTTCGACTACTGCGGTGACAACGGGAAAGCGCACATCTGGATCGACCCCGGGAGGGACCCCAGGGCCCGGCGTGCATTTCTGAACCTGGATCTCGACCGGGACTACTGCTGGCGGATTACCGGACCCGTTCCGCTAGTATTCCCTTGCCCGTAGACCCTGTTCCACAGGGTAACGCCAGTGAACATCAGCTCCAGCGCCCCGACCGCCTGCCACTCTGTATTACCGCAGATCACAGCGCATGTTTTCGCATAGAACAAACTCCCCGGAGCGAATCCGGGTCGAATCTGGGCCGTGCGAGTGAGTGGCATCGTGGCATGTGCAATGAGTATGGTCGCCGGTGCCCAGCCCGTAAAGGCGCTGGCGATCCGCAGCGCCTCGGTGAAGGCGCGCTCCGCGTCGGCCGACCGTCCCTGCAGGTCCGCGAGCGTCCCGCTCACGGTCTCGGCGACAAGCAGGTCGGGTGCATGCTCGTCCGGTCCCCGACATCGCGGCGGATGACCCGCGCGGCGGTCAGATGGTCGAACATGACTGAGAGCGTCTGTCGGGGCTCGGCGGCAATTTCAGCTCACGGCGTGTCGGGCAGCACGATGTGCAGCGCCTCGTCGAGGACGGGAGTGCGGAACACGCTGTACCGGGTGAGGAAGGAGCGCTCCTCGTCGGTCAGGCAGGCGTCATACTCGTGCAGGATGCGGCGGACCATGGCGTCCCGCGGCCGGCCCTGATCGGGGGCGGGCAGCGAGGCGACCCGGCGGACGTCGCCGCCATACCGCTTGGTCAGGTAGGCGGCCATGAGGCTGAGTGTGAGCGCGTGCCCTCCCCAGTCCCGCACGATCTGGTCCAGCGAAGCATCGGGGCCGTGGACGCCGAGCTTGCGCAGCAACTCCCGTCCCGGCACCGGCTGGAGCGGATCGACGTCGATCTGCTGGTACGTCACGAACGGGACAAGAGCGAAGACCGGGGCCCGGGTGGTGATCAGGCAGAAGGAGCGGTGGCCGGGGTGGCGAAGAAGGCGAGGTGGTCCCCAGGCGAGCTTGACGGTCACGGCGGCCTCGACCCCGGTCTTCGCGATGACGGCACCGGCCTCGGCATCAAACTTGATCCCGAACTCGACCTCGACCGAGTCGGGCCGCACCGCCATTGCGTGACCGTGCCGCGGACGCGCTCTGCCATGCCGCGAATTGTGCCCATCGCCTGGCTCACAGCCTCGGCCGACCGCGCGACCGTCTCGGGAGCATTCAGGGCCACCTGGCGCACCCCGCCGCGCTGGTTGAACTCGATCAGGACGGAGTCGTCCCGATCGAGCTCCTGAGGCATCTCGCTCACAGCTACGTCCTTGTCCTGCGTGAATGACTTATCGTCAGTCAGTGATTTCTTCGGTAGCCGGGCCGCCGGTCAACCCCGATCGGAGACCTCGTACTCGGCCCACGACGAGGCGGTCTTGAAGACGCGCACCGCCCGAAGCCGGCCCAAAATCCCCGGTCGACCTCGGCGACGAACCACTCGGCGAGGTGGCGGGCCAGGTGTACGAACGCCTGCGCCGCGCGGCCAGGGAGCAAAAGAGCCGGAACGCCGAGCCGAGTGCCGGGATCATGGTTGTCGCAGGGCGAGCAGTCCGTGCCGTCGATCGCCCACAACTCCTCGTCGGTGTCGAACCCGATGGACTTCAGGAAGTCCGCGCCCGTAAGCCTGGGCGTCGGTCTCCCAGTACGGCCCGCCGTTGTAACGCGCGGCGAGTTCCTGGTACTGAGCCGGTGTCATCTCCTCGGCCGGCACGTCGGCGAACTCGCTCTCCGCCTTGAGCTGGGCCAGGTACTCCGAGGCGATGAACATGTTCTGCGCGGGTTCCTGTAGGGCTGTTTCCACCATGCCGCGCTGCTGGTCGGTGAGATGGTCGGGGTCGTAACCGAGGACCTTGGCGTCACGTCGTACCTGAATCACGATGGGGCCCATGGACGTCACAGACAGAGAACGGCCCCCGGCAGGACGGCAATCCCGGCGAGGGCCTGACCACACAGGAAGAGTCGAGCTTCCCAATGGCTGACCCGCAGTCTAACGCGGCTGTGCCCGCGTCCCCGTCGCCCGAGCACTCGTTGCCCGCACCTCCTCCGGAGCTCCCGCCGGGCGCGCCCCGTGCCGGAGTTCTCCACGTACGGCACCGCCATACCGAGCGCTACACGGTCGTCGGCAACCACCTCGCCCAGCACGCCCGCCTCTCCGCGACGGCGATCGGTATCGGCGTCCACATCCAGTCCCTGCCGGATGGCGCCTCGGTCACCATCAAGGCGTTGACGTTACGCTTCCCGGAGGGCGAGGTGACGATCGGCAGAGCGTTGCGGGAGCTGGAGGCGGCGGGATATCTCGTCCGTCGCCGGGTGCCGCTCGGGGGCGGCCGGATCGCGACGCGTACGTTCTTCCTCGATCATCCGGGGGTGGTTATACGAGCCTCCGCGCGTAAGAGCGGTTTGGGTGCCGCAGCTGTCGTCACTGTCTCCGGCCCAGCGGTCGGAGAAGAGCCTGAGCCGGTTCCTACAGCGGTGCCGGTGCCGGTGACCGTTCCGGGACCAGCGGAGATCTCGCGGCCTGACCTGGCGCCGGCTTCCGTACGTACGCGGCCTGTTGTTGCCCAGTCAGGTTCGGTGCGCACCGAACCGGCGGCCGACCTGCGCGCGCGTCTGCGTCTCACCGATACGCGGTTGTTGCTGTCCGAACGGGACGTGCAGCGGCTCGTGCCCGCCGTCGAGACCTGGCTCGCGCGTTCCGCGACGCCAGAGCAGGTCACCCACACGCTCACCGCGAGTCTCCCGTCCCAGGGCGTTCCTATCCGCCATCCGGCAAGCCTTCTCGAATACCGTCTGAACACCCTCCTCCCGCCGCCCTTGCCAGCAGCGCCTCTCCGTAGGGCGACGGCGACGGCGACGCCCTCACGACAGCCGGTGCCGCTTGTTCACCTGCGACGGGTGTGAACGTGCCATCCGCACGCATGATCCGCGCGCCCTCTGCCGGGATTGCAGGGAACTTCATGACCGCAAGACCGAAGCGGTCCACTCGGCTGCCTGAGCGGAAGCCGATGGCGAGCACTTGTGCGGGTGAACTTTCGAGGTTCGGTGGTGTGGTGAGCGTGTGCTTTCTAGCGTGAACGTGGTCGGTGCGGGCGGTGGAGGTGAGCGGGCGGGTGAGTGAACTGGTACGGGAGCCGGACGAAACCGTAGCTGCGGAGATGGGCTCGGACTTGGAGACGGAGGCTTCGGGGCCGCCGGAACCGGGGTCGAGCATCCTCCGGGTCTTTGGGCGGCAACTGAAACGGTTCCGGCTGCGGGCGGGCATGGAGCGGGCTGAGTTCGGGGCGCGGACCGGGTACTCGGCGTCCACGATCGCAGCGTTCGAACAGGGGAGACGGACGCCGCCGCCTCGGTTCATCGACGTGGCGGACGAGGTGCTGGACGCGGGTGGCATCTTGCAGGAGATGAAGGAAGAAGTGGCGCGAGCGCAGTTCCCGCCGTTCTTTCGGGATGCTGCGCGGTTGGAGGCGGAGGCGGTTGAGCTGCATGTCTACGACACACACTTGATCAACGGGCTTTTGCAAACAGAGGAGCACGCGCGGGCCATGTTCGCGATGCGCCGGCCGCTCTTGGGCGAGGAGACGATCGAGCAGAGGGTGGCCGCTCGGATGCTCAGGCAGGAGATCTTCTCGCGATGGCCCGCTCCGCTGATGAGCTTCGTCATCGAGGAGGCTGTGCTGCGCCGCCCCATCGGTGGCGCTGAGATTCGTCGCGGCCAACTTGAGCAGATGCTGCTCACCGGGCAGAACCGCAACGTCGAGATCCAGGTCATGCCGTTGCAGCGGGAGGACCACGCGGGACTCGCAGGTCCGTTCACCTTGATCGAGACCAAGGCGGGGCAGCGGATCGCATACGCCGAGGTTCAGAAAAGTAGCCACCTCTACACCGAGCGGACACCCGTTCTCTTGAGGCGCAGTATGGGATCATCCGGGCTCAGGCTCTCACTCCACGAGAGTCGATGGCTTTCATCGAGGGACTGCTGGGAGAGCTATGAAGGGCGCAACGGAACTGACCTGGGTCAAGAGCACCTACAGCAGCGGTGAGGGTGGCCAGTGCGTCGAGGTAGCCACCTGGTCTCAGGCAGTCCATGTGCGGGACTCCAAGGACACTTCCCGCCCGGGGCTGGCTGTTGGCGCGGACGCGTGGGCGTTGTTCGTCGGGTACGCCGTAGACCAGATCTCCTGAGCAGCACCGTACTGGCGCCAGGTCACCGAGCCCGTGTCGGGGCACTGCCGATCGTCTTGCGCCGTAACCGCCAATCAGGTTGCCGAGAAGACCCGAGGCTCAGTTGTCAGCTGGCAGCCGGGGAAGGCGTCTCGTCGGCCTTGATGTCGAAGTTGACCTTGCTTCCGTCGACGGAGGAAACCTTGACCGTCACGCCCAAGGTGCTGCCGTCGTCTGCTGTGAGCGTGCAGCGGGTGGTGTTGCCGACCTTCCCGACGAGGTCTTTGGGACAGGTGATGTCCGGCTTCGGCTGGCCCGTTGTGGCGGCGAGCTTTTCGGCGACCGTGGTAGCCAACTTGTTCGCAGAAAGTTTCGGATCGGAGTTTCCGACAGTGACCGAGCCCGAGCAGCCGACGAGCAACACGCTGGCGGCTACGGCCGTGAGGCTCCAAGTTGCTGTGGACAAGCGGGCCATGGTCATGATGGGTCCATTTCGTGGGATCAAGAAAAGAAGACCCCGCAAGCATACTTGGCAGGACTGTCCCCTCGCCGCGCCGAGGAAATGGAGACTATGGGACTGACTGGACTGACTGGATATCGGCCCGAACGGAGCAACGATATTCACCACGGACTCTTCGCCCTACCTACAGACAATCTTCACTCGTCAAGGTGGGGTGGATTGGAAATGCGCTCCGACTACCACAAATTTGTGACGCAGTACAAGAATTCGATCTCGGGGCCTGCCTGTGCCGCCGCACCATGATGGCCCGCATCGCGCACCGCACCCCGTGCGTTAATTCGGCTGAAATCGCCCCATAGGCGAGCATTGTCCGACCAGGAATTGACGGCGGTTTCGAGATTGCCGAGCTTGCCGACGTCTCCTGGGATGAGTTCCTTCGGGTCGGTCGTCGACCCGAGCGTGGCTGCCATGATTGCGGATCCCCCGTACCTGTACCTGCACCTAGCTCAATACCGACTTGACCGAGTTCACCGAGTCACGGATGGCCTCATCCGTCTCCGCGTAGTCGCCGTTGGCCTTGTTCAGACCCTCCGCCAGCGTCGCCGCGCAGTCGGCGAGGAACGAGGCCCCCGACACCCAGGTCGCGCAGAACGTCACCAATGCCGCGGCCGCGTCATCGTCCCCGATCGAAGAGGCCTGCCCGGCCGGGTCGCCCAGGTCCACCTTCTTGACTGGTTTGAGGACGTCCAGAAGGTCTGTCCCGCCCTTCTTGAGGACTCCTGGTCCTACTCCGAGATCCACGGCCACGGCAGATCCCCCCGTTCCAACTCCGCCTGTTCACATACGCAATGAGCGCCGAGCCAAGCACGCTATCACCAAGATCGCGCGCCCGGAGACGCTCTCACTGCCCCTTCACGACTCCAGCCACACAGTTGCTCAGGACGATCGTGCTCCACCAGCTGACACCCGACCTGACCTGACTCTCAAGACGACCAAGTACATGTCGGACTATCTCGACCGGTTCGACTCCCTGGCCCACGCCCGTAAACGGTTCGACGCCTTCACCTCGTACTACAACCACGAACATCGGGATTCAGGCATCGGATGGCACACGCCCGCCAGCGTCCACTTCGGCACCGTCGAAGAATTCCGCGACCAGCGCGCCGCTACTCTCGCCGCCGCCTACGCCCGCCATCCCAAACGCTTCGGCCGACGCCCCACACCACCCGAAGTACCCAGACCACCTGGATCAACAACCCGGCGAAACGCCGGGAACCCACACCGCAAACCTCATAGCCACAAACGTCTCAGTGGACTTGAAAGCTGCCGCCCGGTTGAAGCCAACGCCGGACAATCCGTCCGGCGGGCACTGTTATCCGACCGACATGAGGGACGCGGAGTGGGCCGCGGTCCGCGACACGATCCCGAAGCCTGCGTGGGCCGAGGGCCGGGGCGGCTGGCCGGAGGAGTATTGCCACCGGGACATACTCGACGCGATCCGGTACGTGGTGGACAACGGCGTGAAGTGGCCCGCACTGCCTGCCGATTACCCGCCGTGGAAGGCGGTGCACCGGTTCTTCACCCACTGGCAAAAACAGGGGCTGACCGGTGCGTTCCACGACCGGCTCCGCGCCGCAACCTGTGAAGCACAGGGCCGGGACGCGGAACCGACGGCAGGGGCGATCGACTCGCAGTCAGCGAAGGGCACGTCCACGGTCAGGCCGCGACCAGCGGCTATGACGGCGGGAAGATAATCAAAGGCCGTAAGCGGCACATCGTGGTGGAAACCCTCGGCCTGATCCTCGCGGTCCTGGTCACCCCTGCCTCGACGGGGGACCGGGACGCCGCCCAGGACCTCCTCGCCCAGGCCACCAGACGGCATCACCGGCTCAGGCGCGTATGGGCGGACAGCGGATACACCGACATGCTGGCGGGCTGGTGCGCGACCGCTGTGAACCTGATACTGACGATCACCGCCGCATCGACGACCACAAAGGCTTCGTCGTGCTGCCCAAACGGTGGATCGTGGAGCGGACCTTCGAGCAGGTCATGGGCCTGCTGGCCGAACGCCGCGCCACTGGTGGGTGGGGCCAGCTACTGAACTGCCGTGAGATCTGGCCTGCGGTTCCGTCCCCGTCCCATACCTCGCCGACCCGCCTGCGGGCGATCAGCCACTCATCCCACTCCGACTGCGCCGCCTCCAGCTCGGCCTGCAACTCCTCCACCCGCTGCGGGCCGCCCGCTCCCGCTCCTCCAGCCGCCCCAGCACCGACGGCATCAGGCTCCCGCACGCCATCTCCATGGAGGCACCGGACCTACCTCACCCACCCCGGCACTATGTCTGACCAGCACAAACCCAGCCCCACACTCGGTTTCGAGAAGCCCTCTCAGTCCAGTGACGGTTGCTATCCAGGACGGTTCCGATGCCGTGAGCACGCCAGACACGGTGCGGCCTGAGTGCGGCGCAGAGCCAAAAGCGGCAGTGCTATCACTGGATGTCCGGTCGCTGGGCCTCCAAGTCGGGCGTCGCGTCCCGCGCTGGTGCGGCGGCGCAGCAGTAGCAGGCCGCCCGCGAGGGCGGTGACGGCGGTGGCGGTCGTCCAGGCGGGGAGGTCCGAGGAGCCTGTGGCGGCCAGGTCGCCGTCCCTGCCGCCCTGGGGTTTGGGGGACGGGGACGGTGCGGCGGAGGTGGCTCCGGCGGGGGCGGAGCCGGTGGCGGTGGAGGCCGTGGCCGAAGGGGCGGGGGAGGGCGCGCCCTCCGGCTTGGTGGAACGGTCGC
>CBFGQM010000044.1:0-21193 GCA_965650905.1 uncultured Streptomyces sp. | reverse complement strand
TGTCCCTTGCGGTCGGGTTCGGAACGGGACACCTCTCCTGTTCCGGCGTCGACCGGCGGGCGATCATAGCGAATCGCCGGTCGGTTCCGGAGACAAAATGGGCTCGACTGCGGGTGTCGAGACATGTGAACTGTGCTGATGACGACACTTCGGGAAGAGCTGCTGCCCGGCACGCGCCGGGCCCTGTTGCACCGTATTGCCATCGCTCAGGCCGAGGGGAGGGCGCCGTCGCTGGTTGCGGCGGTTGTTCGGGATGGGAAGGCGGTGTGGCACGGGGCACGTACCTCGGTGAACGGGCATGGGCCGGACGAGCATGTGCAGTATCGGATTGGGTCGATCACCAAGACGTTCACAGCGGTGCTGGTGCTGCGGTTGCGGGATGAAGGGGTGCTGGACCTCGATGATCCGCTGGAGAAGCATCTGCCGGGTACCGGGGCGGGGGAGGCGGCCATCGCTGAACTGCTCGCGCACACGGGCGGGTTGGCGGCCGAGTCGCCTGCGCCTTGGTGGGAGCGTACTCCTGGGTCCCTGCGCCCCGAGCTTGCCGATGTGTTGGGTGAGCAGCCGCACAGGCACCCGGTTGGACGGCGGCATCATTACTCGAACCCCGGCTATACGTTGCTGGGTGCGCTGGTCGAGGAGCTGAGGGGCGCGTCGTGGGAGGAGGTTCTGCGGCGTGAAGTACTCGAGCCGCTTGGGCTGCGCCGTACGAGCGGGCTGCCTCAGGCGCCGCACGCGGGCGGCTGGGCTGTGCATCCCTGGGCGGACGTGATGTTGCCGGAGCCGTCCGAGGATCTGGGGCGGATGGCGCCTGCCGGCCAGCTCTGGTCGACGGCAGGGGATTTGGCGCGCTTCGCCGCCTTCCTGGCCCAGGGGGACGATCGCGTGCTGGGTGTGGAGTCCCTGCTGGAGATGCGTACGCCTGCCGCGCCGGCCGAAGCCGAGGAGGTGGCGGACGGCACGGCATATGGCCTTGGCATGCAGATTCAGCATCGGGACGGACGGACTCTGGTCGGCCACTCGGGGTCCCTTCCGGGCTTCCTGGCAAGTGTCGTGATCAGTGTCGAGGACGGTCTGGCCGCCGTCGTGCTCACCAATTGCACCTCTGGCCCGCTGGTGACGACGGTCGCCGCGGATCTCGTACGCATCGTCGCCGAGGCCGAGCCCCGGATTCCCGAGCCGTGGCGGCCGCTGCCCGAAGTTGACTCATTGGTATTGGAGTTGGCGGGCCCGTGGTACTGGGGGACGCAGGCCGTCGCGCTGCGTCTCGCAGCTGACGGGGATGTCTCGCTCGGGCCCCTGTCGGGCCACGGCCGGCGCTCGCGCTTCCGGGTGAACGGCGACGGATCGTGGACGGGACTCGACGGGTACTACGCGGGCGAGATTCTGCGGGCTGTACGGCGTCCCGACGGGTCGGTGAGTCACCTGGATCTCGGGTCGTTCGTGTTCACGCGGCAGCCGTACGACGAGGGGGCCCCGGTGCCGGGTGGGGTGGACCCCGACGGGTGGCGCGGGATCCGGTAGCCCAGCCTCGGTAAGCGTACTGAACGACGACCAGCGGCCCGGCATGGTGAGAAGCGTTCTGTTTCACGTGAAACAGAACGCTCTCGCGTGACGCGTAAACCCGGCCGTGCCGTTCACGGAGCCGGTGGACCCGGCGGGGATTCTGAGCGCCGAGGCCAAGGTGCGGATCGCCGACGGGCTTTGTGCGGAGTTTGGGGTGGAGCGGGGACTGTATTGCATATGGGGCCTCAATGTCGGACAACGACCTGTTCATGGCGATTCCCGATCCGTCCCGGCCAATGCGGACCGCCCTCTCGCGGGTCTCGTAACCCGCTCCTACATCGGACGGGATCCGTCCGATGCCTATGAACTGGTCAGGCGCGCCGGTAATCGAAGGAATTCATGATCCGGCCCCTCTGATTTCTGCGGCACGGAAGGGGGACTTGTGTGGCGGACAGTGGCCGGTATGGTCGACTGCGGTTCGTGTCCACAGTGCTGTGCGCACGCGATGTACGCAGCCACCGTGGGGACGAACGCAGAGCAAAGCAGCCTAACGGGATAGAGGGAGCGAAAACTCTCATTCTCTGTTATGCGGTCACTGCGTTGACGAGGGGTGCGATGCTGCTATGACGGCAGTGCGGCCAATGTCACATTCTCTTGTTACTTGTCCGTAGGCTGCGGGATTACGAGGTTGAATGTGGCCGCATTGGCCGACGGGATGGAACGGGGAAAGTAAACCGTCTGCGGGTAAGGCGGGCATCTTCCGACCGACCCAGGAAGTGCGCAGACCGACCGAAAGATGTTCGAGGCGAGGCACACCATGGACGCTCCCACCACGTCGGCCGACAACGGCCCTTCGGGGGGCAGCGGCGAGGGCGGTTGGTTCACGCCGCGCAGGAGACCGGAGCCGCCCGCGGGCAGCGAGCGGAAGACGACCGAGGGCCGCCGCCTGGCCGCCGTGCGCCCCATGGGCCGGCCAGCGGTCGGCGACGAGGCCGCGCAGAAGCGAATATCTCCGGCCGCTGAGGCCGCTCCGGTCGATGCCCCCACCACCGACGGCGGCTCGTCCGACGCAGGCCGCACCGATGTCGGCCCCACCGACGGCCGTCCGGCCGATGCCGACCCCACCGAGGTCCGCCGGTCCGGGGGTGTGCACCTCGCGTTGGTCCCCGTCGCCCCCGGCCATGACCACGCGAGTCCCGCAGACGCTCACCCTGAACCGGGGCCCGCCCACGAACCCGGACGACGGGACCTCGCCCCCGTGTCCCCGCACGGGGGCTCCCGTCAGCGGCCCGGCCACCGGAATCACGGCGAGAGCCTCACTGCCCCCCCGGCCACCGCCCCCCGCGTCCCCGAGCAGTGGTCCGCCCCGGCCTCCGCCCAGGACGCATCCCCCGACGCCGCCCTCATCCGCCGTACCATGGCCGAGGTAGGACCGATCGCCGACAAGGTCACCTCGTACTTCTACGCGCTGCTCTTCGTGCGCCACCCTGACCTGCGATCGTTGTTCCCCGCTGCGATGGACAGCCAGCGGGACCGGCTACTCAAGGCGCTGCTGACCGCGGCCGAGCACATCGACAACACCGACATCCTGGTCGCGTATCTGGAGAACCTCGGCCGCGGGCACCGCAAATACGGCACCCGGCCTGAGCACTACCCGGCGGTCGGCGAGTGCCTCATCGGCGCCCTGATCCGGTACGCCTCGGCGGTCTGGGACGAGGAGACCGAGGCGGCCTGGGTCCGGACGTACACGACGATCTCGCAGATCATGATCGACGCAGCGGCCGCGGACGAGCTGCGCGCCCCGGCCTGGTGGTACGCCGAGGTCGTCTCGCACGAACTGAGAACCCCGGACGTAGCCGTCATCACGGTCCGCCCCGACCAGCCGTACCCCTTCCTCGCCGGGCAGTACACAAACCTGGAAACCCCTTGGTGGCCGAGGGTCTGGCGGCATTACTCCTTTGCCTCGGCACCACGCTCCGACGGGCTGCTGTCCTTCCACGTGAAGGCGATTCCGGCGGGCTGGGTCTCCAGGTCACTGGTGCACCGCGCCCGGCCTGGCGACATTGTGCGGCTCGGCCCGCCAGCCGGCTCGATGACCGTCGACCACACCACCGACAGCGGGCTGCTCTGTCTGGGCGGCGGCACCGGCATAGCTCCCATCAAGGCGCTCGTCGAGGACATCGCCGAGCACGGCGAGCGGCGCCCGGTCGAGGTCTTCTACGGCGCCCGCACCGATCACGACCTGTACGACATCGACACGATGCTGCGGCTCCAGCAGATCCACCACTGGCTCGCGGTACGCCCCATCGTCGACCAGCAGGCACATCTCCAGCTCCCCGACGCCGTACGTGCGTACGGGCCGTGGAACGAGTACGACGCGTATCTCTCGGGCCCGCCCGGCATGATCCGCAGCGGTGTGCACGCCCTGAGGGACATCGGCATCCCGCCGGAACGGATCCGGCACGACTCGGTGGAAGAACTCGTCGCGGCCGGGCGCTGATCCCCGGCCCTCAGAGAAGGGTGAGGTTGTCAGCCCAGGTCAGGCGCGTGCATCGCCCGTACACCCTCGATGTTCCCGTCGAGATAGTGCCGCAGCGACAGCGGTACGAGATGCACGGAGGCGATCCCCACCCGGGTGAAGGGGATGCGTACGATCTCGTACTCGCCGCTCGGCTCGTCGACCTCGGGGCCATGGCGTAGCGACGGGTCCATGGACTCCAGACGGCACACGAAGAAGTGCTGCACCTTCACTCCGGTCGCACCGCCGTCCTCGCCGATGTGCTCGACGGTATCGACGAAGCAGGGCACCACGTCGGTGATCTTGGCGCCCAGTTCTTCGTGTACTTCACGATGGAGGGCATCGACGACGGTCGGGTCCTCCGGCTCGACCCCACCGCCGGGCGTCAGCCAGTAGGGATCCACGCCGGGCTTGGTTCGCTTGATCAGGATCAGGTCGTCGCCGTCCAGCAGGACGGCGCGGGCAGTGCGCTTGACCACGGGTCGGACGGTCATGGGAGAAATGTGGCCCGGCTGGTTCCACGTGAAACATCTGGCTCAGAACCAGCCGGGTGCGGCCTACAGCCACCCTTCGTGCGCCCGCGCTATGCGAGGACCGCACGCAGGTCGGGGACGATGATGCTGTCCGAGGCGGCAGGGCGAGAGTTGAAGACGGCGGCCGACTGCGGTACCGGGCCACGAACGGCAGCGATTGATGCACTTCCACGACGGGGAAGTTCGCCAGTGCGGGCGCGCCCTTGCCATACGGCTCGCAAGGCTCTGATCAGGCGGCCCGACGAGATGAAGGGTGCGTATGGAGGAGGCCTGCCTCGTCGAGGTGGAGTGTCTACGGAATCTGGTCCGGTGCGGACCGGGCGGGGGTGCGCGCGTCCTCCTGGACGGCGGCCTCGCTGCCGGGACTCCCGATCGGCTCCGGCCCCCGCTTCGACCTCGCCTTCGTCCACATGTCCCGCAGGCTTTCGAGCATCGACGCGAGGAAGATGACCGCACCGCCGAAGATCTGCGACAGACTCAGCGCCTCGCGGTTGGCGAGCCCGAACAGGCTCGCGAACACGAGGTCGAGATTGAAGATCACCGAGGTCCGCGCACTGCCGACGCGCCGCTGGAAACGGGTCTGGAGGTAGATCGCCACAGCGGTCGACATGACCCCCATGAAGACGACCGCGATCCACACCTTGGTGTCGGTCAGTGGCGCGAGGTCCCGCTGGAACGGGAAGTACAACAGGGCGATGGTTCCAAACAGCACCTGGAAGAAGCCCAGGGCCAGACGGTCGACCTGCCCGGACTCGGGCTCGGACGTCAGCTTTCCGATGATCGAGATGGTCATCGCGATGGCGAAGGCGGCGAGCCCGCCCCACAGATAGCCGACGGATATGTCGTCGAGATCCGGGCCGAGCACGATGAAGGCGCCCACGACGCCGACCACCACAGAGGCGAGGTCCACCTTCGACGGCCACCCCTGGCCGAGCGCGGCCGAGACGAAGGGGATGAAGACGATGCACATCGTCACGCAGAACGCTGTACTGGCCGAGGAGAGGTAGTGCAGCGCATAGCTCTGGCTGACGATGTTGAGCGCGCTGAACAGGCCGAGCAGGAGCCCGCCGAGGAGTGCCTTACGGCCGGCGCGCAGCGCGACCGGGAGAGCGAAGGGCAGCAGCGCCATCGTCGCCACCAGTGAGCGTGCGAACGCGTACAGACCGGGGTCGACCACGGCCACGGCGTTGTGCGTCAGCGGGAATCCGATGCCCCAGATCAGCGGGATCGCGAATATCGCCAGCAGAGCGACGCGGTCGTGTTTCTTCTCGGCTGTGGGAGCGCGAGGAGCAGCACGGTCACCGGTAGTCGACGTATCCATAGAACTTCCCTGGCTCGTAGTTCCACGTCACAGTGCGCTGTGACTCGCCGAGCAGCATTTCCCCACGGCGCAGGTCGCGCGACACCAACAGGCGCTGCAGCCAGCGGTCGGTCCCGTCGTAGCGTGCCTTGAACGCGGTTCTGCCGTGGACGGTTTTGAGATTGTCGAGCAGCAGAGTCTGGCCCGGCCCGAGGTCGACCGCGTACATGTTCTCGTGCAGGATCACGCGCAGCCTGTCCAGCGCGGCCTGGGCCTGCGGGTTCGTACCGGCGATGTACTCGTCGTCGTACGCGATCATGGGCGAGGCGGGGTCGCCGAACAGCACGCGGATCGCGGGGCCGTTGCCGCGCTCGGCATCGCTGTTGCCGAAGTTGTAGTCGACGCTCGTACGGAACTGGAACTCGCCGAGCGTGGCGATGTCCTCCGCGCTCAGCAGCGGCAGGATTTCGTCCGCCCCGATCACGAGCGTCTTGGCGACGCCGGCCGGGTCGCGCCGCAACCCGCTCAGCATCAGGTAGTCGGGCTGGACCGGGTGGTAGATGTTCTCGTTGTGCAGGTCGAGGATGACGGCCGAGCTGTCCGAGGAGATGTTGGACTCGTTGCGCTTGGCCGGGCGCACGTTGTGGATCATCGCGCCGTTGCGTTCCTGGCTGTAGCTGAAGGGCTCGCCCAACAGCTTGCCGAGCATGATCAGCGTGAATTCGCTGTAGTAGGTGCCCTTTCCGTTCTCGATGTCCTCCGTGGACTCCGTGGTGGGCATGAGGTTGGGGTCGACCACGCCGTTACTCACGAGCAGGCGTCCGCCGGGGCCGCCCTTCCGCTTGAATTCGAGCAGGGTACGGATGTCGTCGTGCTCCAGCGAGGAGAGCGCTTCCTCGGCGTACGTCGCCGCGCGCTCGAACTCCCGGTAGGGGTTGCTGAGTACCGCATAACGCCGGATCACCTCCGACCACGAGGAGATGTCGACAGTCGGCATGGATGTCTGGGTACGGGTCACAGTGCTGCCCTCGCAGTCTCGCCGCCGTCGACGATGTAGTGCTGACCGGTCATGAAACGTGCTTCGTCGGATGCCAGGTAGGCGAGGAAGCCGCCGATCTCCGAGGGGTCGGCGTGGCGGCCCAGGGGGATGTTGGCGTTGACCTCACCGAGCATCTCGTCGGTGTACTCCGCCCGTTGCATGGGCGTCAGCACCGCACCCGGGCAGAGCGCCAATACCCTTATCTGTGGCGCGAGTTCGACCGCCATCGTGCGCGACAGCGCCAGGATGCCGGCCTTGGAGGCGTTGTAGTCCGCGTAGTGGGGAAACGCGGCGAGGCCGTTGATCGAGGACATGTTGACGATCACGCCTTCGTCCATGCGCCGGACGGCTTCGCTCGCGACGTAGAAGACCCCGTTGAGGTTGGTGTCGATCACGTCGCGCCACTGGGCGGGCGTGATGCTGCGGAAGCTCTCGTGCCGGATGCTGACACCGGCGTTGTTGATCAGCACGTCCAACTGCGGGAAGATCTCTTCCAGTTCCTGGAACGCCTCCGCCACGGCGACGTCGTCCGAGACGTCCACGGTGATCGCCGCGGCGATCTGCGGGATCGCCGCCACGGTTTCGTCGACCGCGCGCTTGTCACGGTCGAAGACCGCGACGAGCGCGCCCTCTTCGACGAACCGTCGGACGGTGGCCTGGCCGATTCCGCTCGCACCGCCGGTGACCAGCACTCTCTTCCCTCTGAGGCTCTGCATGAAGAAATTCTCCTGGGTGTCGGGGCGGATCACAGCTGTTCGAAGACGTTGCCGTCCGGGATCTCGAAATTGACGGGCCACTTTCCGGAATCGACGCGCTGCTTGATGTACGGAAAATCGCGGTAGAGCTGCCCCAGTAGGTGGTGTCCCACGATGATCTTTTCTTCGCTGCTACCGAATTGCGGCAGGACGCTCAGCTCGGTCTCGAAGTCGAGATTCATGAAGAAGGGGAAGCTGTAGCGCTCTTCACCGTTCGTGACCACCCGGTGCAGGAGCGACTTCACTTTCCCTCCGGTGATGAATTGCAGCATGTCGCCGGCCAGCACAAGCAGGGTGTTTTTGAAGACGGGCATGCTGCGCCAGGATTTCAAGGCGCGGTCGTATGCCAGCAACCCGGGCGAGGTCTGGTGGATGAATGTGAAGAGCTCGTAGTCGGTGTGCGCCCCCATGGACGTGTCGCCGCTGTTCACCAGGACGTCGTTCGGCAAGTAGTGGATCAGGCGCAATTGTGAGGCCGGGCGCTTGATCCAAGGGTCGAAGTAGTCCTTCTCTTCCCCGACGCCGCGTGCGATCAGTTGCAGGATCTCGCGGGCGATACCGAAGTTGGCCTCGTAGTACGCCTGCGCGGTCTTGGCCATGCCGTCGATGTGGGCGGGGTACCGGTTCGGACCCACAAGCTCGAACCCGAGACTGCGTGCCGGCGGCAGCGGCTCGCTCTCGTAGCCGATGTCGAAGGCTTCGTAGACCCGTATGGATTCGTCGCCGTACGCACCCTGCTCCGTGACGGGGACGTAGCCGCGGTGATTGTCGGAATCACCGATGTAGTACTCCATCTTTGACTCGGTCGGGAAGTCGAAGAAGCTTTTCGAGACGTCTTGCAACGACTTGAAAAGCAGCGGAGAGATGACCTGGTCAAGATCAGAGAGGTAGAAGAATCCGGTAGCTACCAACGTGTCCATGATGCATCCGGGAGTTACCTCACCGGAGAGGATTTCGTCGTAGCTGATAACCGGAATGGAGTGAATCGCCATGTAGGGGCTCCCCCGAGCTCCATGAAACTGATATTACACTTCCGGTGCGATGCGGGCGCACCGGACTATTGCTGCGGCCACCGTCGATGTCTATGGAGCACCCGGGCCGCTAAGTGGATCTGGTGGATGCGTCTTGCTGATGGCATTTTGGGCGAGGCCAGAAAGGACGTCAAACTTCCGCTTAGTGCCGCTCACAGAGTGATGACCCATGGCCGAACGAGGTGGCCCGCTGTGTCTGAATATGCACCGGGCCAGCGTTCTGGAATTAGCCAACCTGGCTGTAATCATGCCCTCCGAGCGTGACCACAATCACAAAGGGATAACCGCCCAACTACGTAACTGTTCAGCCTGAGTGAGGGTCCGTTGAACCGCGACTGTTCAAGATCCCGAAAGGGGCTGCTCTCGGCGGACGAGGCCACCAGGAGCTCGCTCAAACGTTTCCTGGGGGAGTCCGGGGAGCCCCCGGGGAGTGCGAACCCGCAAAAACCCGCACCCCCGTCAACGCCCTGAAACGCATGAAACAGCAGGTCAACGCGTTCCAGGGCGCCGAACCCAAGGTCACCGACCCCAGATCCGAGCCAAGAGGGGGGAGGCTCGGACCGGCCGTCCTACGGGGAACGGGTTACTGACCGGTCGTTCAGGAAGCCGTCACTTCGCCGATGCGTTGAGCGCATGCAGTACGTCCGCCACCAGGTCCTCGGGATTCTCGGCACCCACCGAGAAGCGGATGAAGCCTTCCGGGACCGAGTCCCCTCCCCAGCGGCCGCGCCGCTCGGCCGTGGACCGCACCCCACCGAAGCTCGTCGCGTCGTCCACCAGACGCAGCGCGTCGAGAAAACGGTCGGCACAGGCCCGGGTGGACAACGTGAACGACACCACGCACCCGTAGCGCCTCATCTGCTGCGAGGCGACCTTGTGCGAATGGTCGCCGGGCAGCCCCGGATAGCGGATCCCGGTCACCTCGGGCCGGTCGTGCAGGGCTTCCGCGAGCATCAGCGCGGTGGCGTTCTGACGGTCGACGCGCAGTTGGAGCGTGGCGATCGAACGGTGCGCGAGCCAGGCTTCCATCGGCCCCGGGATCGCACCGACGATCTTGCGCCAGCGCCGTACCGAAGCCATCGCCGATGCGTCGTCGCCGGCGACGTACCCCAGCAGGATGTCCCCGTGCCCGGTGAGCTGCTTTGTGCCGCTGGCCACGGAGAAGTCGGCGCCGAGCTCCAGCGGGCGCTGCCCGAGCGGGGTCGCCAGGGTGTTGTCGACGGCGACCAGGCAACCACGCGAGTGTGCAGCCTCGGCGAGCCGGCGGATGCCACACACGTCGAGCTTCGGGTTCGACGGTGTCTCGAGCCACAGCAGCTTCGCGCCGTCGAGCACGCCGAGCTGGGCGTCGCCGCCGGTCGGCGCGGTGCGCACCTCGATGTCGTACGCCTCGAGCTGCTCGCGGACCAGCGGCAGTACCTGGTAGCCGTCACTGGGCAGGACGACCGCGTCGCCCGCGCGGAGTTGAGAGAAGAGGACCGACGAGATGGCCGCCATGCCGGAGGCGAAGACGAGCGTCTCGACGCCGCCCTGGCCCGGCGCCTCCAGCTCGCCGATGGCGCGCTCCAGGTGGGTCCAGGTCGGATTATCGTCGCGGCCGTAGGCGTATGGGCCCGTGGGGTCGCCCGGCAGGTGGTAGTGGGCGGCAAAGACCGGCCCCGGGAGGACCGGCTTGTGTTCGACGGGTTCGGGCAGCCCGGCACGCACCGCGAGCGTGCCGTCGCCCGGCCCCGTGGCGGAATCCGTCATGCCGCCTCTTCCTCCACTTCCTGAACCGCGGCGAGCAAGCCCCGGGCCGGCCGCCTCAAACCAGCCGCCGGTACCTGCGCTGTCCCACACGACCGCGCCGTCGAGCCCTGCCTGCGCCACACGGGCGCGGAAGACGGATGCGGCCATCGGGAGCGGCACCTGTCGCCGGTGCAGACGAAGCACACACGGTAGGACATCAGGGTCGCTCAGTCCTTGTCAGGGAGGATGACGTTCAGCCCCCAGGAGACGATCGAGATGATCAGACCGCCCAGGACGGCGGTCCAGAAGCCCTCGACATGGAAGCTCAGGTCGAGCTTGTCCGCGAGCCACGAGGTGAGCAACAGCATCAGGGCGTTGACCAACAGAGTGATCAGGCCGAGCGTGAGGACGAACAGCGGGAAGGTGAGCACCTTCACAACCGGCTTGACCAGGAAGTTCACCAGTCCGAAGATCAGGGCCACGAGAAGCAGCGTGCCGATCTTCCTACCCATGCTGTCACCGGTCAGGGTTATCTTGTCGAGCACCCATACGGCGACAGCGAGGGCGCCCGCGTTGGCGATCGTCTTGACTACGAAATTCTTCATGTGTCTGATCGTGGCAGACGAGATCGGTTACGGGCACTGGCCAAAAGTGGACGAGGGGCGATGAAGGCATTCCGGCTGGACGAACTGGAGGCGGAGCGCGCCGCCAACGATGGCGCGTATCTCCAGTTTCTGCGTGAGAAGAACATGTCGGTCGGCCTCTACGCGCTGGACGCGGGAACGCAGGACCCGCAGCAGCCCCACCGCCAGGACGAGGTGTACTTCGTCGTGAGCGGCCGCGCCGCCATCACCGTGGGCATGGAGACGACGCAGGTGGCGCGCGGCAGTGTGGTCTACGTGCCCGCGGGGGTGGCTCACACATTCCACCACATCAGCGAGGACCTGCGGGTTCTGGTGGTGTTCTCTCCGCCCGAGAGCTGACGTCCCGCCTCAGGGTTCCCTGGGGAACGGTCAGGGGAAGACAAGGGCGCCAGACGCCCGACGGCAGCCCTGCCGCGCCTAGCATCGAAGGCCGGACAGCAAGGCCGGACAGCAAGGCCGGACAGCAAGGCAGGACATCAAGGCAGGACAGTCAAGACCCGTCAGCAGTCGGAAACGGGCCGAGAGACAAGGAACAACTGCGATGCGAGAGATTTTCGCGGGGTTGCCGTGGTGGGTGAAGTGGGTCGCGGTTCCGGTCATCGCCCTGGTGGTGTTCGGCAGCGTGATCGCGACCGTCGTCGGCTTCGTGATCGGCCTGCTCTTCAAGGTGCTGGTGTTCGTGGCGCTGGTCGGCGGACTCATCTACGTCGTACGGAAGTTCGTGTCGAGCTCGTCGTCACGGAGTGACTGGTAGTTGATAGGCGGGGTGACAGGTGAGGGGCGTGACCGACCGACCGGTCGGCAACCGGCGTCGGTAACAGGAATCGATGGTTCCCTCGGGGGAGGGAAGTTTGCCGGACAGGTGGCCCGCGAGCGGTGGCGGAGGGTTAAAGTCCGGAACTCGACGCGGGGTTGATCCCCGTGAGCGGCGCACCTTCCCTCCCGTGTTATCCCCGCACGGGCAGCCCTCCTCGCGCTTCGGGAGTGACCTTTGGCCACTGACACCGCACCCGCAGGACCGCACACACCCTCCACCGACCCGCACTCCACCACGCTGATCGGATCCGTTCAGCGTGCGATGCGCCTTCTGGAATCCGTCGCCCGGCATGGGCACGGGGCGCCTGCCAAGCAGCTGGCCCGCGAGGCCGGGCTCGCATTGCCCACGGCGTACCACCTGCTGCGCACCCTCGCGTACGAGGGCTATCTGCGCCGCGAGAAGGGACTGTTCTTCCTCGGCGAGGCGGCCGAGCGACTGTCAGCCGGCGCCGCCCGGCAGAAACGTCGCAGCACGGTCCTTGACGCGCTCTCACGCTGGCGCGACGCGATTGGTGTGCCCGTGTACTACGCGGTCTACCGAGAGGGCGAGATCGAGGTCCAGTGCGTCGCCGACTCGCCGGGCAGTCCAGCCGTCGAGGAGTGGGCCGACTTCCGTGAGACGGGGCACGCCCACGCGATCGGCCAGTGCCTGCTGTCCCAACTCGATGAGGAGGCCCGCCGGGACCACCTCGACCGCTATCCCGTGCAGTCGATCACTCCGTACACGGTGCGTGACGATCACACTCTGCTGCGACGCCTCGACGGCGCGCAACGCATGCAGGCCGTGATCGAGCGTCAGGAGTACGCGCTGGGCACGGTCTGCGCCGCGCTTCCCATCACCGCGGGCACCATGGCCGCAACGATGGCCATGTCCCTGCCCTCCCACCAGGCCGACCGACTGCTTCCCGCGGCACGGCAGTTGCAGGACGAGATCGGCAGGCTACTGGGGTCGTTCGCCCTCTCTATCAGCATCTGAAAACTCACTCCTTGTGATCTGTTGTGTACGTTCAGCAAGATGCCAGGAGTGTCAGGGGTATGGTTCCTGGCCAGTCGACGGCAAACGACGGGGTAGGCGATGCGCGAGTCGGTAGTGCAGGCAGAGGTCATGATGAGCTTCCTCGTCTCGGATGAGCTTTCCTTCCGTATTCCGGTGGAACTGCGATACGAGACCTGTGATCCCTATGCCGTGCGGCTGACCTTTCACCTGCCCGGCGATGCCCCGGTCACCTGGGCCTTCGGGCGGGAATTGCTGGTCGATGGGGTGGGTCGGCCGTGCGGGGACGGAGATGTGCACATCGCGCCCGCCGGTTCCGAGGGGTTCGGTGATGTGGTGATCCGGCTTCAGGTCGGCGTCGACCAAGCGCTCTTCCGCTGCGGTGCCGTGCCGCTCGTTGCGTTCCTCGACCGCACGGACAAGCTGGTGCCGCTGGGGCAGGAACGCTCCCTTGCCGGCTTCGACACACGTCTCGACGAGGCTCTGCATCGCATCCTGGCGGAGGAGCAGAGCGCGGGTTGAAGCATCGTGACGGCGCCCACAGTGGCGTAACGCTTCGCCGTGGCGGGCCAGGGCGTAAGCCGGCTTCAGCGCTTGCGGCGGTGGCCCCTTCCACCGCGTATCGGTGCCTCTACGGCGGCCGTCTGAGGATTCGGGCGATCCGCCGAGACCACGAGAGCGGCCAGAGCCGTGGTGACCGGGACCGAGGCGACCAGGCCGATCGAGCCGACGAGCGTGCGCACGATCTCCTCGGCGACCAGTTCGCTGTTGGCCACCGTCCCCACGCTGCTCTGCGCGATCGAGAACAGCAGCAACAGGGGCAGCGCAGCGCCCGCGTAAGCCAAAACGAGTGTGTTGACGACGGACGCGATGTGATCGCGGCCGATTCGTATGCCCGCGCGGTACAGCCCGCGCCAGCCCATCGTCGGATTGGCCTCGTGCAGTTCCCAGACCGCCGATGTCTGCGTCACCGTCACATCGTCGAGCACACCCAGCGAACCGATGATGACGCCTGCGAGCAGCAGACCGCTCATGTCGATGGTCGGGTACAGGCCGTGGATCAAACCGGTGTTGTCGTCCGTGTTCCCGGTGAGCGCGGCCCAGCCGATGAACTGCGAGCCGAGCAGCCCGATCAGCAGCAGCGAGAGCAGCGTGCCGAGTACAGCCACCGACGTACGGGCGGAGAGACCATGGCACATGTAGAGCGCGATCAGCATGATGGCGCTCGCCCCGACAACAGCCACGACCAGCGGATTCGAGCCCTGAAGGACCGCGGGCAGGATGAAGAACGTGAGGATGAGGAAGCTGACGGCCAGCGCGATCAACGCCATGACACCCCGCATCCGGCCCACTACGACCACGGCAAGCGCGAAGATCCCGGCGAGCAGCGCGATCGGGAGCTTGCGGTTCACATCGGTGACGGAGTACTGGATGTCCTTGGGGGCATCGGGCGCGTACGCCACGATCACCTGCTGACCCTCGTTGAGCTGCCGCGGCGAGTCCCGCTGGACGACTTCTGTGAAGGTACGGCCCTTGTCCTTGCCGGTGTCCACCCGGACCGTCGCCTTCTTGCAGGTACCGGTCGCCTGCTGCTGCGCGGAAGAGCCCTCGGCGGTGGACGTGTTGCCGGTCGGGGTGTCCGCCGACGCGTTGACGGACTTGCAGTCCACCTCGTCGACTTCGGTCACCGTGGCCTGCTGGGTCTGACGGTCGAAGCCCACACCGGTGCGTTCGTGCGCTGGAGCGCCGCCGGGCCAGAGCACCACAAGGCCTACGACAACCGCCGCGGTGAAGGGAATCAGCACCGCGGCGATGACCTTGCGCAGGTGTTGAGACACGGGAGTGGCAGGGCCGTGGCCATGGCTGTGCGCATGGCCGTGGCCGTGGCCAGGGCCGTCACTGGAACCGTGACCATGACTGTCACTGGGGCTGTGCCCGTACGGCGGTTCGGACGGCGGGACGGGGGGCTCGTGTGGAGGCTGATGCGTCGAGGTCACCGACCGATCATCCCAAGAAGGGAAGGGGCCCACTGTTCAGCGCGCCCGATATCACGCTAGCGTGGAGGGACCTTTTGTACGCGCGGGAGCTCGGAGCACCGGGCTGAGAGGGCGCTGACCTCCGTCCCGTCGATGTTTCACATGAAACATCGACGGACGGAAGCCGCTGCGTCGACCGCTGAACCTGTTACCGGGTAATGCCGGCGTAGGGAGTAGGTCTCATGACCAACAAGGACATACGCACGCCTGCCTCCAGCCAGACGGACGGGGCGCCCGCCTCGCCCGAAAACGGTGAGGCCGGGAAGTCCATCGGCTGGCACAAGGCATACGTCGAGGGCTCGCGCCGCGACATGCGGGTGCCGGTCCGTCAAGTGCACCTCACCAACGGGCAGTCAGTCACCCTGTACGACACCTCCGGCCCGTACACCGATCCGAACGTCGACACCGATGTTCGCAGGGGCCTGGCGCCGCTGCGTGAGAACTGGATCACCGCGCGCGGCGACACAGAGGAGTACGCGGGCCGTCCCGTCCGCCCCGAGGACGACGGGATCAAGCACACTGCGCCGCGTGGTGGACTGCGCAACCTCGACGCGGTCTTCCCTGGACGCCCGCGCCAGCCGCGCCGCGGCTGCGGGGATGCGGCCGTCACCCAGCTCGCGTACGCACGGCGTGGCGAGATCACACCGGAAATGGAGTTCGTGGCGGTCCGCGAGAACGTGGACCCCGAGGTGGTACGCGAGGAGATCGCCGCGGGGCGGGCCGTGTTGCCCGCGAACGTCAACCACCCGGAGATCGAGCCGATGATCATCGGCAAGCGGTTCCTGGTGAAGGTCAACGCCAACATGGGTAATTCGGCGGTCACGTCCTCCATCGAGGAGGAGGTCGAGAAGATGACCTGGGCGACTCGTTGGGGCGCCGACACGGTCATGGACCTGTCCACCGGCCGCAATATCCACACCACCCGCGAGTGGGTGCTGCGCAACTCCCCGGTCCCCATCGGCACGGTGCCGCTCTACCAGGCGCTGGAGAAGGTCGACGGTCGTGCCGAGGAGCTGACCTGGGAGATCTACAAGGACACAGTCATCGAGCAGGCCGAGCAGGGCGTGGACTACATGACCGTGCATGCGGGCGTGCGCCTGCCGTACGTACCGCTCACCGCGAACCGCAAGACCGGCATCGTCTCGCGCGGGGGCTCGATCATGGCTGCCTGGTGCCTGGCGCACCACAAGGAATCGTTTCTCTACGAGAACTTCGAAGAGCTGTGCGAGATCCTGGCCGCCTACGACGTCACCTACTCGCTCGGCGACGGCCTGCGGCCCGGCTCGATCGCGGACGCCAACGACGAGGCTCAGTTCGCGGAGTTGAGGACGCTCGGGGAACTCAACACGATCGCCAAGCGTTTCAACGTACAGACCATGATCGAGGGTCCGGGACATGTCCCGATGCACAAGATCAAGGAGAACATCGACCTTCAGCAGGAGATCTGTGATGAAGCTCCGTTCTATACCCTCGGCCCGCTGACGACGGACGTCGCGCCGGCGTACGACCACATCACCTCCGGCATCGGTGCCGCGATGATCGCCTGGTGGGGCACGGCCATGCTCTGCTATGTCACGCCCAAGGAACACCTGGGCCTGCCCAACCGTGACGACGTCAAGACCGGCGTCATCACCTACAAGATCGCCGCCCACGCGGCCGACCTCGCCAAGGGGCACCCAGATGCGCAGAAATGGGACGACGCACTGTCCGACGCTCGCTTCGATTTCCGCTGGGAGGACCAGTTCAACCTGGCCCTCGACCCGGACACGGCCCGAGAGTTCCACGACGAAACCCTTCCGGCCGAGCCGGCCAAGACGGCCCACTTCTGCTCGATGTGCGGACCAAAATTCTGTTCGATGAAGATCTCGCAGGACATCCGCCGTGAACACGGCCGGACGCAGACCGAGATCGAGGCGGGCATGGCGCAGAAGTCCGAGGAGTTCGCAGCAGCGGGAAACCGCGTATATCTGCCCATCGCGGACTGACAAGCGGCCCTGAACGCTGGGTGAGTGGACGGAACCAGGCCCGGGCCGGAGTCGAGGCGTCTCCTCGGGCACCGGCCCACGACTTGGTGGTCGTGGGCCGGAACACTGGTCCGGCGTGTCGTTCTGGCTGAGACCAGGGGGCTCGTCGGGCCGGGCCCCTGGCCGGCTGCCCGACTCGGGTGGCGTCGGCTCGGACAGCTCTGGCTGACGTCACCCCGGCTCTGGCCGGCCGACTTGACCTGGCCGTTCCGACCTGGGCCGTTCTCTGTCCTGCCGCTCTCACTCCGGCTGGTGTTCCGGCCCTCCGAAGTCCGGGCTCGAGAAGTCCGGGCTGGAGAAGCTGGGGCGCGGCCCTGCCGCGGGGCCGCCGTCGGGGCTGCCGAAGCCCGGGCGGTTGTAGCCGAGTTGGGGGATTCGGCTGGTCGGCTTCGGTGGTGTCGTAGGGCCGAGGGCCGGCGAGCCCGGGTCGGCCAGTGCCTCCCGGAAGAACGGCATGATGCCGCGCTCCAGGAGGGCCTCGCGCCATGCTTCCCTGGCCCGGGTCACCTCCTCGTTGCGCTCACCGTGCGGGTCTGCCTGGAGCGAGCCGGCACCGTTGCGCAGGGCGGTCAGCAGCAGACCGACCGCGGCGATCAGGATCGCGGCCGCGGTCACGGCGCCGAAGACCCACCCGGTGTTGAGCAGTGTCTGGGCGAACGCCGGCTTTGGGTTGAGCATCTGCAAGAGGTAGCCGACGAGCAGGAAGATCGCCGCGGCTGTGCCGGCGAGGACGGGGGTGAGCACCGCCGCGACGGCGATGGCGCCCGCCCCGGCGGTCTCGGCGGCCTCCCCGGTGGCGGCGGGCCCCACCGCGCTTGTGCCCGGATCCGTGGAGCCGGATCCTTCGCGGACGCGGGGGGTGGAGGGCGCCGGCCGGCGTAGTTCCTCGCGGACCTTCACGTAGTGCTGGTATTCGGTCGCCGCGGCCGCCGTGATGAGAGCGGACGCGTTGAGCGCCATCGTGCGCAGCTGTTCGGGATTGAGCCGTTGGCCGACAGCGGCGAGTTCCGAACGGTGTGGCGTGGAGCGCAGCGCCTCATCGAGGATCCGCTCGTACTCTTGGCGGTCCTCGCTCAGTAGGTGCTGCGGAACGCTGTTCATGTGCATCCCCCGATGCTCCGTAGGGCTTGTGGCTCGGCATGCTGACGAGCCGTCGGGCAGAAACGGAGGGGAGCCTGCTACGGATAAGCCGATGGTAGAGCGGCGACGGCACACGGTGACAGGGGGTTCCCAGAAATAACTCTCTGGGCGGCACTGTCACGCGTGGGCAGCGCCTGCCCGGCAACGTTCAGCCGTCCAACGGCAGTTGCTGGACCAGTAGCTTTCCGGCCATGGTCACTCCGCCGTCCATGGCGATGGCCAGCCCGTCGGCGTAGACGTGCGGTCCCACGATCACGGGACCCGCGGCACCGTCGCTGTCCTCCGAGCCGACTTCGCCGAGGAGATACGGGATGGGGCTGTGACCATGGACGATGCGGGAGCCGCCGTACATGTCGAGAAGTGCGCGCACGGCCTGCGCGCCCCCGTCGTCGCGGAACGCGAAGCGCTTGGTGAACTTTCGGAAAAGGTCCCAGCACTCGTCCGCGTCGTTGCGCGTGAGGGCTTCTCGGACGGTGTCGTTGACCGCTTCGATGGAGTCGCCGTAGTCGAGATAGGCGGTGGTGTCCGAGTGCACCATGAGGTGCCCGTCCGCCACCTCCATCGCGTCAAGGCGGGACATCCACTGCAGATGGTGGTCCTGGAGGCGGTCCATGTCGGTCTTCTGGCCGCCGTTGAGAAGCCAGGCCGCCTGAAAAGTGGCCGTCCCCGCACCGGAGTTGACGGGCGTGTCGCCGAACCGCTTGGCGCCGAGAAGCAGCAGTTCGTGATTGCCCATCAGCGCCTTGCAGTAGCCGCCGGCCGCGGCGGCCTCGGCAGACAGCCGCATCACGAGGTCGATGACGCCGATTCCGTCGGGCCCTCGGTCGGTGAAGTCTCCGAGGAACCACAGCCGCGCGGTGCCCGCCGACCAGTTGCCGTCGGTGTCGATGAGCCCCTTCTTACGCAGCGCGGCGATCAGTTCGTCGAGATAGCCGTGTACGTCGCCGACGACGTAGAGCGGACCCGGCCCACCAGCGGCCTGTGGAACCCGCGCGGCTTCGGGGCTGACCGGCACCTGGATCGTGTCACCGCGGTTGATGACGGGCAGATCGCGCTGCGTCGGCGTGTAGCCATCCGGCTCCTCAGCCGGTTTGGTGTCCTCACCGGGGGGCGTTTGCTGCGCCTGGGGACCCGGCTGGGCGTGAGTAGGGGGCTGCGCATACGGATCGGCCCCGTGGACGTACGCCGGCACGCGGAAATCGCGCACCGTCGGCGTCCTCGCGTCGGGTCCTTGACCGGCCCCCTGAGTCATCGACCCCTCCACCACCATCGCGCCGCATCTTCACCGCATCGGACTGCCTGGTCGCAGCGGCCCGCGCTGTCGTCCGCCCATCATAGGAATGCGGATCGCGCCATGTGATGACCCAGGGGCGGTGAATCGGTGCAGAACCCCAGTTCACCGTTGTTTTCTCCCGAATTGGGAGGGGCTCTCCCCGGTGGATGTCACACCGAACGACACTCTGGATGTCACCCATCCTCCGGTGACCGCGGTGCGCTGACGGTCGTCCGCGGCGGCCGTCGCTCGGAGGAGGTCCGCACCATCAACTCCGTCGGTATCACCTGCTCGACCGGTTGGTCCGATTCGAGCCCCTCGATGGCGTCGATGAGGAGCTGGACCACGGCCGTGCCGATGCGGCGAGGTTTGAGCGAGAGTGTCGTGATGGGCGGCTCGGTGCTGGCGTACACGGTCGACTCGCTGCAACACACGAGCAGCAGGTCGTCCGGTACGCGCAGACCGTAACGGCGGGCCGCCGCGAGGAGGTCGGTGCCGTTGGGGTCGAACAACCCGTACACGGCGTCGGGCCGGTCGGGCCTGGCGAGCAGCCGGTCGGCGGCGACGGCGCCCGCGCAGGGATCGTGCGCGGGGTAGGCCTCGTACACCGGATCCTGGCCGACGCGCTCGCACCAGTGCAGGTACGCGGTCGTGGACAGGTGTGTGTACGTGTCCGTGGTGGTCCCGGTGAGCAGGCCGATCCGGCGCGCTCCGGCGTCGGCCAGATGGTCGAGGATGCCCAGGACCGCGGCCTTGTGGTCGTTGTCCACCCAGGCGGTCACCGGCAGCGAGCCGGCCGGGCGCCCGTCGGAGACCACTGGCAGTCCCTGGCGGACCAGTTCGCTGACAACCGGGTCGTGATCGGACGGGTCGATGACCACGGTTCCGTCCAGGGCCACGTTCGACCACACGTCGTGGCGCGAGGTCGCGGGGAGGACGACCAGGGCGTAGCCCCGGGCGAGCGCGGCCGAGGTGGCGGCTCTGGCCATCTCCGCGAAATACGCGAACTCCGTGAAGGTGAAAGGTTCATCCCCGTAGGTTGTGACCGTCAGGCCGATGAGGCCCGACTTTCCGGTACGGAGCGTTCGGGCCGCGGCGGAGGGGCGATAGCCCATTCGGTCGGCGACCTCGCGGACGTGGCGTCGGGTGGCTTCCGGGAGCCGGCCCTTGCCGTTGAGCGCGTCGGACACCGTCGTAATGGACACCCCTGCGGCTGCTGCCACGTCTCTGATACCCGCCCGGCCCGGCCGGTTGCCTCGACGGGAGGTCTCCGCGCGGCTCACCTGGTGCTTCCCTGCTGTTGTCATGGCGAGCCGATAGTAGGGCTCATGCCGCAGGGTAGTGCGGACGCATATTAACTCGTTGACAGGCACGTTTCTGCATGATCGAATCCGCTGAATTCCCTTGGAAACAAGGGTAGTTGATCGATTCAGCGGCTGTACGTCACTTGATGGTGCGCAGGGCCCCCAATGGGGCCGTGTTGCGAAGAGATCTCGACTCACCTTGACGAGGGATGCGCGCCACGGCGTGAGCCACCAGCGCGAGCACCAGTACGCGGCGCGCCCCCTGATGCGCACGCCTTCGTGCGCTGGTATCCGCGCAAGGCTGTGCGCCTGCGGTAGACGCCCGCGCGGTGCGTACGTGGTGGCTGCCCGGAGTGCGTACCTGGCGGTTTCGCAGGTCGTACGCAGTCCACGCCCCGGAGTGCGTACGCGGTCCGTCCCGAGCCATACGCAGGGGAGCCGAATCCTCTTAAGGTGAGGAGTATTGATAGCCGGTGTTGGTTGTCCGGTGGTGGTCATGAGGAGGACTGCGGTGAGCGAGACGAGCCCCAAGCTGCGCGCCGAGCTGGAGGG
>CBFGQM010000043.1:0-21403 GCA_965650905.1 uncultured Streptomyces sp. | reverse complement strand
GGGCGGGGTGAGAAGCGGAATCGGCTGCTGCCAGCACGGGTGACGGTCTACTTCGTGCTGGCGATGTGTCTGTTCTCGGGGCAGGCGTATGAGGAGGTCGCACGGCTGCTGGTGGAGGGGCTGGCGTGGTCGCGCCGGTGGCGGGGGTCGTGGGAGGTGCCCTCGACTGGAGCGCTCTCCCGGGCGCGTGCTCGGCTCGGCTCGGAGCCGCTGCGGGCGCTGTTCGCGCGGGTGTGCCGTCCGGTGGCGAGTGTGGACACGGTCGGTGCCTGGTATCGGGGGCGGCGGGTGGTGGCGGTGGACGGCACCACGCTGGATGTGGCGGACACCAAGGACAACGACGCGTTCTTCGGACGTCCAGGATCCGGCCGCGGGGAGAAGAAGGGAGCGTTTCCGCAGGTGCGGCTGGTGGTGCTGGCCGAGTGCGGCACGCATGCGGTGTTCGCCGCGGCCACGGGGCCGTGCACGGTGGCCGAGACCGTTCTCGCCGACACCCTGTTGCCGCAGCTTGAGCCGGGGATGCTGCTGCTGGCCGACCGGGGCTTTCCCGGTTACGACCGGTGGAAGGCCGCCGCCGCGACAGGTGCGGATCTGCTGTGGCGGGTGGCGTCCAACGTGGTGCTGGTGGTGCGCGAGCAGTACGCGGACGGTTCGTACCTGTCGGAGATCTTCGCGGCCCGGGACAAGCGCCGCGTGCACGGGCGGCTGGTGCGGGTGGTGGAGTACACCGTCGCCGGGCGTGAGGAGGCCGGTCCGGTCCGGCTGATCACCACGATCCTGGATCCCGAGCAGGCACCGGCGGCCGAGCTGGCGGCCTTGTATCACGAGAGGTGGAAGGTGGAAGGGGTGCTGGACGAGATCAAGGTCCACCAGCGCGGCCCGGACGTGGTCCTGCGCTCCAGATACCCCGACGGCGTCGAGCAGGAGGTCTACGGCTTCCTCCTCGTCCACCACGCCGTGCGCCAGGTCATGCACCAGGCCGCAGCCCAGGTCGGGACCGATCCCGACCGGCTGTCCTTCACCCGTTCACTGCGCGTCGTGCGCCGCCAGGTCCCCGCCCAGGCGGCTTTTTCCCCCTGAGCGCCTTGCCGCTGCCTGGGGCCGCACCCTCGCCGAGATCGTCCGACGCCTCTTACCGGTCCGCAGGCTTCGCGCGTTCCCCCGCGTCGTCAAGCGCAAGATGTCCAACTGGGGCCTCAAACGCGCCCACCACCGCAACTGGCCCCAGCCCGCCGCCCCACCGGCCGAAACGGTCACCATCGTTCCCGCCTCCAAGACCGCCCCGACCAAGCGAAAACCCAAGGCCACGGCTTAAAGCAGCGGCATTGCGCCTAAGGGGGGCTACTCGGGCAGCAATTGTGAGGGCAACACCAAGCTCACCGGATCCACCAACTCCAAGGCCACCCCCGAAACCTGGTGGGGTTATGGGGAGTGGCAAGACAACCGGACCTACCTGGCCGTAGTCCTCGTGAACGGCGAAGTGTTTACGCCACCCTCAAGCTGAAGTTCGGCACCTTCACCCTGCCTGCACACATGTCGTTCTTCTCCGGCTTCCTGCCCAGGCTCCCCCAGCCCGAGCATTCCTGTTCGTCAAGGTCTCCGCCAACCACGTCCCCCACGGCCACCACACGGGCGACAGCGTCGACTCCTGGCAGTCCCAGGCCGCCGCGCTCGCGTACGCCGACCCGCCTTCCCCCGGCTCGGCGACCGGCTACGGCACGTCACCGAACTCGCTCAACACCTCGGCGGTGCGAGCGCTTTGACATAGTGGTGGACGGCAGTTGACAGAGCGAAGGCACCACGTCAGAGTCCCGGCGTGAGCGAGATCAACGATCTGACGCCGACCGAGGCGCGCGTATGGAGGGCCTTCCCTCGGGGCGAGGCCCTGGACTTCCGTACGGCTGGGGACGAGGACGTCTCCCTCGGCGGCGAGTGGGGGCAGGAGCGGACCGTACGGGCGAGTGTCCTGCGGACGCTCCTGCTCAAGGCCCCTCAGGAGGAGGGGGAGATCGCAGCACTCAAGCTCGCGGGCGTCCGCGTCACCGGCGCCCTGAGCCTGAACTACGCCACCGTCGAGGGCGCCGTCCGGCTGAGTCACTGTCACTTCGACGAGGCCCCCAACCTGTACGGCGCCCGGTTCCGCCAGCTCAACCTGAGCAACTCCGTGCTCCCCGGGCTCACTTCGGCGACCATACGGGTGGACGGGGTGCTGCGGTTCACGGACTGCCTGTTCCTGGGGCCGGTCCGGCTCGGCGGGGCACAGATCTCCGGGGCGCTCTTCATGGAACGGGCCCGGTTCACCGCGCCCGACGCCGCAGAGCCCGTGCTCCAGCTCAACCAGGCCCAGATCGGGGACGACCTGTGGGCGCCCGAGATGCATGCGCACGGGCAGGTGCGGCTCACCGGCGCCTTGGTCGCCGGGTCGGTCAACCTCAAGGACGCCGAGTTCAGCACACCCTCCGGCACCGCACTCAACGCACCGAACCTCACCGTGGGCGCTGACGTACGGGCGTCGTGCGTGCGCTCCCAGGGCCGGATCGAGTTCCGCGGCTCCCGCATACCGGGCCGTCTCGACCTGCTCCACGCCCATCTGTCGCATCCGGGCGACACGGCACTGCGGGTGAGCAGCTGTGTCATCGGTGAGCTGTGGCTGCGCAGGGGCGATCGCGTCGAGGGCACCCTCAATTTGCGGCGCTCGCAGATAGAGATTTTGACCCTGGAACCGGAGATGCTGCCGGACCGGGTGTACCTCAGCGATCTCACGTACACCGCCCTCACCCCGCACGAGCCCGCCGGGCGCCGCCTGCCGATGCTGGAGCGGGCGGGGGACTCGTACGAGCCGCACGCGTACGAGCAGTTGACAGCGGCGTACCGTCGCATCGGAGACGACGACGCGGCCCGGATCGTCCAGCTCGCCAAGCAGCGCCGCCGCCGCGCCACGCTCCCCTGGTACGGGCGGCTGTGGGGGTACGTCCAGGACGCCACCGTGGGCTACGGCTTCCGCCCCCTGCGCGCGGCCGTCTGGCTGCTGTCGCTGCTGGCCGTCGGTTCGGTGGCGTACGGCCTGGACCACCCGCGCCCGATCAGGGCGGACGAGGCCCCGGACTTCAACCCCGTCGTCTACACGCTCGACCTGCTCCTGCCGATCATCGACTTCGGCCAGGAGCGCGCCTTCACGCCGGACGGCTCCCACCAGTGGCTGTCGTACGTCCTCGTCATCACCGGCTGGATCCTCGCGACCGCGATCGTCGCCGGTGTGACGCGGAACCTCAGCCGCCAGTGAGCGTCATCGGCGCCGCCGAACCGTTCGACGACGACGGTCAACGGCACTCGGTGTTCGGCAGCCGGCCGTCGGGGTGCGCCGGTTCGGGGCCCGGGGCGCCGAGCCAGTCGGCCACGGCACGTGCGATGGGCTGGTTCGTCTCTATTTCCACGAAACCGAACTGGCCCGACTGGTTGCACTCCAGAAACCACCAGACCCCGTCCGCGTCCTCGGCGAAGTCGAACGCCCCGTACGCGAGTTGAGCCTCCCGGAGGTAGCGGTGCACACGCGTGGCGATGCGCGGCGGAGTCTCGACCGGGTGCCATGAAGCGGTGGAGACGGCGAAACGGACGTCCACCTCGTCGGGGTCGGCGTTTGGACCCACCGACTTGCGCGCGGCGAAGAGACGATCGCCGACGCAGGTCAGCCGGATGTCGGCGCGTTTGGCCACGCGCCGTTGAAGCAGGGTGGGGCCGAAGGCGACGGCCGAGAAATCCGCCTCGGGTGCGACCCGGCTGGTGGGGACCGCCCGGGGCGGCTCCTGCGGGTGCGCGCCCGAGACGGGCTTGACCACCAGGTCCGGGAAGCGTTTCGCGAAATCGCGGGCCGCCTGCGGGAACGTGGTGATCGTGGTCTCGGGTACGGGAAGCCCACTGCGCTGGGCGAGATGGAGCTGCCAGGGCTTGTGGCGGGCCCGGCGGGCCGCGTCGGGGTGGTTCATCCAGCGTGCCCCGGTGGAGCGCAGCATGCCGTAGAACGCCTGCGCGGATTCCTCGGTGAGCCAGGCGGACGGCTCGGCGACCCGCGTCGCGGGCACACCGGGCCTGCGGACCCAGACGGCCCGCAGACCGCTCAGCCTCACCGTCCGGCCACCGGCGGACAGATGGCCATGGAAGGTCCCGTGCACGTACTCAACCGACAGGGCGACGTCTCCGGGCAGATCGGCGGGGTCGAGGCGGACAACCGGTACCCCCGTACCGTCCAGCCGCGCCACCACCATGTCCGCGGTCACATCCTGTTGGCACGTCAGGATCAGAACCGTCATCGTTCTGGGTCCGTCTTCAGTCGTCGAAGTGGGTCTTCGAGCCCGCGGTGGACGTGGTGGCTCCCAATTCCCGCAACAGGGCGTAGTCATGTGCGACGAGCCGCCCGTCGGGAAGAACATTCAACTGCAATCTTGGATTGTAGGCATAGGGGACGCTGCCCTCCAACTTCTGTGCCGGACGAGCATAGTTGAGCGCGAAGGGTCGCATGGGTACTCCTTGCTCGGTGCTTGCCCGTCAGGCGGCTCATGACGTTCCGACGTCATGGCCTCTGGCAGGCCTGCTGGGCTTCCACGGAGATATACGAATCGAACTGGCGAATGGTTGCCTCACAGTGAGTAATCAGGACACAGTTTCGGACGTCTCTCCTTCGCGGCTCGACCCGAATCCTCCGTCCATAGGCAGCCATCCGCCCTCTATGACGTGCGCTGCGGCGATACGGATCCGGTCCCACGCCGCGGTTCGGCGCACTGGCATACGCCGGGGCACCGCGAACGCTCCGGGCGCCCGACCGACGTCTCGCGAAGGGCGGCGATGGTGCGGCGCGGGTGTCAGGCGTGGCGGGACGGCAGGTGCGGCGCCATGGATTTTTCTTCGGGAACGGTTCATTCACGAGGCCGTCGCGGGCTGAGTCTGCGAGCGGACTTGTTGACTATCGTGGCCCGGACAGCTGGATACGGGTGCCGGTCGGGGAGGACGCGGCACGCTGGGTCACGCGGGCCGGCAGCCACCCCGTCCTGCTCATCGCGCACAACGTCACCGCGGCCACCCGTGGGATCAAGGGTAGCGGCACCGTCACCGCGTCAAGGCTCCGATGCCGTCCAGAAGTTCGCGGTGGACGCCTCCGCTCGTAGGTGCGCCGGTGACGATCACTCGCCCCCTACCACGTCGGGCACCGTGCGCGGCCGGGGCCGCCGCCGCGTTGCCGGGCGCATGGCCAAGGCCGCGGGGGAGGTCACCCCGGCCGTGCGTCCGGGGTGACACGAGGGCCGTGCTCAGGACGAGTGGATCACCGCGTCCAGATGCGGCAGATGGTGGTCCATCCGCTCCCGCTTGGTGCGCAGATAGCTGATGTTCTGCTCGCGCGGCGGTATCAAGAGCGGGACCTGTTCGGCCACTTCGATACCGTGGTGCTGCAACGCCTCGCGCTTGCGCGGGTTGTTGGAGAGCAGGCGTACGGACGGCACTCCGAGGTCGTGCAGCATGTCCGCGGCGACGCCGTAGTCGCGGGCGTCCACGGGGAGACCGAGGGCCAGGTTCGCCTCGACCGTGTCCAGGCCCTCCGACTGCAGCTTCATGGCCTGCAGTTTGGCGAGCAGGCCGATTCCCCTCCCCTCGTGGCCGCGGAGGTAGAGGAGGATGCCGCGCCCTTCGGCCACGATGGCACGCAGCGCGGTCGACAACTGATCGCCGCACTCGCAGTGTGTGGACCCGAAGGAGTCCCCGGTGAGGCACTCCGAATGCAGCCGGGTCAGCGTTTCCTCCGTTCCGTCGATGTCGCCGTATATGAGGGCCACTTGTTCATCCCCGCGCTCGAGGTCCACATAGCCTACGGCATGGAATTCCCCGTACACGGTGGACAACTGGAGGTCCACCACGCGCTGAACACCTGACTGGGTGCGGGCACTTCGACCGAGCACGCTTTCGCCTTCCTTCATTTTTTCTGGATCCAATCTGCCAGTTGCCGCGTTAGCCTGCTCTCGCCGGTGCCTACGAAACGAAAGGTCCTAAGAACATGAGCGGTGCGGGAACACAGCAGACCACCTTCGGGCTGTTGCCTCTGGACACCACGGAGGACGTACGGGCGCGACGGCCCCGTGTCGCCGTCCTTCCCATCGGCAGCTTCGAACAGCACGGGCCCTTTCTACCGCTGGCAACCGACACCGTCATCGCCTGCACCATCGCCCGTGAGGTCGCCGCCGTGTATCCGGTGCATCTCCTCCCTCCGCTGACCATCGCCTGCTCGCACGAACACGCGGCCTGGCCGGGGACGGTCAGTATTTCCGCGGTGACGCTCCACACAGTGGTACGGGACATAGCCGACTCGCTTCGTCGCTCGGGCATCGACGCCCTGGTACTGGTCAACGGACATGGCGGGAACTACGTACTGGGCCATGTGGTCCAGGAATCCGCCGGCAGTGGTACGCGCATGGCGCTGTTCCCGGCTCCGGAGGACTGGGAGGAGGCGCGGGTCCGGGCGGATGTGCGGACCTCGCTGCTCAGCGATATGCATGCGGGGGAATTGGAGACGTCCATCCTGCTGCACGCTCATCCGGAAATGGTGCGTCCCGGTTATGAGACCTCCGACTTCCTCGCCGACGACCGACGGCATCTTCTCACCCTCGATATGTCCGCCTACACGGATTCCGGTGTCATAGGCCGTCCTTCGTTGGCGTCCGCCGGAAAGGGAAAGGAACTGCTGGCGGGGCTGGTGGACTGCTTCGGTTCGTATGTCTCGATCCTCGCGCCGAACTCCACGGACGGTGCGGCGGGCCGGCCCTGATCGGCCGCCGGTGGTGACCGCGGGAAGTGGTTGCTGTCGCCGTGCGGCACCCCCTTCTCGTACGGGGGTCGCGGGCGCCGCCCGGCGCCGGCCCACCGGGCGGCGAGTACGCAACTACCGGGCAGGCTCGCCGCGAAGCTGAGCACTCCGTAGACGACGGCGACGGTCAGGCCCGTGGTGGCGCCGAGTCCGGCCGCGCCGAAGGCCCATACGGTGACGCCCTCCCGGGGACCCCAGCCGCCCACGTTCAGCGGCAGCCCCATGGCGAGCAGGGCCAGCACCGCGATGGGCACCAACTCGACCGGCGAGGCGGCGGATCCGGCGACCCGGGCCGCGAGCACGAACATCACGAGGTGGCCCGCCAGCACCACCGCCGACGAGACGACGACACCCCGCCAGTTGCGGCGGGCCACCAGCCCTTCATGTGCCTCGGTGAGCGCACCGCGCAGCGCGCGGGCCCCTCGCCACGAGCCGGACAAGCCGGACGGGCGCGATGAGTGCGGCGAGCAGGAAAAGCCCCAAGAGCCCGAAGAGCCACGCAGTCGTATCGCGACCACCGCGGCTCCCACGACCGCGGCGAGCACCAGCGCGACCGCGGACGCCTCCGCGAGGTGACGGGTCTGCGCCCGGACCGGCGACGGCAGCGTCATCAGGACGACCCCGCCCACGGCGATGAGCGCCACTTGGCCCGCCACACGTTCGAGGACCACCGCACGGACGCCCCTGCCGAGGTCACCGGCGCTCCGCCCGTGCCGTACGGCCCGGTGTACATCGCCGAGTACGCCACCGGGCAGCGCCGCGTTCAGGAACAGGGCCCGGTAGTAGTCCGCGACGGCCGGCCCGAGCGGCAGCCGGATCTTCAGCCCCCTGGCCACCAGACACCAGCGCCAGGCGCTGAACACGGTGGTGACCACGCCGATGCCGAGCGCCGCCAGCAGCGTGGTCCCGTCGATCCGGCGCAGTCCGTCCAGGAAGACGCCGGTCCCGACACGCCACAGCAGTACGCCGAGGATGGCGGCGCCCACGAGCGTGCCGAGGTGGGTGCGCAGTGCGCGGGAGCCGATACGGGCCCGGATGGTGCGAAGGGTGGGGCGCGCCCTGCGCGTACGAGAGTTCACGACGGTGTGCGCGTTCACGGCGATACGAGAGCCCGCGGATCCGCCTGCTCGTACCGCCTGCTCGTTCCCGCCGTCGGGAACCGTGCGAGCCGTCCCGCCGCCCCGGACCGTCCCGGCCGTCATGTCGGCCCGGACGGTGCGGGGCTGTGCGTCGACTGCCACCGCCTGCCCGCTCATGCCGCTCCCCCCGTCGGCCGCGCCAGCGCCAGCAGATCGCTGTGGTGCACCATCACCCTGAGCTCGCCCGCCGCGCACGCCGCGAGACGCTCCCGCAGATACGCGTCGGCTCGCGAGGCCAGCTCGGGGCGCTCCTCGACGGCGGCGCCGACCCAGCCCCGCAGCCACTCGGCCGTCAGCTCGGACTCGTCGGAGCCGAGTCGCCAGGCGCTGGGGCGGACCCGTACCGTCGCGCCATGCCGGGCGAAGGCTTCCCAGGCCGTGGTGACCGCGTCGGGCCCGAGCAGCTCGCCACGCCGCTGGTGGGCGTTGAACGCGTCGGTGATCTCAGCGTCCAGCGGGTCGGCCGGTGTGAGTTCGACGCGCCCCACCACCGAGAGGGTCAGCAGTGCCGGGCAGCCGGCTCCGGCGCAGGCCGCGGCGAGGGCTTCGATCTCGTCGCGGGTCAGCACGTCGAGCAGCGCGGAGGCCGTCACCAGCGAGGCGCCGGCCAGGGCGTCGGCGGTCAGCCGGGCGACGTCACCGAGCTGCGTCTCGACCGTGACGCGACTGCCGTCGGCGGCCGAGCGCGGCGAGTTCGCGGCGGCGAAGTGGAGCAGATGGAGGTCGCGGTCGTGCAGAACCCAGTGCTGAGGGCCGTCGAGGCGGGGAGCGAGCCAGCGCCCCATGGACCCGGTGCCGCAACCGAGGTCGTGGATCACGAACGCGGTGGCACGGTTCGGCAGGTTCGCCAGCCGGATCCGCAGCGGATCGAGCAGTTCGAGCGCGCGAGCCACGGCGTCGGCGCCCTCACGCAACCCCAGCCATTCGGGGGCGTAACGCGTCACCTCGTCTGCGTCCGCCTCCGCGTTCACGTCCGCCTCCGCGTTCACGTCCGCGTCCACGTCCACGTCCGCGTTCACGTCCGCGTTCATGTCCCCGGCGCGCCTGCGGTCACCCAGCCGAATCGTTTCCGCCTCGGGCCCCGGGTGGTTGGTGGTCGCGCGCCCGGGTGGCGTCGTGCTCGTGGTCACGCCGCCCCCTGCCTTGCCTCGCGTCCAAGTCGCCCCAGCACACCGGCCAGGCTCCGGGCCGTCGCGGCCCAGCCGTCCAGCGCGGCCCGGCGGCGGCGCGCGGCGGCCTTCAGGCAGTGGCGTACATCGGCCTCACCGAGCCAGCCGCGCAGCTCCGCGGCGAGAGCCACGGGGTTCTCCGGCGGTACGAGGATGCCGGGCACCCCGCCGTCGGGCGTGCACCCGACCGCCTCGGGGAGGCCGCCGACGTCCGTGGCGAGCACGGGGATGCCACGAGCCAGCGCCTCGGTGACGGCCATGCCGTATGTCTCCGCGGACGAGGTGAGGACCATGAGGTCGGCGCAGGCGTAACTCGCGTCGAGCTGGGCTCCGGACTGGGGTCCGGCGAGGTGCAGCCGGTCACCGAGGCCGTACTGGGCGATGAGCGCTCGGAGTTCGGCGACGTACTCGGGGTGCTGGTCGAGGCCGCCGACGAAGACGCAGCTCCAGGGGAGGTCGGTGATGGTGGCGAGGGCCTCGACGAGGCGGTGCTGGCCCTTGCGCGGGGTGACCGCGGCGACGCACAGCAGCCGCGATACGCCGTCGGTGCCGGGGGCGAGGGGCGCGATGTCAGCGCCGGGCGCCGCGACATGGACCCGTTCGGGGGCCAGCCCGTGGTGGGCCACCAGCCTGCGGGCGGCCCACTCGCTGGTGGCCACGATCGCGGGCACGGCACGCAGTGTGCGGCGCTCCCGGGCGTCCAGGTCCGCCGCCAGGGCGGGCGCGAGTCCCGTCTCGTCGCCGAGCGGCAGGTGCACGAGGACCACCAGGCGCAGCCGTTCGGCTTCGGGGATGACGATCTCCGGGACGGCGCAGGCGACGAGTCCGTCGAGGAGTACCACGGTGCCGTCCGCCAGCTCATCGAGCGTGCGGGCCAGTTCGGCGCGGGCGGCGGCTCCGGGCCGGGGCCAGCTGCCCTGGACCGCGTGCTGGTGAACGTGCCAGCCGAACGCGGGCAGGTCCAGGCTCACCCGGGTGTCATAGGTGTTGCCGCCGCTGGGCCTGGTCGGGTCCTCGACACCGCCGGGCATCACGAAGTGCATGGCGCGCAGGGACATCGGGATGATGTCGGCGTGGTGGTTCACAGGCCACGCTCGTAACTCGCCCAGGCGATGTGTGACTCGTGCAGGGTGACCGTGACGCCGGCCAGGCCGCGGGCGCCCTCGCCCAGAGCCCCCTTGTGCACCCGCTCGACGAGGCGGTCGGCGATGACCTTGGCCAGGAACTCGGTCGAGGTGTTGGTGTCGGCGAAGTCGGGCTCGTTGTCGAGGTTGCGGTAGTTCAACTCGCTCACCACGCTCCCAAGTTCCTGTGTGGCCAGTCCGATGTCGACGACGATGTTGTCGTCGTCCAACTCGGCGCGGCGGAACGTGGCGTCCACGAGGAACGTCGCCCCGTGCAGGCGCTGCGCGGGTCCGAAGACCTCTCCGTGGAAGCTGTGGGCGATCATCAAGTGATCGCGGACGGTGATGCTGAACAACGGACGACCCTCCAGGTGCGGCGCGTCTGATCCCTCTGCCGGGGCGTACCGCGTAGTACGGCCGGTCCGTTCTCCGTGTTCAGGGGGTACGGGGTGGAGTTTCAGACGTGTTGTTGTTTCGGACATCGTTCGGGCGTGGCGGTCGGCGAGCCGGTCACCCGGCGTTGTTTCGAACCGGCCCCGTGGCGGCGTACCGCGGTGTCCTCAGTGCGGACCCGGATCGCCCTGCGTGCCTCGCGTCCCCGGTTCCGTATCCGCGTCGTACCGCACGAGGTGACACAGTGCCTGTGTCTCGCCCGCGGCGAGCGCGGCCATAGTCTCCGGCAGCTCGTCGAAGGCGCACTCGCCGGTGATCAGCGCGTCGAGGCCCGGATCGGCGAGCAGTTCGAGCGCGAGCGCGAGTCGGTCGGCGTGGTCGCGGCGGGAGCTCCTGGCCGGGGACACGGTCCCCACCTGGCTGCTGCGCACGACCAGGCGACGGGAGTGGAACGCCTCGCCCAGCGGCAGGCTGACCCGCCGGTCGCCGTACCAGCTCAGTTCGAGGACCGTGCCCTCCGGGGCGAGGAGTTCCAGGGAGCGCGCGAGTCCCGCCTCGGTGGCGCTGGCGTGCACGACGAGGTCGCAGTCGCCGTCGGCGTCCGCTGGGAGCGCGAAGTCGACGCCGAGCGCCCTGGCGAGATCCGCGCGCGCAGGGTTGGCGTCGACCAGTTGGACGCGGACGGCGGGGTACCGGGCGAGGAGCGCGGCGACACCGGCGCCGACCATCCCGGCGCCGACAACCGCTGTCCGGTCGCCGATCAGTGGCGCGGCGTCCCACAGGGCGTTGACCGCGGTCTCCACGGTTCCGGCGAGGACGGCGCGTGAGGCGGGCACCGACTCGGGCACGGGCGTCACGGCGCTCGCCGGGACGACGTACCGGGTCTGATGCGGGTAGAGACAAAAGACGGTACGTCCGATCAGTGACGCCGGCCCCTCCTCCACCACGCCGACGTTGAGGTACCCGTACTTGACCGGCCCCGGAAAATCGCCCTCCTGGAACGGCGCCCGCATCACGGTGCGCTGGCTTTCCGGCACACCACCGCGGAAGACGAGTGTCTCGGTACCCCGGCTCACTCCGGAGAACAGTGCGCGAACCAGAACCTCGCCCTCGGCGGGGCCCGGCAGGTCGACATCCCATATCTCGCCCTTGCCGGGCGACTTGAGCCAGAAGGCGCGGGCGGCGTTGTCCATCGGCATCCTCATCCTCCTGAAGACCACGGCCCCGAAGACGTGAGCCTGCTGTGTCGGCTGAACGATCCGGCAGCGGATCACGTACCGACGTCTGCGAAGCCGCGCACAACCTACGCGGCCCTGATCGACTCTGTCACCTGGCCGGAGGATGTGCAGTGGCCCTGAACAACACGTACGACGCGAGGCTCTTGCAGCAGGAGACGGCTGTGGGAGCGGCCGTGCAGCTTCTCCTGCTGGCCGTCCTCGGCACGGCGATCGGCATGGGGCCGGCGGGCTGGCTGACGGGTCTGGCGTTCGCATTCGCCACGTGGGCCGTGCTCGCACGCGCCCTGCACCGCACCCGGCCCCGGTCCTTCGGGCCCGCCAACCGTGTCACCCTGGGCCGGGCCATACTCGTCGGCGGCGTGACCGCCCTGGTCGCGGACTCCTTCCAGAGCCCGACACCGGTCACCCTCCTGGTGGCCCTCACCGCGGTCGCGCTGATCCTGGACGCGGTCGACGGCAAGGTCGCCCGCCGCACCGGAACGTCCACTGCCCTGGGCGCCCGCTTCGACATGGAGGTCGACGCGTTCCTGATCCTGGTGCTGAGCGTGTACGTCGCCACATCGCTCGGTCCGTGGGTCCTGTTGATCGGCGGAATGCGGTACGCCTTCGTGGCGGCGGCCCGGGTGCTGCCGTGGCTGAACGCCCAACTGCCCCCGAGCGCGGCCCGGAAGACGGTGGCGGCGTGGCAGGGTGTGGCGCTTTTGGTGGCGGGGGCGGGGATCCTGCCGGACGTACTGACGCTCGCGACGGTCGTCCTGGCACTGGCCTCGCTGCTCTGGTCGTTCGGCCGGGACATCGGGTGGCTGTGGCACGCCAGGCCCGGTGCGTGACAGTGGAGGGCCGGCACAGGAGAGGGCCTGCCCAGGGCGGCGCCGCCGACGCGGCGCGTGGAGGGCGTCAGCCGGGCCAGGTTCCCGTCAGACGGCGGGTGGCGGTGGCGCCGGAGCGGGCGACGGCGGCCTTGACCACCGCGAAGACCGCGCCCTGCAGGGCGGCGGCGAGCAGGACCTCGCGCCAGGTACGTTCCTCGTCCGTGGCGTCCGGTGCGTCCCCCTCGTGGCCCAGCATCTTCCAGGCCCGCTTGAACACCGCTCCCGCGATCATGCCACTGACGGCGCCGAGGGCCAGGCCTACCGGCTTGTAGGCAATCGTCGCTGCTTTCATGGTCGCTCCGTCCTGCCACGGCGCATCGGCACCAGCGTTCTGTCACCTGCCCGTTCACCTGCCCGTTCACCTGCCGCCCGCAGCGGTGACCATGGTGCGAGTACCCGCCCGGCGCCGACTCATCCGGTCCGGCTGCACCGCCCTCACCACAGGTGGCGCGGCGGCGGCCGGGGCGCGGCTCGTACGAGTCCGGCCGCGGCAAGACCGATCGCGGCGCCGGCGGCGACGCCGGTCAGCCGTCGTGCTTCAGACGCTGCCGGTCCTCCTCGTCCCATGTGCGGGTGTCGCGTGGTTCGACGTACGGCTCCTCCTGCTCGGGGTGGCCGCCGGCCATGGCCCGCTGGCGGGAGGTCTCGGCATCGAACTCCAGACCAAGGAGAATCGCCAGGTTGGTGATCCACAGCCACACCAAAAAGACGATGATCCCGGCGAACGTGCCGTAGGTCTTGTTGTACGAGGCGAAGTTCGCCACGTAGAGCGCGAACCCGGCGGAGGCGATCATCCAGATCAGCAGCGCCAGGAAACTGCCCGGCGTGATCCAACGAAAGCCCCTCACCCGAGCGTTCGGCGTCGCCCAGTACAGGGTCGCGATCATGATCGTGACCAGCACGATCAGCACCGGCCACTTGGCGATCGACCATACGGTCAGAGCGGTGTCCCCGACGCCCAGCGCGGTGCCGACCTCGTGGGCCAGGCCGCCGGTGAAGACCACGATCACCGCGCTGGCCATCGCCATGAGCATCAGCGCCACGGTGACGCCGACGCGCACCGGCAGCACCCTCCACACCGGCCGGCCCTCGGGGATGTCGTACACGGCGTTGGAGGTACGGATGAACGCCGCTACATAGCCGGAGGCCGACCACACCGCCAGCACCAGACCGACGATCGCCATCACCGAATCGATGCCCGCGTTGCCCTGCAACTGCTGCACGGCGTTGGTGAGCACATCGCGGGCCGCACCGGGGGTGAGCCGGGTGATGTTGTCCAGCACACTCTCCGTCGCCGACCTGCCGGCGATCCCGAGCAGCGAGACCAGCACCAGCAGCGCCGGGAAGAGCGACAGGATCCCGTAGTAGGTCAGCGCCGCCGCACGGTCGGTGAGCTCGTCGTCCTTGAACTCCCTCATCGTCCGGCGCAGCACGACCCACCAGGACTTCTTCGGCAACTCCGTCAACGTGTCGGGCGCCCGGCGCTCCACCTCCGGCTCCGGCCCGTGCCTCGTACGCTCTTCCCCGCCCTCACGCGACGTGGTGGTGCGCGGCTCCTGCTCGCCACCATTGTCCCGAGGCGTGGTGCGCGATCCACGCCCGGCCCCCGGATGTCCTCGCCGACGGGTTTCACCCTCACTGGACGGCCGATGTCTATGTCCCAGTTTCCGTAGTCGTGTCATAGGCGCACGGGTACCCGTGTTCCACGGCTCACGCGCCGCAGCTCAGCGCAGCTGTGGCCGCCACCGGTGCCTGCCGGTGCGCCGGTGGCCGGGCCGGTGGGCCCGCCCGCGTAAGACGTCGGGTCGCACCGCCGAACAGCTCGGCCAGTCGCACGGTGGCGTGATCACCGTCGCGCCCGCTCGCGCGCTCGACCCCGAGACCCGGCCTCGACCCCGGGTCGGCAAGGTCAGGTCTTCGTCACGGGTCAGTCGGGTCACTCTCACCGTGCCGGTCAGCTTTCTATCTGAAGAGTAATTAAAACGCATCAATATGCGTACATTGCTTTTAAATTGGGCGTATCCAACTAATTCTGTCCTCGTTGGGGAGGGCATGGCGATGATGACCCCGCGGGGCAGAGCGGCGGCGGACGTTTACGAGGAGCAAAGCTTGACCTTCTCGCCGACATCCGGACGCGCGGACTGCTCCTCCGATCTGCTCCACGGCCCCTTCGGCCTGCTGGAGCGGATTCAGGCCGACTTCACCCGGCGCATCGACGCCGCCGCGCCACCGATGAGGCAGCCATGAGCGGCTACTGGCCCCGTCCCGACGACGGGTTGAACAGCGCCGGATATCAGCCGGGCGCCTTCGGCGCGGATGTGCTCGACCCGACCATCCCCGATGGCCTGCACACCGATTGGGCCTTCGACCGTGATCTCGCCCAGCTCCTCAAGACCGGTACGGTGGGGGCGGCGCCCCCACCCGTCTCCGCCGCACGCACCATCCCCCGCAAGCGCGGTGGTGCGCGTCGGCGTCCGAGCCGGCTGGTGCGGTGCGCCCGTTGGATCCAGCGGCCGTGGCTGAAAGTACTGAGCCTGTTCATCGCGGCACTCAGCGCGGTGATCGTTGGCATGCTGAGCGCGCTCGGCGGGCTGATCGCGTACGATCCGCTGCGCCGCATGGCATCTCCGGGAGCCCATGGACTGGCCGCATGGTGGCCGCTACTGATCTACGGGCCGTGGCTGGTCGCGTCGTTGTCCATTCTGCGGGCCGCGCTGCACCGCCGCCGCGCCGGGCACTCCTGGGCCGTGGTGGTGCTTTTCTCCGCCTTCGCGATGTGCCTGTGCGTCGTCCAAGCGTCCAGGACTCCGATCGCGATGGCGGTGGCCGGCCTGCCGCCGGTCACCGCACTGCTCTCCTTCCACCAGCTCGTCCACCAGATCACCCTCATCGCACCCGTGCCCCCGCCCGCCCACGCCCTGCCCCGTCCGCGGCACGCCGGAAGGTGTGCGACCGACTGACTCGGGGGCGACACCCGTCGTAACGGGCCGCGGAGTGCTTCCGAGCTTCAGCGTTTCGGGGCGCGGGTGCGGCGGTGCAGGCGCGAGCGCGGGTGCGGGTGCGGGTGCGGGTGCGGAACGTGGTGCGGTTCGTGGAGGTACCAGTAGCGGCCGACGAGGGCCCCGCCGAAAACGACGAAGCCGACACCGACGAGCCAGGACGTCACGATCAGGACGGTGCCGACCGAACCGTACGAGACCGCGTTGCTCACGATGAGTGGGGAGAAGACCAGGGAAGAGAACAGGCGCAAGCCGCCCAGGCCCACCATCGTGGCGATGGCGCCCGGCAGGAGGGCACGCCAGGGGATCCGGCCGCCCAGCAGGAAGCGCTGCGCCCACCAGAAGAAGAGCACGCCGAACAGCGTGCTCAACCCGATCCGGGACCATGAGCGCAGGGTCCCCGACCCGAGAGCGGCCCCGCTCTGCGCTTCAGCGAAGAGGTAGGCCGTCAGGGCGACGAGCCACACCACCTGTCGCCATACGGTGTGCCAGCGTCCGGCCGCCAAGCCCCACACCTTCTCGTAACCGGTCTGGACACTGCCCGCGAACGGCACGCCGAAGAGCGCGAGCAGGAGCACGCTCAGGGCGCTGGTCGTACTCAGGACCTCGCGGGGCGCGGCGAAGAGCTCCCGCACGGCGTCGGCGGGGCGCCCGGACAGCCCCATGCCGTCCACGACCCACCGGGCGAAGCCGCCTTCATGGATGGGGGCGGCGGCCGCGACCACGATGAGTAGCGGGGCGATCGTCACCAGTCCCAGCGCCGCGAAGCCCATGGCCCGGTGCATCAGCTCCACTTCCCTGCCGCGCCGCCATACACGCGTGGCCCTGACGTGGAGGAAGTGGCCCAGTCCCCTCGCCCGGTGCCCACCCCTGCCGAGGTGCTCCCCGCTCCTGCCGGACGGGCCGTCGCCCGGTGCAACCGGACTGTCAGAAGAACCGGAAGAATCAGGGGCCGCAGACGGATCTGGAGTCGCAGAAGGATCTGGAGTCGCAGGTGAGTCAGGTGAACTCGGTGATCTGGATGAGCGGGATGAGCTCGGTGGGCTTGGTGAACTGGATGAGCTGGGTGGGTCAGGTGATCTAGAAGACTCAGATGAATCAGAAGCCCCAGACAAATCAGGAGCACCCCGTGGGCCCGACGGCTCAGAGGGACCCGACGGCTCAGACGGACCCGACGGTTCTACGGATTCCAGAGGGCCGTCGGGTCGGACAGGTTCGCCGGGAGAGGCATGACCACTGCCCCGCCCCTGGTCGAGCGGGCCGCGACATGCCGGCCGCAGCAGCGGCACGGCCCCGTGGCGCATGCGTGGTCACCTCGTCCTGTTACCGTGCACCGGCATTGGGCTCGTCTGCGCACCGGACGGCCCCGTGCACGGCGAGTGGCTGCTTCCAGCGTGCCCCGTCGGCTCCAGATGTGCGACCGGCCCAGCAGCCGAGCTCTACGCACCCGCCGGAGGAAAAGGGGGTGGGCCCCGGGCGACCGTGGTGACGTCCTGGGCCTGGAGCTCGACGGGGACCTCGACGGCTGACCGCGACGACTGACCTCAATGGCCGACCCTGCGGCGTCAGCCGGAGGGGGACGAGAAAGATGCGGTGCCCTTCTCCGGCTCACGGCGTTCGGTGACGTCAATGCTGAAGACCTCGGCGGTGTCGTACCCGTACATCACGTACAGAGCGTCGCCGGTGAGCGCCACGTCGGCGGGGCTGCCCCCGGGGTCGGTGCGCGGCTTCTCCCTCCACAGCACTCGGCCGTCTGTGCGGTTCAGGGCGACCACCCGGCCGCTTGCGGCGGCGAGGTACAGCGCGCCGCGCCGGGCTGAGACGGCGGGCGCACTCAGCCGCTCCACCCCCGTGGTCTTCGACCACAGCCGCTCGCCGCCGGTGGTGACAGCGGTGACCTCGCCGTTCTGCCGTACGAAGTACAGCGTGTCGCCCGTCAGGGAGGGCACTACCGCCGCGCTGGGGATCGGCGGGCTCAGCTTCACCCGACGCTTCCTCCCACTGGCCGGATCTACGAACAGGAGGGCGGTGTAGAAGGAGTCGTCCTGCCCGCCGTACTCCAGATAGAGAGCCTCACCGCCCCGCACACCGATGAGGTATGCCGAGGACGGCAGCGAGACGATCCGCCTCGGCTCTCCCGAGCCAGGGTCGAGGGCATACAGTTCGGTCGGCCCGGAACTGAGGGTGTCGAGGGGGCCGCATTCCGCGTAGGGGTGGCCGTTCTGCACGCTGGGGCGGCACGAAAGGTGCTTACTGACCCGCTGTGACCATTTGATCTCGCCAGTACGGGCGTCCACCGCCTGAAAAGTCTCCGCATCCCAGTCCTGGACGAGCACGGCATGGCCACGGCCCCTCACGAAGGTGGCTCCCTGGTACGCGCCGCCGATGTCGGTCCACCACTCCTGCTTGCCGTCGCTGAGGCGGTACCCCACAAGGCGTGTCTTCTCGCCGTCGTCGACCTCTGTCACGGCCTGCAGGAACCCGTCGGACACCCCGATGATGTCGGTGACGCTGCCTTTCGGCGGATCGGGCCACACGGGGCGCCCGGTGGCCGTGTCCAGCCGGGTGAGGGCGACCCCCTGCCCGCCGCAGTAGAGGCCGGAGCCGGAACGGAGGCATCGGTCGCCGGTGGGCGAGGCGACGCTGGTCGGCCCCGACTCGCCCGGCGCCACGCCGTTGGGCGACTCGGGGAGCCTTCGGTGCCAGGAGCTCCAGCCGGGCGGCAGCGAGGCGGACACCGTCGTCGGCCGTTCTTCCCGGTCCGCTTCCGGCCGGTCGGTGTGCCCAAAGGCGGCGATCGACCCAATGATCGCTCCGGCCAGACCGGCGACGGTCCCGCCCACCACCAGCGCCTGGCGTACGCCGAGGGACCGCCCCTGACGGGGAGATCTCTCGGCGACGGGGAAGGCCACCTCGTCGGCGTCGGCGGGCAGTGTTCGCAGCCGCACCAGCAGCCGGTCGAGCCCCGGCCGCGTCGCCGGTTCCTTGCCGAGACAGTCCGCGGCGATACCGCGCAGCGGTTCGATCACGCCGTCCAACGCGGGAGGATCGTATACGACCTGATATGCCGTCATATAGGGGCTGTCCGCGTCGAAGGGGCTGCGCCCCGTGGACGCGAACACCAGCACCGCCGCGAGCGAGAAGACATCCGACTTTGGACCCACTTCGCGCGGCGCACTCAACTGCTCCGGGGACATGAAGGGCGGCGTGCCCATGACGCGCCCCGTCACGGTCAGGGTCTTGTTGTCCGCAGCCCGCGAGATACCGAAGTCGATGACGCGTGGGCCTTCTTCCGACAGCACGATATTGGCGGGCTTGAGGTCACGGTGCACTACCCCCACGCGGTGGATGTCGCGCAACGCCTCGGCCAGCCCGATCGCCAGCTGCCGCAGCTCCGCGCCGCTCATCGGGCCATGCGCCGCGACCCGCTCGGCGAGCGTGGGTCCGGGCACGTACGAGGTCGCCATCCAGGGGAGCGGCGCGTCCGGGTCCGCGTCCACGACCGGTGCGGTGAACGCCCCACTCACCCGCCGGGCCGCCGCGACCTCCTGCTGGAACCGCAGCCGGAACTCGTCGTCATCGGCGAACTGTTGGTGCACCACCTTCAGCGCGACCCGACGCCCCGATTCCGAGCCGGCCAGATACACCGTGCCCATGCCGCCAGAGCCGAGCCGGTCCTCCAGCTTGTAGCCGCCGATGGAGTCCGGGTCTCCTGCACGCAACACCATCAAGCTTCCCCTGCCCGACACCAGATGCGGCACCACTCTAGGCCCAATGACTGTGCGTCAGTTCGCAGCCGTGGGGGGGGGACCAGAGGGGAGGAGGCGCCGTAGCCCGGCCGTAGCGACGCGCCAACTTCGGGACGTACGCACCTGGTTGATCGAGCAGTGAACACGACGGCCGTGTGTGCCTGATCCCTGAGTTACAAGCCGTCACGAACCATGGCGGCGACGATCGGGACGTGGCGGCGGCCGCCGCGTTCGAGACGTGCCGTCCCGGACGCGTCGGCCGGGGCACCTACGCGAAGGCGTGAACACTTCCCGGAAAAGTGTTCACGCTTTCGCGAACCACGTGCGCTTTCGCGAACCACATGACTGGACCGCGTCCCGCGGGGGAATCGCCCAGCTCCACGCCCGTGCCCGCGCCCGACTCGTAATCCTCGCCCACGAATCCGGCCTGGCAGGGCCGCGCAACTCCGTCGGGGCGCTGGGATCGTACACCCTCACTGCGTAGCTCGTGGGTGTCCTCGGCGGCGCCGCTCCACAGCTCAGCTTGGGCAAGTCGCACGGTGAACGTCGGAGCTCGCGTCGCCCGGCCCGCTGACGCTGCCGGTGGAGCCGCGTCCGCCACACCCGATGGCGCCATCGCCCCTGCCCCGTCACCAGGCACATCGCACGCTCACCACCCCACCGCGACCGTACGTCTCGATTACAGATATGTTGCGCAAACCCTTGACGCACCCCCTTCGAGTGCGTAGATATGTCTGCGCAGTCATGACAGCGCAGTCACACGAGCGCTGGCAAGGTTCGGACTGCTGACGATCAGGAGACACCCATGGCACGACTGGCTGGCCGCAGCCCGGGCGCCGCACCACGCAGCATGGACGTGGCGCGCCTGGCGGGCGTCTCGCAGAAGACGGTGTCACGGGTCATGAACGGTGAGCAGTACGTCTCCGACGACGTGCGCCGACGTGTTCTCAACGCGGCCGAAGAGCTCGGTTACCGGCTGAACCACGCGGCCCGGGCGCTGGCCTCCGGACGGACCCGGTCCATCGGAGTGGCGACGCTCGGAACGGCACTGTACGGACCCGCCTCGCTGCTCATGGGCGTCGAGCGCGCTGTCCGGGACACCGGTTACGCGCTCCGCGTGGTCAACACGGTGGAAGGCGACCCCGGCGGCATCGCCGGAGCCGTCAGCTCGCTCCTCGACCAGGGTGTGGACGGCATCGTCATCTCCGAGCCGATCGACGAGGAGGAGGGCGGCGCTGACCTCTCCGTCCGCGTCGACGTGCCGGTACTGGTCCTCGGCGCACCGCCGCCGTTCACCGCCTCCCGGGTGGTGACCGCGGGGCTCGTCGCCCACAGACTGGCACAGGCCGTCACCGAGCACCTGCTCGAACTGGGACACACGACCGTCCACCACCTCGCCGGTCCCCAACGCTGGTACGCCGCCAGGGACCGCCTCGAGGGATGGCGAGCGACGCTGGCCGCACACGGCAGACGCGAACCGTCTGTCGTCGCGGGCGACTGGTCGGCCGCCTCCGGCTACACGGCCGGTCGCCGACTGGCCGCCGACAAGAGCGTGACGGCCGTCTTCGCAGCCAACGACGACATGGCCATCGGTCTGATCCGCGCGCTGCAGGAAGCCGGCCGTCGCGTACCGGAGGACGTCAGTGTCGTCGGTCTCGACGACATCCCGGTCGCCGCCTATGTGTCGCCTCCCCTGACGACGGTGCGGCAGCCGTTCGACGCGACGGCGCAGGAAGGCCTCAAGCTTCTCGTACACGCCATCGAGAACCCGGATGCGGACCCGATTCCGGTGCACGACCCGCCGGTCAACCTCGTCGTCCGTGCGTCGACCGCACCCCCGCCGAACCGGAAGACCCCGGAAAGCCGGCGGACC
>CBFGQM010000042.1:0-21639 GCA_965650905.1 uncultured Streptomyces sp. | reverse complement strand
ACACGCGGCTCGCGGCCGTGTTCCGGCTCGTCGACAACATCAGTGACGACGAGACCGAGGTCTCCCTGGAGGAGGCCTACCGGCGGCTCGCGGAGATACGCCGCAATCGGCACCCGTATCCGGGCTGGGTGCTGACCGCTTCCGCGGGGCTGCTCGCGGGCGCGGCCTCGGTGCTCGTCGGCGGTGACGCCGTCGTCTTCGTCGCCGCCGCGCTCGGTGCGATGCTGGGCGACCGGCTCGCGTGGCTGTGCGCGGGGCGCGGACTGCCGGAGTTCTACCAGTTCACGGTGGCCGCGATGCCTCCGGCCGCGGTCGGTGTCGCGCTGACCCTGGCGGAGGTGGACGTGAAGGCGTCCGCGGTGATCACCGGTGGACTCTTCGCGCTGCTGCCGGGGCGGGCGCTGGTCGCGGGGGTCCAGGACGGCCTGACCGGCTTCTACATCACGGCGTCGGCGCGCCTGCTGGAGGTCATGTACCTCTACGTGGGCATCGTCACCGGGGTTCTGCTGGCCCTGTACTTCGGCCTGAAACTGGGAGCGGGGCTCAACCCGGACGCCGCCATGAGCAGCTACCAGCAGCCCGTGTGGGAGATCGTCGCGTCGATGCTGGTCTCTCTCGCCTTCGCGGTGCTGCTCCAGCAGGAACGGTCCACCGTGCTGATGGTGACCCTCAACGGTGGCGTGGCCTGGTCGGTGTACGGCGCGATGCACTACGCGGGCAACCTCTCACCGGTCGCTTCCACGGCCGTCGCGGCAGGCGTGGTGGGCCTGTTCGGTCAGCTCCTGTCGCGCTACCGGTTCGCGTCCGCCCTGCCCTACACGACGGCTGCGATCGCGCCACTGCTGCCCGGTTCGGCGACGTACTTCGGGCTGCTGTCCATCGCCCGGAGCGATGTCGACGCCGGGCTGGTGTCCCTGACCAAGGCCGCCGCCCTCGCGCTGGCCATCGCCATCGGCGTGAACCTGGGCTCGGAGATCTCCCGGCTGTTCATGCGGCTGCCGACTGCGAGCACTGGGGGCCGCCGCGCGGCCAAGCGGACGCGCGGCTTCTGAGTCCTCGTACGTCTCGTAGCGGTCTCGTATGTCTCCGTAGTGGGCGGTTTTTCGCCGGCTGGGTCACGGAGTGGGCACTTGCCTTCGTATGTCCCTGAGGCGGGCGCTACCGCTTGGCGTGGCGGCCGCGCGGAGGCTGCTGCAGGTCCTCGGGATGCTGGGAGTACTGGTGCGGGTCCTGGGGGGGCTGGTGCGGGTTCACCGGATGCTGGTGCTGCCGGGGGTCCTGGGCATGCTGGTGTGGGTCCTGGGGCTGGTGCAGCGGTGGCACTTGGCGCAGCTGGGTCGTCGCGTCGTCCACCACAGGCTCCGTGGTCGCGGAGGGCGCGGGGGTCGCGGGGGCCTTGGGCGGCGTCTTCTTCGACGTGCCACGTGCCCGCAGGAACTCGACGATGATCGGCACCACGGAGATGAGAACGATCAGGATGAGAATCGCCTCGATGTTCTTCTTCACGAAGTCGATCTGCCCCAGCCAGGAGCCGAGCAGGGTGACGCCCGCGCCCCAGAGGACGCCGCCGATGATGTTGAACGTGAGGAACGAGCGGTATCGCATGCCACTGACGCCCGCGATGATCGGCGTGAACGTACGCACGATGGGGACGAAGCGGGCCAGGACAAGGGACTTGGGCCCGTACTTCTCGAAGAATTCATGGGCCTTGACCACGTTCTCCTGCTTGAACAGGCGGGAGTCCGGACGATTGAAGAGCGCCGGCCCTACCTTTTTGCCGAACATGTAGCCCGCCTGGTCGCCGAGGATCGCGGCGGTGCAGATGAGGACGATGGCCGCCCACAGCGGGAAGTCCAGCGTGTCCGCGGTGATCAGCAGACCCGCCGTGAACAGCAGCGAGTCACCAGGCAGGAAGAAGCCGATGAGCAGGCCCGACTCGGCGAAGACGATGAGGAGCAGTCCCCAGATACCGAATGTCTGGAGCAGGTAGTCCGGATCCAACCAGCTTGGTCCAAGGGCAAGCGTCGTCACGGTTCCGGGCTCCTGAGGGGTGAAGGAAGATACGGGCGGTTTCGCATCGGGCGACCAAAGCTATCAACGCAACGCGTCCACGCCAGGTTCCACCGGCCCTTCCAGGATGCACTGGGCGCCGACTGGGACAAACCCGTGATCGTTTTCCGGGCCCTTTCTGGCCCTTGTGCCCTGCGTGTGTCCTCCGGGCACAAGGGAATGCGACGGGTGGCTGTGAGCAAACCAGCAGGATGACGGCCCCCACCCGGCAACAGCGGGGGCGGACCATCCGAGGGGTGCTAACCCTTCCGTCCCGAACGGCCCCAGCTACGGGAGCGCGTCAACTGCTGCCTGCCACGGGTAGGCAGCAAGGTCGCCGTGTCGCGACTTGTGGGGCACGAAACCGCCGTCGCCGAGCAGAACCGTGACGCCGGCGGTGCGAAGGGTCTCAACACTGCGTGCAACGGCCGGATGCGCGTGCTGGGCATCGTTCCAGTGCGGCAGAGCGACGATGGGCAGTTGCAGCCCGATGCCCTCGGTGATCAGGCCGAGGGCAAGGGTGTCGCTGATGCCAGCGGCCCACTTGTTGAGCGTGTTGGAGGTGAGCGGCGCGACGAGCAGGGCATCCGGCGCCGGTAGAACGTCGTCCTGGCTGGGCAGCTTGTACTGGTGCCGGATCGGATGGCCGGTGAGTTCGGTCAAGGCGTCAAGCACTCCCACAGCGTCCTCGCTGGCCCACCGGTACGCCGATGGGGTGAGGACGGCGCAGACGTCCCATCCGGCCCGTTGAGCGGCACGTACGGGGATCTCCAGGCGGCGGGCGGGAGGGGCGGCACAGGCGATCAGATACAGGGTGCGAGTCGTGGTCACCGGAGCAGTCCACAACGTTCCGCCAGCGCCCGCAAGCGGCCCTCTGCGCTGCCTGCGCCCAACAGCCGTAGATCCTCTACGAGCCGCTTGGTCCGGGACCGCAACGCACCTCTGGAGGAGCCTCGCGCTCGGCCTTCAGCAACGCGTCCACCGCGTTGCACCGTGATCCCGGCGAAACCGGCGGTCTGTCCCACGGAGCAGCTCATCGCCTCCGCTCCCTCCTTTTCGGTACGCGTCTCAGGCCGAGCCCTCACGTCGCGTGGCGTGCAAGCCCGAATCCACCGGGCGCTATGCGTCTTTTGCACGGTTATGACGGGTCGGTGGCCCACTATGGAAGCCCGAGCTCATCAACCGGAGGCACCATGCCGCTCCACACCGGCCCCAAAAAGCCCGCCGAGCGCCCCTCGACCGTCAACCCCTTCTACGGAGAGGCCAATCCGGTCGGCGGCATGACCGAGGCCCCGCCCCAGCACCGGCTGCCCGAAGGGCCGCTGGCGCCCGCCACGGCGTACCAACTCGTCCACGACGAACTGATGCTGGACGGGAACTCCCGTCTCAACCTCGCCACCTTCGTCACCACCTGGATGGAACCGCAGGCCGGCGTACTGATGGCGGAGTGCCGGGACAAGAACATGATCGACAAGGACGAGTATCCGCGGACGGCCGAGCTGGAGCGGCGCTGTGTGGCGATGCTCGCAGACCTGTGGCACGCGCCGGATCCCGCCGCCGCCGTGGGCTGCTCGACGACGGGGTCGAGCGAGGCGTGCATGCTCGCGGGCATGGCGCTGAGGCGCCGCTGGGCCAAGCGGAACGCCGACCGGTATCCGGAGGCCCGCCCGAACCTCGTCATGGGCGCCAACGTCCAGGTCTGCTGGGACAAGTTCTGCACCTTCTGGGAGGTCGAGGCACGCCAAGTCCCCATGGAGGGCGAACGGTTCCATCTCGACCCGCAGGCCGCCGTCGAGCTGTGCGACGAGAACACCATCGGGGTCGTCGGCATCCTGGGGTCCACCTTCGACGGGTCGTACGAGCCGATCGCCGAACTGTGCGCCGCTCTGGACGAGTTGCAGGAGCGAACGGGACTCGGCATTCCCGTCCATGTCGACGGCGCGTCCGGCGCGATGGTCGCCCCTTTTCTCGACGAGGACCTGCTGTGGGACTTCCAGCTGCCCCGCGTGGCCTCCATCAACACCTCGGGGCACAAGTACGGGCTCGTGTACCCGGGTGTCGGGTGGGCGCTGTGGCGGTCCGCCGAGGAGCTGCCCGAGGAGCTGATCTTCCGGGTGAACTACCTGGGCGGCGACATGCCCACGTTCGCGCTCAACTTCTCGCGGCCGGGCGCCCAGGTCGTCGCGCAGTACTACACCTTCCTCCGCCTGGGCCGTGACGGCTTCCGGGCGGTCCAGCAGACGACACGGGACGTGGCCATGGGGCTCGCCGAGCGCGTGGCGGCGCTCGGCGACTTCCGACTCCTCACCCGGGGCGACCAGTTGCCTGTCTTTGCCTTCACGACAGCAACCGATGTGACGGCGTACGACGTCTTCGACGTATCCCGTAGGAGGCGCGAACGCGGCTGGCTGCTACCGGCGTACACCTTCCCGCCGCACCGCGAGGACCTCTCCGTGCTGCGTGTGGTGTGCCGCAACGGCTTCTCGTCCGACCTCGCGGAACTGTTCGTGGAGGATCTGGCGAGCCTGCTGCCGGAGCTTCGCCGCCAGCCGAATCCCCTGACGCACGACAAGGAGGCGGCGACCGGCTTCCATCACTGAGCCGACGCGGGCCCCTTCGAGGTCCTCCGACCCGGCGGGGGAGATGAGGACGGCATCCGGAACACCGCGGTCGGTCAGGGTGATGTGCTCGTGCTGGGTGCCCGGCGGAGGCTCACCGAGCTTGCCCCTCGCCCCAGCGATGGGTGGGATACGTGGCAAACATGCGCCCAGGGTGCACGTAGATGTATGTCCGAGGTATCGGAGTCGAGCCGCCCAGCCGACCACGCTCAGAACGGGAAGAAACGCCGTCCGTGCTGCACCGAGATCCACTTCTGTGTGGTGAACGCCTCGACCGTCGCCTCGCCGTTCAGGCGGCCGACGCCCGATGCCTTCTCGCCGCCGAAGGCGACCAGCGGCTCGTCGTGCACGGTGGCGTCGTTCACGTGGAACATGCCCGAGTCGATTCGCTTGGCGAAGGAGACACCCCGCTCGACGTCACCGGTATGCACGGCGCCGCTCAGCCCGTACGGGGTGTCGTTGACGAGGCGTACGGCCTCCTCCTCGCCGTCGAACGGGATGAGGAGCGCGACCGGGCCGAAGATCTCCTGCTGGAGGATCGACGCGTCGGTGGGCAGGGTCGTCAGGACGCTCGGCTCGACGAGGTTGTCGGAGGTGGAGCCGTGCAGGAGCGCGGTGGCGCCCTCCGCGATCGCCTGATCCACGACACCCGAAAGGGCATCCGCCTGCGAGGAGTTGATGACCGGGCCGATGACCGTCTGCGGGTCGCGCGGGTCGCCCACCTTGAGGGTCTTCACCTTGGCGACGAACTTCTCGGTGAACTCCGCCTCGACCGAACGGTCCAGCAGCACGCGGTTGGCGGCCATACAGACCTGGCCCTGGTGCAGGTACCGGCTGAAGACGGCGGCGTCCACGGCGTAGTCGATGTCCGCGTCGTCCAGGACCACGAGGGCGCTGTTTCCGCCGAGTTCCAGGATGGCGCGCTTGAAGTGCGAGGCGCAGACCATGGCGACGTGGCGGCCCACCCGGTCCGAACCGGTAAAGGAGATGACCTCGGGCACGGGGTGCTCGATGAAGGCGTCATCGATCTCCGCGATGTCAGTGATCACGACGTTCAGCAGGCCGCCCGGCAGCCCCGCTTCCTCAAAAATCCTGGCAACCAGCGAACCGCCGCAGATCGGCGTGTTCTGGTGCGGCTTGAGGACCACGGCGTTGCCCAGTGCCAGGGCCGGCGCGACGGACTTCAACGACATCAGGAAGGGGAAGTTGAAGGGGCTGATCACGCCGACGACACCGACCGGGACGCGGTAGAGGCGGTTCTCCTTGCCGTCGACCGGCGAGGGGATGATCCGGCCCTCGGGACGCAGCGCCACGTGGATCGCCATGCGCAGGAACTCCTTGGCGAGTTGGAGTTCGAAGCCCGCCGTCAGATGCGTACCGCCGAGCTCGGCGGTGATCACCTCAGCGATCTCCTGCTCGCGGTCCTCCACAATCCTCAGGGCCTTCTCGAACACGGTGCGCCGTGCGTAGGCGTTGGTCGCGGCCCATTCCTTCTGGGCACGAGCGGCAGCCTTGTAAGCCTGATCCACCTCGTCGACCGTGGCTATGGTGATCGACGCCAGCTTCTCGCCGTCGTACGGGTTGAAGTCGATGATGTCCCAGGAGCCGGTCCCCGGACACCACTCTCCATCGATGTACTGCTGAGCCAGGTCCGTGAAGTAGGACGACATGTGACCCTCAATCCCTTACTGCCGGGGCAGATCCTGCCAGGGGCAGCCACCCGATCCGTGCCAAGGTCTGATCGAGCGTCATCGTACTTATGTGGAAACGGAGTTGGAGGGAATCCAGGAGATCGTGCAAGCTGTCAGGAAAGTTGGAGCAGTCCCCTCAGCAGATCCCGGCTCTCGTCCGGCCCGGGACTTTCGTCCTGGAGCTGCTTCATTGCCTTCTCGTACTGTGCGACGTCCTCGCGCTTGTCCAGATACAGCGCACTGGTGAGCTGCTCCAGGTAGACCACGTCCGACAGATCCGACTCGGGGAAGTTGAGCACCGTGAAAGCACCGCTCTCACCGGAGTGCCCGCCGAAGCTGAACGGCATGACCTGAAGCCGAATGTTCGGCCGCTGGGACAACTCGATCAGATGCCGCAGCTGTCCCCGCATCACTTCTCGGTTGCCGTACGGTCGTCGGAGCGCCGCCTCGTCGAGTACGACGTGAAAGTCCGGGGCACCCTCCGACACCAGGTACTTCTGGCGCTCCAGGCGCAGCGCCACGCGCCGCTCGATGTCGGCCTCGCTCACGGCCTTGCTCTCGCCCTTGCTCGCACCCTTCACGCCGCGGTCGACGACCGCGTGGGCATACGCCTCCGTCTGCAACAAACCATGCACGAATTGCACTTCGTATGATCGGATCAGGGACGCGGCGCCCTCCAGTCCGACGTAGGTGGGGAACCAGCTGGGCAGAACGTTCGAGTAACTGTGCCACCAGCCCGCGACGTTGGCCTCCCTGGCGAGAAAGAGGAGCGAGTTGCGCTCCGCCTCGTCGGTGACGCCGTACAGAGCCAACAGATCCTCGACGTCCCGCGCTTTGAAGCTCACCCTCCCCAACTCCATACGGCTGATCTTCGATTCGGAGGCACGGATCGAGTACCCAGCGGCTTCCCGGGTGATCCCGCACGATTCACGCAGTCGCCTGAGTTGCGAGCCGAGCAACATGCGTCGTACCACCGATCCCGACTCTTGCGCGCTCACATTCCTCCGCCTCCCCAACGGTCTTCAGGAGCTGCAGTCTGCCACTAAAGCACTCCAAGCTGTACTCGCTCGGTTACGGAAACGGCAAGACCGCAGAGTGATCTCACAGGAGATGTCAAGGGGAGACAGGCCAGAGACAGCAAAGCGACAAGAAGAGGGGAAAAAATGACCAAGAATCGGCACAGGAGGGTCTAATTGGGGCGCGTGCACGTGCATCTGCCCTTGCATCTGCTGCAAGCATTCGGAACCATGGTCCCAGTGCCACCACTGCATCGCAACGACCGCGAATCCCGGGAGTGCTCGCATGGGGACGAATGGATCGACCATGCTCGAGCCGTTGAGGCAGGGCCTTCCGCCGCTAAATCCTGCGGCAGTGTCCAGCGCCGCGTCGTGCGCCTTACCCGCTCGCTACGAAGCGGTGCGCGAGGCACGGCAGTTCACCCGCGGAACACTAAACAAGTGGAACGTGGGCGACTGCTTCGACGACCTCTGCCTGGTCGTCTCGGAACTCGTCACCAACGCGCTGCGGCATGCGCTTCCCTCCGACACCCCGCGTGCGCCCGAGCAGGATCCGCCCGTGCGGCTGCACCTGGCGCGCTGGACCGGGAGACTCCTGTGCGCCGTGCGTGACCCGAGCCAGGACAGTCCTGTCGCGCGCCACTCTGACGACTTCTCGGCGGAGTCGGGGCGCGGCCTGTTCCTGGTCGACTCGTTCGCCGACAGCTGGGGGTGGCACCCACTCGCGGGCACGCTCAGCGGCAAGGTCGTGTGGGCGCTGTTCCGGCTACCGCCGACGGGCTGACGAACCGCGGCGCTTCATCACGTCGCGGTTCTCCTCGCGTTACGGCGTGCGAGGGGGAACTCGCCCTCAGCTACCGGCCACCAGGTGGTCGAACTCGCCGTCCTTGATGCCCAGGAGCATGGCTTCTATCTCGGCGCGCGTGTAGACGAGCGCGGGCCCCTCCGGGAAGCGCGAGTTACGCACCGCCACCTCGCCCCCGGGCAGCCGGGCGAACTCCACACAGGAGCCCTGCGAGTTGCTGTGGGTGCTCTTCTGCCAGGCCACCCCATACAGCTCCGCAGCAGCCATGCCGTTGTACACGTCGTGGTCCACAGGTCGCTCCCCGGTGACGCAGTGGCGTCTTGGTGCCAGTGATGCAGTGGTCAACTGACCCGGATCATAGTCCTCTTCACGTGTATATGCATGAGCGGATGCACGTGCACGTGGTGTGCTGCGGTTACAGGCCTCACGCCTGCCTCACAGGACTACAACCACTCCCCAGCGCATGCCCCAGAGTTCGCATCACATGCAGACCTCCAGACCCATCCATCTACTCCAGGGAGAGACATGCGCCACACCTTTCGCGTTCCACTGGGGGACGTCATCGCCGGACGCGACGTGGTCAGGTCGACCTGGCCGACGCCCACACCAGCGGTCCTCAGCTGGGAGACCCAGTAGGCGTGGTCGTGGACCAGGCCGTACTCCGGCTCGTCCAGGCTCGGGTCGAAGCGGTAGGTCACCCGGGGCGGATTCGCTTGCCGCGTCCACGGCGCGCTGTAGATGGACTCCTTGCGCCAGTCGTCGAGGTTCGCCAGGGTGCCGTGATCAGCAGCGGGGTGCATCCACCAGGTGTAGGGGTATCCGGTGGCGGCCATGGCCTGCTGCAGAGCGACCGCAGTCGTGGTGTGCACGAGCTCGTCGGCACCGGCGTAGAGCATGCCGCGCGGCTCCAGATCCGGCGGCCGTCGTGATCAGCGGCCGCGGCTCACCTCGGTGGCCCACTGCTGAGTTGCGGCTGTGCACGCACCCATGGCCGGCGCCATCGGGTTGCGGTTCCTCACGGGAGTCGCATCCGAAGTGCGACCCGAGATCGGGGGCCTGGGGGCGAGGCCCCCAGCTTCAGAAGGGGCGGGGTGGGGGAAAGCGAAACGCACCCCCACCCACCCGCCGCCCCCGACGGTGCTATCGAGCTACCGAGCCGACGAGTGCGTACCTTCGGCTCTCGCGCGTGGATCTGCGTGAGCAAGCGCATGCGGGCTTCCTTCCCCGAGCGCGCAAGTCGTCCTGGTAGCTTGCTGCGGTCGTTCCGGCGAACAGCGGCGACAACTCCGGTTACATTTTTTGGGGGACTTCAGTGAATTCGGCGACCTTCTCTCGCGGGCAGGTGCGGATCGCGGCCGCGGCGGCGGGGCTGGCGGCCGCGCTCGTCCTGGCGGGCTGCGGCAGCGACGACGGAGCGGGGGACGACGACTCGTCCCCCGAGACGAGCGCGGAACCGACCGAGTCGACGGACACCGGCGGCGGCTCCGGCGGGAGCACGGCCGAGGCCGAAGGCCTGGAGGGGAGCTGGCTCACCACGAAGGACGGCAAGGCCGTGGCTCTGGTGATCACCGGCAGGAAAGCCGCTCTGTTCTCGACCGGCGGGTCCCCGTGCGGCGGAACCGCCGGCGAGACGGCGGGTATGCAGATGATCGCACTGAAGTGCACCGACGGAAACAAGGACCGGGCCGAGGGCATGGTTGACTCCGTCAACTCCACGACGCTGAAGGTCACATGGAAGGACTTCGGCGAGGAGACGTACAGGAAGTCCGAGGACGGAAAGCTGCCGACGGGGCTACCGACGGCCGGCCTGGGCTCCTGATTTCCGCTGCCCGGTCAGGGCAGTCGCCGGTCCCGGTCAGGGCAGTCGCCGGTGCGGTTCGACCTGCCCGGTCCCGCCGCCTCGGCAACTCGTCTTGTACGAGCCGGCCTTCTGGCAGGGCGCGGTCACCAACCTCCTCATCCCCCAGGTGATCCTCTGCAACGTCGCGTTCCTGCCCCAATGGGTGAACCCCGGACTCGGCCATATCACGGCCCAGTTGCTGACCTCGAGGTCACCCTGGTGGTCATGGGCTTCGCCTTCGACGCCCCGGTGAGCGTCCCCGAAGCAAGCAACAAGCGCGCCAACCCGCGTCAACCCGAGGTTGACACCCTTTCACTGTCAACCTACGGTTGACGTGTGACCAGGAACTCATCACCCGCCACATCATCCGTACGCCTCGACGACCTCATCGAGGCCATCAAGACGGTCCACACCGACGCACTCGACCAGCTCCAGGACGCGGTGATCGCCGCGGACCACCTCGGCGACGTGGCCGACCACCTGATCGGCCACTTCGTGGACCAGGCCCGGCGTTCAGGCGCGTCCTGGACGGACATCGGCAAGAGCATGGGCGTCACCCGCCAGGCCGCCCAGAAGCGGTTCGTACCGAAGGCCGAGTCGGACCTCGACCCCAGTCAGGGATTCAGCCGCTACACCCCGAGGGCCAGGAACGTGGTGATAGCCGCCCACAACGTGGCCAAGGCCGCCGGCAACGACGTCATCCGTCCCGAGTCCCTCGTACTCGGCCTCCTGTCCGAGCAAGAGGGACTCGGCGCGGCGGCGATCATCGCGCAGGGCGTCTCCCTGGAGTCGGTACGCGAGGCCGCGACCGCCGCACTTCCCCCGAAAGCCGAGAGCGTCCCGGCGCTCATCCCCTACGACGCGGGCGCGAAGAAGGCCCTGGAACTCACCTTCCGCGAGGCCCTCCGCCTGGGCCGCAACTACATCGGCACGGAACACATCCTGCTCGCACTGCTGGAGTACGAGGGCGGTACAGGCGTGCTCAGCGGGCTGGGTGTGGACAAGGCGGCGGCGGAGGCCAACATCGAGAAGGCGCTGGCCGCGGTATTGAAGGCCCGCCAGGACTGACCAGAGGGGGCCAGTTGTCGCGGTACAAAAAGCAATCTCGATCTCTTACCTTGGGGTGTGAAGGAGTCCCCGAACAGCCCAGAGGCGGCGGGGCTCGACGATGCCGACGGCGCGCGGCACGCTCGGTGTCCAGCGCCGCTTCCTCGTCCTCGGCGGCGGCGGTGAGCGGTCGGCGGCTGCCTGGGCGGCCTCGGTCTGGCGGGCGTGTTCTCGGCGGCGGCCGGTGAGTTCGCGTACCGCCGCCTCGAAGGCGCGGTTGGCGGTCTCGACAGCGTCTACGCGCTCGGTCTCGATGGCGTGCTCGGCCGCGGTGCGGCGCAGGGCACGCTCGGCGACCGAGCAGGCGACCACGGTCTCGTCGTAGGACGTCTGGGCGGCGTCGGCGGCGTCGCGGGTGGCGCGCAGCCTCGCCGCGGCCGTGTCGAGTTCACGCAGTGCCTGCGTGATGCCGGAGGTGCGGGGCAGGGCGGCGCAGGCTGCGGCGTACGCCTCGAGGCGGCGTCCGTACGGGCCTGGGCGCACGCCAACTCATCCCGTTCGGTGGCGATTTGGTCGGCGGCGGCCAGCCCCTCCAGGGTGCGCTGCACCGCGGCCGGCGGGGACACCTGGACGGATCGGCTCAGTTCGAAGAGGGCCCCAACATGTCCCAGACAGAGGGAGGTTCGCGGTCCTGGCGCGGATGTGTCCCGCCGGGGTTGCCGTCGGGGTGCTGGTTGATCCAGCCCAGACCGCCGATGTCGAGTCGGTGGCGGGCCCGGGTGACAGCGACGTAGGCGAGGCGGGCTTCGGCGTCGTCGATGTCGCCGGGCAGCGGGTCACCGTTCTCGTCCGTCTCTTCCTGATCCAGCGGCTCGGTGAAGTCCTCGCCGATGCGGACGGAGGCCCATTCTCGGCCCTTGGCCTTGTGGGCGGTGGAGACCACGATCTCAGCGCCCTGCTCGACGGAGAGTTTGTCCACCGCGGCGAGGATGACGTCGACGCCGTGCTCGTCGACGAGGTCGACCAACGGCAACAGGTCGCGGCCGGACGGGTCGTATTCGGCGTATTCCTGGAGCTCGCCCCAGGAGTCGAAGAGGATCAGCTCGGGGTGAGTGCTCCGCTTGCCGGCTTTGAGGTCGCGGGCGGCTCTGGCGAGGGCGCGCAGGGCCTCGCCGCCGCCGACGAGGGCGACGCGGCGACCTTCCTCCAGCAAGTGCATGACCTCGAGCATCGCGCCGACATTGGACCGGCACAGGATCGCGTCCGGTTCCTTGACGCGTTCCAGGCGGGTGTTGATCGCCGAGGTGCCGGTCAGCCGGATCGGGGATGCGACGATGTGCAGCCACCGATTGGCTTCCTCAGCGAGCGCGGAGCCGAAGCGGAAGGACTGGGACAGGGCCAGCTGGGTGCCGTCGAAGGTACTCATCACGTCTCGGGCACCGCGCCAGCCGTAGATCGCCTGAGCTGAGTCACCGACCATCACCAGCTGGGTGTGGTCGCGCTGGTCGTTAAAGATCTTTTCGACGACAGGGTTGGTGTCCTGGGCCTCGTCGAGCAGAAGGAAGTCCGCTTCGATCCTGGGTTCGGTCAGGGCCCAGATCTTCAGGTAGTGGTCGTGGTCGAAGCGGACGACGCCTTCCTGGGGGTTTTGGACGTCCTTCCACGCCTGGTTGGCGTACGGCAGCACGACGTCCACGAGCTGGGCGTGCAGCTGTTCGGTTTCGATGCCGCGCAGGCGCGGGACATGGTGGCGCTGAATGGCGCTGTCCGCAGACTGGCAGAAGCGGGTGACGGTCCGCAGGACGGTGTACGAGAGCGCCTTGTTGGTGACGTTCCGCTCGCCGATGCGGATGCGCATGTTGAGGGCGATACCCAGGGAGGCACCGGTCTTCCAGCCGGGCACCCGGGGCGCATTCATACGGGACGCGTACCTGCGGCCCACGGCGCCGAAGGCGAGCGAGTGCGCGGTCTTGCACCGCACGTTGCTGGGGAATTTGCGGGCCGCGTCGCTCGCGATCGACTTGTTGAACGCGATGTACCGGCCTGATGTGGTCGTACTGGCCGCGAGCATCGCCAGCGTCGTCGTCTTCCCGGTTCCGGCCCCGGCCTGCAGGACCAGGTGGTCCCCACTCCGGAAGGTGTCGACGGCCGCGTGCTGCTCTTGGGTGGGTGTGGGCATCGTACTCCTCGACGGGTGGGTGCGGCTTCATAGCGCAATCGCACGGTGGCACACAGAGATGATCCGCGTCCGGCGATCACGGAATCCGCTGTCCCTTCCGCGCTGCCGGCCCGAGTTGGGTGGCGACCCGATCGAGGCGAACCCGACGCATGGCGGCCGCTGACGTCCGGCGGCGACCGGCCCGCGCCGTCCCGGAATACGACCGCCCACGATTCGGCGTCCACGTCGATCACGACGTGTTCGGTTCGGCCGTCCCGTTCAGGCGCGAGCCGACATGCCGCGCATGGCCTAATGCACCGCTCCGGCGGCTTGACCAGGTCACGTTGTGGCGGAGGCAGCGACCGGCGCGCAGGGCAGGAAGGCGGTGGCGAACCGGGCCATGGGCGAGGACGGTGTGGACCGGTCGGAGGGTTTCGGCGAGCGGCTGCTCGGCCTGCTGCTGGATCGGGCGCGGCTGTTGCCGCCGCAGCTGATCGCGCCGCTGATCGCGGAGGAGGTGGCCGGGATCGGCGGGCGTGACGTGTCCATCCTGCTCCAGGACTATGCGCAGGAGCTGCTGGTGCCGCTCCCGGGCAAGAAGCTGCACGTGGGCCAGCCCGAGCCGATGGCCAGCTCACCCGCCGGCCGGGCCTTCCTGCGCGCGGACGTCGTCGAGGTACCACAGGCCCACGGCGGCGTCCGGATGTATCTGCCCCTGCTGGACGGAAGCGACCAGGTGGGCGTCATGACCCTGACCATGGACGCCGTCGGCGACGATGACCGGCGCCTGCTGCGCCGGCTCGCCAGCCTGGTCGCCGACATGCTGGTCACCAAGAACGCCTACACCGACCAGTTCTTCCTGGCCCGGCGTCGGGAGCCGATGAGCGTGTCCGCGGAGATCCAGTGGAGCCTGCTGCCGCCGCTGACGATGTCCGTGCCACAGGTCAAGGTGGCCGGCATCCTGGAGCCCGCCTACCGCGTCGCCGGTGACAGCTTCGACTACGCCCTCAACGACAACATCCTGCACATCGCCGTGATCGACGCGATGGGCCACGGCCTTGACGCCGCCGCGATGGCGACCATCGCCATCGGCGCCTACCGCCATGCCCGGCGCGTGTTCATCGGCCTGGCCGACAAGTACACGTTCATGGACGACGCCATCTCCCGGCAGTTCGGGCCCGACCACTTCGTCACGGCGCAGCTGATGCACCTGAACATCGCCACCGGGGAGATGGAACTGGTCAACGCGGGCCACCCTGCACCGCTGCTGATCCGCGAGGGCCGGGTCGTGCGGCAGCTGGAAAGCGCCACGACGCTGCCCGTCGGCTTCGGAGGTGAAGCGCCCCGAGTCAGAGAGCACACGCTCCAGCCAGCCGACCGAGTGCTGTGCTACACCGACGGCATCATCGAGGAGCACGTCGCCGGCGGGGAGCCGTTCGGTGAGGAACGCCTCATCCACATCATCAACCGCCTCGGGGAAGAGCCGTCACAAGGGGTACGGGCGGATCTGCGTCGGCTCTCTCACACGCTGAAGCAGGAACGGGGCGGGCGCACCACCGACGACGCCACCCTCTTCGTGATCGAGTGGCGCGGAGGCGCCGCCGACGACCTCGCAGCCCTTGACTGAACGCATCGACATCGGCCGAGGGGCACCGTAACTGCCGCTCGTTGTTCTTGCACCAGGGCAGCCGGGAACCTGCCCTCGCCCGCTACGTCGGACAAGGACACATCAAATGCGGCTGATCCCGAAAAAGGGATCCCTCGTAGCAAATTCGGGCATTGTGCCAGTCCTGCGGCATGAGCTGGCTCACGTTTCCTTGCGGCCGCCAGAAACATCTGTCTAACGTCCTCGCAATCCGCTTGAGCGGACCCCTCCTCGGCCGGACACGGAATCCCGTTCCTGCCAGGTTGGTCTTGGTGAGTACGACGTGAAAGCAGCGGGAATCCTGGCCCTTCGCCATCTTCCCGTCCGCGTGGACACCGCGGCACCAGGAGGATCCGGTTCGGAGCCACGCCGCCTCGTGCGGCCGGTCCCCTCTCGGATCCGCACCCGACAGCTGACCACGCAGGCGTAGCAGGAGTCCCCCATGCTTCTTTTCGGACACCGTGGCACGCGAGCAGGACGGACGACGCTCGACCTCGGGCCACCCGACGTCGCGACATGTGGCGTCACGACACAAAGCGACGTCACCGGCCCCGGTGCGGCAGCCGCCGTCATCCCCTCGGTCAGCAGCCCTGTCGCATGAGCGCGTCCTTGCTGCGGGCGCTCACCGGAGCCGTGTGCGCAGCCGCCACGGAGGTGGCTGCGATCGTCACCGCCCTGGCCCTGTATCCGTACGGTGTCGGCGGCGGAAGTGCCGGCGTCCGCGCCGGCCGACCATCGGGCGGCACCGCGCCGGCTCATCCGCTCGGCCGGCAGACCGTCATCGATGGAAGCCCGGTGCTGCTGGTGCACGGGTTGAGCAGCAACCGGGGGATCTTTCACGTCCTGCGACGGGAGCTGCGGAAGGCGGGCTTCCCTCATGTGGCCATGCTGAACTACAGCTGGCTCACCGCCGACGTCCGCAGCGCCGCACGGACGCTTGCCGCGGAAGTGGAACGGCTGTGCGACCACGGCGGACATGAGCGGGTCCATGTGATCGGCCACAGCCTCGGTGGACTGATCGCCCGGTATTACGTGCAGCGCATGGGCGGCGATGCCCGTGTGCACACGCTGGTCACCCTGGGCGCCCCCCATCACGGCACGCTGACCGCCATGGTTCCGGTTCCGCACCCGGCGATCCGGCAGCTCAGGCCGGGCAGCGACATACTCGCCGAGCTTGCGGAGCCCGCTCCCGGATGCGCGACGCGCTTCATCGCGATCCACAGCAATCTCGACCAGCTGATCATCCCCACCGGCAGCGCCAGGCTCACCCATCCGGACCTCCGGACCAGCAACATCCCGGTACGGGCCGTCGGTCATGCGTCGCTTCCGCTGCACCACAGGGTCGTGAGGGAGGTCTGCCGGGCGCTCCACGACACCCCGTTGTCCGAGACCCCGGGCGCGGCCGGAGGGGGAACGCGCGGGGGGGGCGCCGCGGGTCTCACCCGTGGGACGGGCCCGTCACGTCCAGGTCGGCGCGCATGGTCGCGCGCATCCGGGACAAAAGCCTCCAGCCCTCCTTGATCTCGGCCCGCGCGCTGGCGATGTCCTCGCCCTCGCGTGCCCTGCCGCGCGTGAGGCGGGCCAAGGCACCGTAGACCGAGCCCAGGCGCGTATTGACCTGTCGCACCTCCGTCAGCACCGTGTCCGGCACGATCATCTGGGCCTCGGCATACCGCCGGCGGTACTCGACGCGGGCCGTGTCGAGGGTGGCGAGCGACTCCTGCGCGCCGTCCGCGCCAAGCCGCAGCACATGGGCGTGGTCGTTCAGGGTCGCCAGGTAGTGGCGGGCGGCGGCGTTGAACGCCGTGTACGCCGCCCTGCGGTCATCGAGGCCCGACTGCCTCTGCCGGGCTGTGAGTTCGGCGAGGCGGGTGCGTTCAAGGCGTTCCCACTCCTCACGACGGGACGCGTCGCCGCGGCGCTGGGTCAGCCAGGCCGAGCCCAGGGTGCCGCCCACGCCCACCACCGCCACCAACAGGCCCGCCACGGCCGAGTCCATCACGCCTCCCCCGCACATACACCCGTGCCACGGTCTCCCGTACTGCATCGTGTTTTTTCAGTATCCCTGACGGCTTCTTCAGTGAGCTTTCAGGCATGTTCAGTAGAGGTACATCCCCTTGGGAATGTACGGCTTTTGGAATACCTCGCCGAATACGGGCGCATTTAGTTGAAACGGTCGGGGCGCATCAATACCAAACGCCTACTCAGTGTCCCTGGCAGGAGAACGCCGCCCACAGTTCCAGTGCCGCCGGATCACCGTCGTGCAGGATGTCGGCCACCGCGCGCGGCATGTCCGCGGGGACCTCGCGATCAGGGTCCAGCAGCCACAACTGTGCCTCCCGCAGCGCCCGTACCGGGGTGGCTCCCGTACGGAGGCGGTCGTGGAAGACGTACATCATGAGACCGGTGAGGCTGTCGGGAACCTCCCAGCGCGAGCCGACGACCCCGGTGGCCCCGGCGGCGAGGAACGCCGTGGAGAGGGTGAGGGCCTCGTCGAAGTGACCGGTGGTGTGGTCGCTGACGCAGGCGTCGAGGACCACCAGGCCGCCGGGGGCACCGGGCGGTCGGCCCCGGGCCTGGCGGAGAATCTCGCCGACGGGAAGCCGGCCCGACCCGCTTTCGGGCTGCGCCAGCAACAGGCAGGCGTCCAGGGGGGAGTTGCCCGAGGGGCGGGCGTGGCAGGCCAGGTGGAGGACGGACGCTCCGGCTCCCTCGCGCCCGCCCGGCAGCGCGGCCAGTACCTCGGCGGGGGTCCCCGGTCCGGCCGCGCGGCGCACCCTGCCGAGCAACTGGCCCTCTGGATAAAGAAAGTTGTGGATTTGGCGGGCCTCGGTGGCGGCGCCGGGCAGGGTGCCGTCCGGGTTACCGACGATCACCGGACGGGTGTTGAGGGGCAGCCGGGGGCGGCTCAGCACCTCGTGCAACTGGCGGGCGGAGGCCGCATACGAGAGGGTCAGGCGTTCGACGGCGCGGACCGGGCGACCGCCGTGGCGCAGGCCGCTGCTGAGCAGGGCCGCGTGCCAGGGGATACCGCCGAGATCGCCGAACGGGACCAGAACCAGGTGGGGTTCGGGGCCCGCCTCCCGGATGAGGGGCGAGCGGGCGAGCGGGGCCATCACCACCGGCCCGGCCCAGTCGCACAGTTCCTCCAGCGCGGAGCGCCATCGGGTGTGCGCCGTCTCCTGGGCGTTTGGGCCTGGCTCCTGGTCCAGTGCGGCCTGGCGGCGGCGGTGGGCCTCCCGGTAGGCCTCCAGGATGTCGAGGCCCTCGTGCCGCTGAAGGCCGAAATCGACCGTGCCGACGCAGGCTTCGCGGGTGACGACGACCGCGGTGCCGCCGTGGCCGCCGCCGGGCGGCAGCAGATAGACGAGCGCGTGCGCGCGGGCCCGGCGCAGGGCGGCGGCGATCTCCTCGGCCGTGGGCGGGGTCATCAGGGTGGTGCCCGCGCGGGACCGGGCCAGGGCCGTGAGCGTACGCCGGCGCAGGTCGTCCGGGAGCGGCAGTTCGGCCCCCTCGCCGAGCGCGCCGAGGAGCGAGCCGGGGCCGTCCAGCAGCGCCCCCAGGTCGGGCGGAGCCGGCGCCCAGCAGCCGCCCTCCCACTCCTCGGCGAGATCCGCCCGGCCGACCTCACGCAGCAGGGCGGGCACGTCGGCGGTGGCCGTGGAGGCGTGCAGCACCTGGCCGCGGCCCAGCTCCAACGCCTCCACGGCAGCGGCCAGATCGCCGTCCGCCAGACACCAGCGGGCGATCTGCAGCGCCCGGTCGGAGGCGGTGCGGGCCATCTGGAGCGCCGGTTCGGCGGCGGCCTGGAGCAGTACGACGGTGGCCGCCTCGCGCAGTCCGGCGATCCCCGTGCGCCGTGCGGCCTCGTCGTCGCCGGGTGCCGAGCGGGCCCGCAGGGCATCGGCAAGGACATGGGAGAGGAGGGTGCCCACCGGAGAGGGGGGCCGGTCCGCGATGCGCTCGCGCGCGGCACGGGCCAGCTCGACGGCCCGATCGGCGTCGGCGGGAGCGCGCCCGTGGAGGAAGCGGCTGTGGCACAGGATCGCGTACAACGCGCCGGCCCGCAGCCCCTCCTGGCTCTCCGGAGCCACGGCGGCGATGGCGTCCCGCAGCATCTTCTCCGCCGACTCGATGCCCCGCTTGTTGTACGGCGTGAACGACGTCATCAGCACCGCGCCTGCCGTGCGCAGCAGCAGCCTGGGCCGGTCGGGGTGGTTGTCGGGCAACGCCTCCACGCTCTCCGACATGAGGACGAGACCGTCAAGGCGGTCCCGTACGGTGCCGCCGTAGAAGGAACGCACCAGCAGCATCAGGCCGAAGTCCGCGTCGAGCGGGAGGCGCGCCGGGTCGTCCTCCGGTACGGAGTCCCGCAGCCGGCGCATCGCCTCGACCGCCGCCGCCATGCCGGGCTGGCTGCCGGCCGTCATGGCGAGCATGAACTGCAGCTGTGCGAGGCCGTGTTCGAGGTACGGCCGGTCCCGCTCGACCAGATACAGATCGATGGGCACACCGGTGTCGCCGCCCTCGAGGATGGCGCTGACCTCCCGCATGTAGCGGGCGGCGGTCTCCAGGTCCTGGAGGTCGCCGCCCGCCTGGTAGCGCTGGTAGAGGTTGACGGCCAGGTTCTGCAGGTACACCACCCGGTTCACGTCGTCGACCGCGGTCTGCCGAAACGCCGCCGTCAGATGGCGGATCGCCGCGTCCAGGTCGTCGGCCGAGTTGGACAGCGCGTGGCGCTGACTGAGCGCGGCGGCGTACGCCCCGTGCGCCTGCGAGCCGAAGCCCGGCGACCCCGACGGCACCCGCATGGACTCGTTCAGCAGGGCGATCGTGCGGTCGACGCCCTCCAGGTCGGCGCGGCCCCCCTCATCGCGCACGATGGCGGCGTGCGCGAGCTGGTTGAGCAGGTCGCTGCGCATCGGGTCGTCGTCCGGGCACAGCTCGACGGCGCGCTCCAGATGGCGCAGGGCCTCGTCGTTGTCGTACCGCTCGGGATGGCGCTCGTGCAGGGAGTTCAGCAGACAGCCGAGGAGAGCGTGGCTCGTCGGCCGCAGCCCGTCGTCGGCCAGGCCGTCAAGCGCCTCCCGCAGCAGCTCGACCGCCTCCTCGTTCTCCGCCGTCGGCACGGAACCGGGCCCGGCCGACTCGTCCCGCTCCGCGAGCGCGGCGCCCAGCATCGCCGCCGCCCGGGCGCGGTCAGGGCCCTCGGGGTCGAGGAGGCGGTACAGGTCGCGCAGCCGTGCGAGGTACGCGGGGCGATCCTCGGGCCGGACGCGTCCGCCGCCGCGCTCCCGGTACACGTCGACCAGGTGCCCGGCGGCGAAGATCCGCGCGGCGTGCTCGTCCGGCAGGGTCGCCGCCAGCAACTCCAGGTGCTGGTCCGCCCGTTCGGCGTCGGCGGCCTCCGGTGACTGCTGCAGCAGCCGGACCAGCCGGACCCGCGCCTCGGTCTCCAGCTCGTCGGCCTCGTCCGCCCAGGAGCCCGCCCCGTCCTCGGCGGGCTCCCACCCGGCCGGCCGCAGCCCGTCGAGCACCGCCTCCAGCACGGCCTGCGCGCGACGCAGGTCGTCGGGGGCGCGGTCGCGGTCGTAGCGGTCGGCGAGCGCACAGCCGTAGGCGATGAACAGACCGGGGTGGGGTTCGTCTTCGAGCAACGGCAAGCCGTCATCGAAGACGGTGACGGCCTCGTCGAGGTCGTCGTCGCACGCTTTTGTGTGCGTGAGCTCTTCGGCGGAAGCTCGTATGCCCGTGTCGTCGTCGGTGGCGGCGAGCGTGTCCTCGTACCGGGCGTGGAGCATCAGGCCCAGGCGTACGCAGGCGGTCGCGTAGGTCGGGTCGTTCTGCGGGAGGGTGGCTCGGGACAGGGCGAGGAGGGTGAGGGCGGTGCGGCGGAGGGTGTGCGGGTCCTGGATTCCGTACGCGTCGGCGTTTCCGCCCACGGCCTGCCAGTATCCCACCGACAGGGTGAGGCCCAGCAGGAAACGGGCGCGGGCCAGTGCGGCCGGGTCGGCGTCGGACGCCTGGCGCTCCAGCAGGTCGCGGGCGCGCAGCAGTACGTCGCGGCAGCGGCGCCAGGAGCCGCCCGCCTCCCCGGGCCGGTCCTGCTCGTCGTGGTGTTCGAGCAACCGCTCGGCGTGGTCGAGGAGTTCGGGCGGCCCGGCGCCGGGGGCGATCTCCGGCGGGCCGGGCGTGGTGGCCGGGGCGGTCATCGCGCGGCGCGCCGGGTGCGGCGCACGGCGAATCCGCCCGCGTACAGGCTCAGCGGCAGGGCCAGCAGCAGTGCCGCCCAGAACGCCGCGTGGCCCCAGGTGTCAGCGAACCCGGTGAACAGGTCGGGCACCACGGGCATGCTCACGGCGCGCGCGGGCTCCACCGGCGGCGGCCACAGGCCGAGCACGAGGACCACGGCGACGGCCCACCTGAACACCCGGCGGGCGGCAGCCGGCGAGGACAGCGAGGCCAGCGCGCAGGCCGCCGCGCACACCAGGACATACTGCGACTGGTACGAGGCACCCTCCTGGCCGGTCCCCCACGAGGCGAGCGTCGGGTGCTCCCCCGTGAAGGCGACCCGCACCTCGACGGCCGCCCACAGCAGGGTGACCAGCGTGAGCAGCGCGGCCAGCGCGAACAGGGCGCGGTCCCGGGTGCCGAGCGGGCCGGAGCGCCAGCGCCTCGGGTCCTGGTACGGGCGCCGGGGCAGACCGGCGCGGGCGCGGCGCTGCTCGGCCCGTTCGCGCCGCAGCCTGGCCTGCTGCTCCTCCGCGGTA